>NZ_CP029352.1:175000-475000 GCF_003130795.1 Azospirillum thermophilum
TCGACTTGATCGCCCGCCGCGTGTCCCCATTTACCATCCAGGCGGATGGTGAAAGGATGGTAAGCAGATGGTCGACAACGTGCACGAGATCAGGCCGAAGGGCGGCGACAGCGAGAAGATCACGATCAATCTCGGCTACGTCGATCTCGGCCATATCGATCTGCTGGTGCAGGAAGGGTTTTACGCGAACCGCACCGACTTCATCCGCACCGCCATCCGCAATCAGATCGACCGCCACGGCGACGCCGTGCGGCAGGCGGTGACGCGCAAGAGCGTGGACCTCGGCCTGCGCCACTACACCCGCGAGGACCTCGAAGCCGCGCGGGACGCCGGGCAGAGGCTCGACATCCGCGTCCTGGGACTCGCCAGCATCGCCCAGGACGTCACCCCCGAACTCGCCCGCGCCACCATCGCCTCGGTTGCCGTGCTGGGGGCGCTGCATGCCAGCGCCGCCGTCAAGGCAGCCCTCGCGGACCGTATGCGGTAGGGCACCCGCCGCCCGCCGCATCCCTGAAAGGACACCGGGCCGGGTCTCCCAGCGAGCCCGCGTCCGAGCACAGAAAGCACCGATATGACCGACCGATTTCCCAGCGGTATGGCCGAGGCGACGCGCCTCACCCGCGCCGGCAAGCTCGCCGACGCGACCGCCCTCATCCAGCGCCTGCTGACGGGGGAGGGGGTGAGCGCGGCTTCCGACCCGGCAGGCGCCGGCTCCCCGGCCACCATCGACGTGAACCCCGTCACGGTGGGGGTGGCGGATGCGCCGCCGCACCGGGCCGCGACGGCGACGTCCGCCGGGGCATCCGCCGGCCGGTTCCATCCCAGGCCCCGGGCCGGTCTGGGCGAGACGCTGCGCGATCTCGCCAGGCGCGTGATGCCGGATGGCCCGGACCTCGGCGGCGGCGCCATGCGGCCCGCGGCCGACCCGCTGCCGGACGGCGCCTCCTTCACCACGGCGTCCTACCGCAACGAGGCGGGAGCGCGCGCCTACAAGCTCTATGTCCCCGCCAACCGGCGCGGCGGAGAGCCGCTTCCGCTGGTGGTCATGCTGCACGGCTGCACCCAGTCGCCCGACGATTTCGCGGCCGGCACGCGGATGAACGCGCTGGCCGAGGAGCACGGTTTCCTCGTCGCCTACCCGGAGCAGCCGTCCTCGGCCAACGCCAACAGGTGCTGGAACTGGTTCAGCCCGGACGACCAGCGGCGCGACCGCGGCGAGCCCTCGTTGATCGCGGGGATCACCCGCCGGATCATGCAGGATCACGGCGTGGACCCGGGCCGCGTCTACATCGCCGGGCTCTCGGCCGGCGGGGCGGCGGCGGCCGTCATGGCCGCGACCTATCCGGACCTCTACGCCGCCGTCGGCGTGCACTCGGGTCTGCCGCATGGGGCGGCCCGCGACCTCCCATCCGCCTTTGCCGCCATGCGCCAGGGAGGGGGAGTGGCGGTCCGGCGGTCCGGCGCCCCGGTCCCGACGATCGTCTTCCACGGAGACCGTGACACCACGGTCCACCCGCGCAACGGCGACGATGTCGTGGCCCAGTCGACGGCGGGTGTGCAAGGGACGCAGGCGACGGTGGAGCGCGGCACGGTGTCCGGCGGGCACGGCTACAGCCGCACCCTGCACGCCGACGGCTCCGGTCGGGTGCTGTGCGAGCAGTGGTCCATCAACGGCGCCGGTCATGCCTGGGCCGGTGGCAGTCCGGCCGGGTCCTACACCGATCCGCGCGGGCCGGACGCCTCGCGGGAGATGCTGCGGTTCTTCCTCGCGAACCCGCATCGCAGCGTGTCGTGACCTCCCGCCGGACCCGGCCCATGGCGCGGCCATCCGGCTGCGGCGTGGGCCGGCTTGCAGCAAGGCGGCCGCCGCCCGGAGGTCGATGACGCTGGGGCCGGATGCCGCGATGGCGCGCCGCATCCTCCAGCAACAGGCCGGCGGCCGCCACGCCGCTGGTGGTGGTCAGCGCCACCGGCAGCAGCCACTCGGCCATCTCGCGCTGGTCCGGTTGGGTGAAGGTCCGGAAGCCATAGATGGCGTACAGGGCTTCGAACTGGTCGTATCGGGGCTGGAAGCGGACGGCGTAGTCGGCGACGACGGACAGATCGGCGGGGCTGATGGTGCAGTAGCGGATCAGGCCGGGCTCGGCCGTCGGCAGCGCCTCGGTCTGGGCATCGGTGAGAGCGTGGCGGCGCGGCACGGTGGGGCTGTCCTGTTTGGAGTATGGCGCCCTCCCTTCGGGCATGAGAAAAGCCGCCGGGAAGCTGCCGGGCTGCTGGTGGGACGAGATGTCAACAAACTGAGACAGGCGGCCAAGCGCAAATCGGGCTCGTGGAGTACGATGCCGTTCGACATCAACTCTTCATCACGGAGGCACGCCGTCCATGACCGACGAGAAGGAGCAGCCCGCTGGCAGGCCAGTCGCGTTGACCGATAGCGAACTCGACGCTGCTGCTGGAGGTGGTGTGAAATACTATCCAACGGGAGCACTCCAGGGGCTCCCGATGGACGTTCTTATCGGACCCCCCTGGACCCAGGCATCCCCTCCTCCCTCACCCGGCAGAAGCCTGGCCAATCCACGTCCGATTGACCATCGTGGTCGAGGTGGCGCGCGAATGAACCGCTCCGGGTTTGTCGGAGGCCATTCGGCGAGTCACGCCGCCATGGCAGCGTCCTCAGCTTGGGCATGGTAGCGTGCTTCGGCTTCGGCGGGAGGAATACTGCCGATGGAGACGAAGCCCTGCCATGTCGACACGTATGTGAAATCGGCTACCCACAAGGCGTTCGGCCGTGGCGCCTGGAACTGCCGGTTCACCCGGTCGAGCGGACAGGATGCCGCCTTTTCGCTGACCGTCGTGCGCACCGTCTTGCCCCGCGTCGCCCCTTTCAGCCCCATGCGCCGCATCAGGCGAGCCACCGCGCAGCGCGCCACGTCGAAGCCGTCCCGCCGCAGTTGCCGCCAGACCTTCCGTACCCCGTAGACCTGGAAGTTCGCATCCCGGACCCCAGCCCCGCAACGTCTCCGCCGTGATCGAACACCATCCGCACCGTGCGCTCGCGGACTTCAGGGGCGTATTTGGGTGATGCCTGTTTCGTCATGATGACCCCATCCTCTCAAGAAACGGGGCCTCCGACCAATCCGGAGCGGTTCAGTCCCAGCAGTTCCCCTTGCGGCTCATGGATTGGACGATGCCGTGATCCTTCAAGGCTTTGCGGTACTGCGCCGCCGCGTACCGGCTGCCGCGGTCGGAGTGGAGGCTGCGGCTAGCGTTCCGATGCCGTAAAAGACAACTGCTTGTGCCGTGCCCGTGGTCAAGGCAATCCATCCGGTAGTTTTGTTTCCCCGATTCTTCTTAATCTTTCATAGTGGCAGAGATAAAGCGGAAAAAGCGACGGAAGAGGAATAAATTATTCCCGCCGGGATCATTGAAAATCCCGAATTTGTTATCTTTTCGCGCGGCGGCAATACGGGTCGGCTCCAATGCCGTTTCGCCAATAGCCATTGGCCATTTGTTTGCTCGGAGCCTGATCTGCGCGGTAAGCGCTGACGCGAATGGGGCGGCTGGCAATGAATGCAAGCTCGGTGCGAATGAGCATGGAACAAGAGCTCTGCCGCAGATTTGATGGTGCGACCTCATCCGGCCCCGATGACGCGCGCCTGAAGGATGTCGAGCTTGCCGCAGCCATACATCTGCCGATTCACCAACTTGAACTTGGTGACCTGCCCTCGGTCCGACCGTTGGACTACGGCAGAGTGATGGCCGCGATGACGGCATTCCGGTCCTTGACGGCCATGTTGGTGACGGATGTCATCAGGAAACCAGAGCCAGCAACAGCCCAGCACCGTCAAATCTGCGACAGAGCCCCTTTTCAGAGCCGATCCGGGGGCCCATTCCGATACCGGTTGGCAATCTGAGCCGTCAGATCAAATCCCGCGCCATGCCCGACCGGATCAGCAAGTCGGTATCCGGCGAGAACCGCGCCTTCAGTGGCAACATCGCCGCCCCCAGCACGCGGGCCATCGGGCCGATCGATCCCGCAATCACCGGCGCGGCCTTCAGCCCCGACCGGTTGAAGCGCTCCACCGCCGCCGACAGCCGGTGCGTGAAGCGGTCGCGCCAGGACGGCGGCAGGAAGCCGTCGACCACCACCTCCTGAAAATCGATGACGCTGAGCGCGGAGACGACGGCGCGCGACAGCTCGGCGCATGCCGTTTCGGCCCAGGCGTCGAAGATGGCGTCCGCCCGCTCGCCGCTGCCATCGGCAAGCGCGGCCGACAGCGCCGCCGACGGGTCGATCCCGGCAGCTTCCAACTCCCGTTCCAGCAGAAAGATGGACGCGCTGTGGATCAGTTGCCCCGGCGAGTTGCCCGGCCCGGCCGGACCCGTGGGCATCGAGCCGATGGCTCCCGCATTCCCCTGCTCCCCCCGATAGAGCCGCCCGTCAATCACCACCCCGCCACCGATGAAGGTGCCAAGATAGATGTAGAGCGCGCTGCGGCTGGTGATTGCATGGCCGGCGATCATCTCCGCCGCACAGGCCGCCGCCGCGTCGTTGTAGAGCGTCACCGGCAATCCGGTTTCGCGGGCGAAGGCGCCGCCAATGTCGGCATCGCGCCAGCCGTCCAGCGCCCTGGGCGCAAGCCCCAGTTCCGCCGACCAGGCGTGGATCTCGTCCGGCATCGCCACGCCCAGCCCGACCACCCGCGACCGGGCCGCCGGCGAAAGATGCGCCAGCAGCCCGACCGCCTGGGCGATCGCCGTGGAGATTGTCGGCTCCGGCAGCGGTGCGTCGTAGCGCACGCGGCTCGCCCCGAGTTCCTCGCCCAGCAGGTTGATCAAGATCGCTTCGACGCTGCGTCGGCCGATCTTCACCCCCAGCGAATAGGCCCCCTCCGGATTCGGCGCGATCGGGGTGGACGGCTGCCCGACCTGCCCGCGCACCTTGTCCAGCTTGACCAGCAGGCCGTCCTCCAACAGCCGGTTGACGATTACCGACGCCGCCTGTCCGCTCAGCCCGGTTTCCCGCGCGATTTCCGCCTTGGACAGCATGCCGGTCTGCAACAGCGCATGCATGACCAGCCGTTCGTTGTAGGCGCGCAGCCCGGTGGTATCGCCGCCCCGCATTCTCCCGCCGCCTCCCGCCTCTCATTCGAACGATAGTCCGTATAACAACCACTCTTAATAAAATCAAAGTGATTTATTTAATCGAGGCAGATCGCGATCATGGCTGCCGGTCCGATCGTCTTTGACCCCTCGCCACCCTAGCAAGCGGCAGCCGAAGGGGGCAAGATCTGCTGCAAAATCGGCCTAACCCTTTTCCGACACACCTTTCGCCTTACGCCACCCCCAACCGTCCCTCCGTGTCGATGGCAACCGCGACGGCGACTCGTCGGTGAATATCAAAATCAATATGATTTATCTATTGCGCCCCTCTGTTGCCTGCGCCATAGTGTTCGTACGCCATACAAACCGAATGCCGCAGATGCATCCGGGCGACTGGTCGCCGAGGCCGGCGGGATGAAAGCCGGGGCGCGGCCGAACAGGACATTGGGGAGGAAAACAGGAATGAAGCGTGCGCTTTCCTTGATCGGCGCGGCCGTCGCCGCGGTTCTCGGCGGCCCGACCCAGGCGGAGACTCTGTCGATCGCCACGGTGAACAACGGCGACATGATCCGCATGCAGAAGCTGTCGGAGCATTTCACCAAGGCCCATCCCGACATCACGCTGAACTGGGTGACGCTGGAGGAGAACGTGCTGCGCCAGCGCGTCACCACCGACATCGCGACCAAGGGCGGCCAGTACGACATCCTGACCATCGGCACCTACGAGGTTCCGATCTGGACCAAGCAAAAGTGGCTGATGCCGCTGACCAAGCTCGGCTCCAACTATGACGTCGAGGATCTGCTGCCCTCCATCCGCAGCGGCCTGACCACCGGGGGCACCCTCTATGCCGCGCCGTTCTACGGCGAAAGCTCGATGGTCATGTATCGCAAGGACCTGTTCGAGAAGGCCGGCCTGACCATGCCGGAGGCGCCGACCTGGGCCTTCGTCGCCGACGCGGCGCGCAAGCTGACCGACAAGAAGAGCGAGGTCTACGGCATCTGCCTGCGCGGCAAGGCCGGCTGGGGCGAGAACATGGCCTTCCTCAGCGCCATGGCGAATTCCTTCGGTGCCAGCTGGTTCGACATGAACTGGAAACCACAGTTCAACAGCGACGCGTGGAAGAAGACGCTGACGACCTATCTCGGCCTGATGAAGGACGCCGGCCCGCCGGGCGCCTCCTCCAACGGCTTCAACGAGAATCTGGCGCTGTTCCAGTCCGGCAAATGCGCCATGTGGATCGACGCCACCGTCGCCGCCTCCTTCGTCTCCAATCCGGCGCAGAGCAAGGTGGCGGACAAGGTCGGCTACGCGCTGGCCCCCGACACCGGCCTCGGCAAGCGGTCGAACTGGCTGTGGGCCTGGAGCCTCGCGGTCCCCGCCAGCAGCAAGAAGGGCGACGCCGCGCAGGCCTTCATCTCCTGGGCGACCTCCAAGGATTACATCGACCTCGTCGCCAAGGAGGAGGGCTGGGCCAACGTGCCGCCGGGCACCCGCAGCTCGCTCTACGCCAATGCCGAGTACCGCAAGGCCGCTCCCTTCGCCGACCTGACGCTGAAGTCGATCCAGGCCGCCGATCCGCAGCACCCGACGGTCCAGCCGGTCCCCTACACCGGCGTGCAGTTCGTCGCCATTCCCGAGTTCCAGGGCATCGGCACCGCGGTCGGGCAGGCTTTCTCCGCGGCGCTGGCCGGCCAGATGTCCGCCGATCAGGCCCTGCAAAGCGCCCAGACGCTGGCCACCCGCGAGATGACCAAGGCCGGCTACATCAAGTGACCGGCCACGCCTGACCGCGCGTCCCGCAACGTCGTTACCCAAGGGTCGAGCCATGGCCACCGCCCATTCGCGTGCAGCCGCGCGCCTGACGATGTCTCCGGCCGTCGTCCTGCTGCTCGGCTGGATGCTGATCCCGCTCGCGATGACGCTCTACTTCTCCTTCCTCCGCTACAACCTGCTGATGCCGGGGACGGAAGAGTTTATCGGCACGCTCAACTACCAGTATTTTCTGACCGATCCGGCCTTCTTCGCCGCGCTCGGCAACACGCTGGCGCTCGTCGGCGGGGTGCTGGTGCTGACCATCGCCGGCGGGATCGGGCTGGCCCTGCTGCTCGACCAGCCTTTCTGGGGACGGGGCATCGTCCGCCTTCTGGTCATCGCCCCTTTCTTCGTCATGCCCACCGTCTCGGCGCTGGTGTGGAAGAACATGCTGATGAACCCGGTGAACGGCCTGTTCGCCGCCATCGCCAAGGGGCTGGGCCTCCAGCCCTTCGACTTCCTGGCCGAAGCCCCGCTCTCCTCGATCATCCTGATCGTGACGTGGCAGTGGCTGCCCTTCGCCACGCTGATCCTGCTGACCGCGCTGCAGTCGCTCGACCGCGAGCGGCTGGAGGCGGCGGAGATGGACGGCGCCGGCGCGCTGGACCGCTTCGTCCACATCATCCTGCCCCACTTGGCCCGCGCGATGACGGTGGTGACGCTGATCCAGACCATCTTCCTGCTGTCGGTCTTCGCCGAGATCCTCGTGACGACCAACGGCGGGCCGGGCACCGCCACCACCAACATCACCTACCTCGTCTATGCCCAGTCGCTGCTGCAGTTCGATGTCGGCGGCGGCTCCGCGGGCGGCATCGTCGCCGTCATCCTCGCCAACATCGTCGCCGTCTTCCTGATGAGGATGATCGGCCGCAACCTGGACATCTGACCATGGCGCGCGCTGCAACCAACCGCCGCATGCTGGTCGTGACCCTTCTGGCCTGGACCATCGGGATCGTGATCTTCTTCCCCATCCTGTGGACCGCCCTGACCAGCTTCAAGACGGAGGCCGAGGCGGTGGCGACCCCGCCGACCTTCCTCGCTTTCGACTGGACGCTGGAGAACTATACAGAGGTCCAGCAGCGCTCCGACTATTTCCTCCATTTCTGGAACTCGGTCGTCATCTCGGTGGGATCCACCCTGCTCGGCCTGCTGGTCGCCGTTCCCGCCGCCTGGTCGATGGCCTTCGTTCCCGGCAAGCGCACCCGCGACGTGCTGATGTGGATGCTGTCGACCAAGATGCTGCCGCCGGTCGGCGTGCTGATCCCGATCTACCTGCTGTTCCGCGATTTCGGCCTGCTCGACAGCCGCATCGGTCTGGTCATCGTGCTGACGCTGATCAACCTGCCGATCATCGTCTGGATGCTGTTCACCTATTTCCGCGAAATCCCGGGCGAGATCCTGGAAGCCGCAAGGATGGACGGCGCCGGCCTGCGCGACGAGATCCTGTTCGTGCTGCTGCCGATGGCGGTGCCCGGCATCGCCTCCACCCTGCTGCTGAACATCATCCTGGCGTGGAACGAGGCGTTCTGGACGCTGAACCTGTCCGCCTCGCAATCGGCGCCGCTGACCGCCTTCATCGCCAGCTACTCCAGCCCGGAGGGGCTGTTCTACGCGAAACTGTCGGCCGCCTCGACCATGGCGGTCGCGCCGATCCTGGTTCTCGGCTGGTTCAGCCAGAAGCAGCTGGTGCGCGGCCTGACCTTCGGCGCCGTGAAGTAGGGGGGAACCCGCTATGGGTCAGATCACGCTCGACCGCGTCACCAAGAGTTTCGGCGACATCGCCGTCATCCCGCCGCTGGACCTGACCATCGGCAATGGCGAGTTCGTGGTGTTCGTCGGCCCGTCCGGCTGCGGCAAGTCCACGCTGCTGCGCCTGATCGCCGGGCTGGAGGACGTGTCGTCCGGCACCATCCGCATCGACGGCAAGGACGCCACCGTGCTGCCGCCCGCCCAGCGCGGGCTGGCGATGGTGTTCCAGTCCTACGCGCTCTATCCGCACATGACCGTGCGCAACAACATCGCCTTCCCGCTGAAGATGGCCCGGCTGGACAAGGCCGCCATCGACCGCAAGGTGGAGGCGGCGGCGAAGGTGCTGAACCTCACCAGCTATCTCGACCGCCGCCCGGGCCAGTTGTCGGGCGGCCAGCGCCAGCGCGTCGCCATCGGCCGCGCCATCGTGCGCGAACCGACCGCCTTCCTGTTCGACGAGCCGCTGTCGAACCTCGATGCGGCGCTGCGCGTCAACATGCGCCTGGAAATCTCCGAGCTGCACGCCAGCCTCGGCACCACCATGATCTATGTGACCCACGACCAGGTGGAGGCGATGACCATGGCCGACAAGATCGTGGTGCTGAACGCCGGCCGGATCGAGCAGGTGGGCTCCCCCATCGACCTCTACAGCCGTCCGCGCAACCGTTTCGTCGCCGGCTTCATCGGCTCCCCCGCATGAACTTCATCGAGGGCGAGCCCGCGCGCGGCGACGGCGCCGACTGCATCGGCATCCGCCCCGAACATCTGACCCTCTCGACCGAATCCGGCCGCTGGTCCGGCACCGTCACCGTGTCCGAACATCTGGGCTCCGACACCTTCGTCTATGTGCAGGTGGAAGGGATCGGCACGCTGGTGGCGCGGGCGGGCGGCGAGTTCCCCGTCCATCACGGCGACCGCGTCTGGCTGACGCCGCAAACCGAAAAGCTCCACCGTTTCGACGACCAGGGCAATGCCCTGTCTTCCGTCGCCGCCGGTGCGAAAGTGGCATGAAAGGCTCCACCATGAAACGTCTCGACGGCAAGTCCGCCATCATCACCGGCGCCGCCCGCGGCATCGGCCGCGCCTTCGCCGCCGCCTATGTGCGCGAGGGCGCCACTGTCGCCATCGCGGACATCAACGTCGCCGCGGCGGAGAAGACGGCGGCGGAGATCGGCCCCGGCGCCTATGCGGTGGCGCTGGACGTGACCGACCAGTCCTCCATCGACGCGGCGGTCGCCACGGTGGTGGAGCGGGCGGGTGGCATCGACATCCTGGTCAACAATGCCGCCCTGTTCGACCTCGCCCCCATCGTCGAGATCACGCGGGAGAGCTACGACCGGCTGTTCTCGATCAACGTCGCCGGCACGCTGTTCACCCTGCAGGCCGTGGCGAAGCGGATGATCGCGCAGGGCCGCGGCGGCAAGATCATCAACATGGCCTCGCAGGCGGGTCGCCGCGGCGAGTCCCTGGTGGCCGTCTATTGCGCCACCAAGGCGGCGGTCATCAGCCTCACCCAGTCGGCCGGTCTGAATCTGATCCGCCACGGCATCAACGTCAACGCCATCGCCCCGGGCGTGGTCGACGGCGAACATTGGGACGGTGTCGACGCCCTGTTCGCCAGGCATGAAGGCCTCCAGCCCGGCGAGAAGAAGCGCATGGTCGGCGAAGCCGTCCCCTTCGGCCGCATGGGCCGCGCGGAGGATCTGACCGGCATGGCGATCTTCCTGGCCAGCGCCGAGGCCGACTACATCGTCGCCCAAACCTACAACGTCGACGGCGGCAACTGGATGAGCTGAAGAACTCTCTCTGGAGCATCGCGACTCCCGCTCCCGCCCGCCGCAGCCCCCCTGAATCTCCCTCACCCGACCCGATCCCGGGGGAGAGAGGGATCTCCCCGCAGGACCCCGCCATGACCATCGCCCTTTCCGCCGCCACCCTCCCGGACATTGCCGCGCGGGCATCGGTGCCGGTCTACGACCGTTCCACCCTGTCCGCCGGGATCCTGCATTTCGGCGTCGGCAACTTCCACCGCGCCCATCAGGCGGTTTATCTCGACAGCCTGTTCACCCGGGGCCGCGACCATGACTGGGCGATCCTCGGCGCCGGCGTGATGCCGTCGGACCAGCGCATGCGCGACGCGCTGGAGGGTCAGGACTGGCTGACCACCGTGGTGGAGCAATCCGGTGCGCGGAGCCTCGCCCGCGTCACCGGCGCGATGATCGGCATGCTGCCGGTCGGCGACGGCGACGCCATCGTCGCCAGGCTGGCCGATCCCGCGATCCGCATCGTCTCGCTGACGGTGACGGAGGGCGGCTATTACATCGACGCCTCCGGCAAATTCGACACGGACCATCCGGCGATCCGCGCCGACATCGCAGCACCGTTCCGGCCGACCACCGTCTTCGGCCTGATCGTCGCCGGTCTGGCCCGCCGCCGCGCCGCCGGCACGGTGCCCTTCACCGTCATGTCCTGCGACAACATCCCCCACAACGGCGTCGTCACCCGCAACGCCGTGCTGGGCATCGCAAAGGGCATCGACGCCGACCTCGCCACCTGGATCGAGGGCGCCGTCGCCTTCCCCAACGGCATGGTCGACCGCATCACGCCAGCCACCGGCATGCAGGAGCGCGAGGCTCTCGACCGCGATTTCGGCATCGCCGACAACTGGCCGGTCTTCTGCGAGGACTTTACGCAGTGGGTGCTGGAGGACCGCTTCTCCGCCGGCCGCCCGGCCCTGGAGGCGGTGGGGGTGCAGTTCGTCCCCGACGTGACGCCCTTCGAGACGATGAAGATCCGCATCCTCAACGGCGGCCATGCGGTGATCGCCTATCCCGCCGGTCTGCTCGGTATCACCTACGCGCATGAGGCGATGGAAACCCCGCTGATCCGTGCCTTCCTGCAGAAGGTCGAGCGGGACGAGATCATCCCGACCGTGCCGCCGGTGCCGGGCACCGACCTGACTTCCTACTTCGGCATCATCGAGCGCCGCTTCGCCAATCCCAAGATCAAGGACACCATCCGCCGGCTCTGCCTCGACGGCTCCAACCGCCAGCCGAAATTCATCGTCCCGTCGATCGCCGATCGCCTGAAGTCGGGTGCCGGCATCGAGGGGCTGGCTCTGGAATCGGCGCTGTGGTGCCGCTACTGCTTCGGGACGACCGACGACGGCCAGCCGATCGAGCCGAACGACCCCGACTGGGACCGCCTGAACCGCGTCGCGGCACAGGCTCGCAGCGAGCCGGCCGTATGGCTCGACCAGGAGGACATCTACGGCGAGATCGGCCGGGCACAGCCCTTCCGCGACGCCTTCTCCACCGCCCTGCGCGCCCTGTGGACGGACGGCACCCGCGCGGTGCTCGCCCGCTATGCCGGCGGATCCAACTGAGGAACTTGCCCGCCATGACCGCCTTGCCGCCCCCCGCATCGCAACCCATCGACGTGCTGTGCCTGGGCGAGGTGCTGATCGACTTCATGCCCGCCGGGTCGTCCCGGCCCGGCGTGATCGGCGCCTTCGATCCGGCGCCGGGCGGTGCGCCAGCCAATGTCGCGGTCGGTCTGGCCCGGCTGGGCGTGCGCAGTGCCTTCATGGGCCGGACGGCGGCGGATGGCTTCGGCCGCTTCCTTGCTGGCGCGTTGACCGGGGCCGGCGTCGATGCCTCCCGCCTGCGCCGCGTCCCCGACGCCAGGACCCCTGTCGCCTTCGTCTCCCTCGACGAGGAGGGGGAGCGGGAGTTCCTGTTCTATGGCGAGCCGATGGCCGGCTTCTCCTCTGCCGACCTCGACCTCGATGCCATCGCTGCGGCCCGTCTTCTGCATTCCGGTTCCATCGGCCTGATCGACCCGGCGGCGCGCGAGGCGAGCCTGCTGGCGGTGGAGACGGCGCACCGCCATGGCCGGCTGGTGTCCTTCGACGCCAACCTGCGCCTCGCCCTCTGGCCCGACCGCGACACGGCGGAGCGACTGATCCGTCAGGGCATCGCCGCCGCCTCCATCGTCAAGCTCAGCGACGAGGAGTTGGAGTTCCTGACCGGCATCGCCGACCCCGACACCGCCGGCCGCGGCCTGTGGCATCGGGGCTTGCGCCTTCTGGTGGTGACGCATGGCCGCGACGGCTGCACCTTCCTGACCGCCGATGCGTCCGGCCATGTGCCGGGGGTGGCCGTCACCACCGTGGATACCACCGGTGCCGGCGACGCCTTCGTCGCCGCCCTCCTGGCCGGTATTCTTGAGGACGTCGACACCGCCTTCGCGCCAGACCGGCTGCACGAAATCTGCCGCTTCGCCAACGCCGCCGGCGCGCTGACCACCACGGCCCCCGGCGCCATCCCCTCCCTGCCCGACCGCGCCACGGTCAAGCAACTGCTGGACCGCTGAGGCAGGGCAGGTTTTGAAACTACCGGGGAGTGCGGAAGCCTCGCACCGGACGGATCAACTGCTCCAGCTTGCCGTGGCCGGCTTCCGTGCCAATGACGGTGAGACACGAGCCCCCATGAAGTGGGCGCCCAGCGCGGCGCGGCGGCGGGGCGTCAGGCGGCACTGGAGGACCGAGAACTGCAGCCAGCGTCCATAGGCTCCCGTCGCCTTGAACACGCGGTGCCAGCGCTTTGGGTCAGCACGCCGTCCTCGCCCTCGATGACATCCATCCTGGCGATCAGGCCGAGCCGGTCGGAAGCCAGTTCGATGGAGCGCAGCTCGAAGGGCGGGGCGGTGTCGGCCTCCTCCGGCGGGGGCAGCGTGCCGCGCCCGGCGTCCACGCGGGCGTGGGCGCGCTTGTCCTCCTCGGTGTCGGCGTTGGCCGCCCAGGCGCCCTCCACCCACTCCAGATAGGCCAGCCGCGGGCAGTGGACCCACTCGTTCACCATGCGCGCCGGCACCGGCAGGTCCGGATCCGTCTCCGGCGGGGCGGGAAGGGGCAGGGTCAACTGGTCGGTCATCGCGGCGGCTCCATGCCGGAAGTCAGTCGTCGGGCTTCGGCTCGGCGGGCATGAACAGGCCCAATCCGAAATGGCAGGCGTAGCCGAGCGCCAGTGGTCCCCGCTTCGCCTCGGGCAAGGTGATGCGCAGGAAGGTGCCGGCGGTGTCGAGCTGGGCTTCGCCGCGGCTGGCGCGGAAGCGGTGGAAGTGAAGGGGGAGGCGGTCGCGCCCGTTGATCCGGATCGTCTTTTCCTCGGTCACCTCCAGCCGGTGGGCTTGGTCGGCCGGAACGATTCCCCGGCGGATCAGCAGGCGCCGCGCCTCGGCACAACGCCCACCGGCTTTCAGGTGCCCGGAGGCGAGGAACGGGGTGGCGCTGATCCATGTGCGGCTTTCACGAAGGAATGGAACATCGTTCTCGAAGTCCTTCGGCGTGCCGAACCCCTCCAGTGCCAGCCGCCATTCCTGGCGGATGTCCGGGGCCTCGTCCGTCTCCTCTTCGGATCGGCGGCCCCGGTCCGGCTCCCGGATCCACAGCCGCGTCACCTGATCGAGGGCGGCCCGGGCCTTGGCATCGAACCCGCCATTCGCATAGACCACCACATGGTCGATGAACCCGTCCCCATCCGCATCCTGCGGCAGCCAGAAGGCGTGGGCGTGGGCGGGGTCGTCGGCCAGCGGACGGCCGTCGGCGTTCTTTCCCAGGAACACCGCCGGCGCACGGGGTCGCCGCCGGCCCGTCGCGGGATCGGTGTCCCAGCCGAAGCGGGCCAGCGTGGCAAGCCGCATCAGCTCGCCGATCTTCACCGTATCCTCGACGCGCGGGCGCGGACGCCCGGCCAGAAGGAAGCGGGCGACGGTGGGCAGGTTCGTCTCCGTTCGGTTCGGCCGGCCCGTGCGGTGGCGGGGCAGGGGGGACAGCGGAACGCGGCGGTACAGAACGTCGCCGCTGGCCGGCGGGCGGCTCCAGCCCTGGCGCTGGAAGTCGCCGGTGTCCAGCGCCAGCGCGTCGAACAGCCGTTCCGGAAGGATCGCCGCGGTCGGGGCGATCAGCTTCGCCAGGGCCTTGCCGGTGGGCGGCTTGGGCTTGGTCCAGGAAGCGAGCACCTGTGCCTCCGCCGCGGCCAGCAGGCGGGTGCGTTCCTGCGCATACCCGGCGGGCGACAGCGGGGCGATGATCCGGACGGTTTCGGCCCCATCCTTCCTGTCGCCATCATCGCCGTCCTGATCATCGGACGACGACGGGCGGCAGTTGATCGTCCACCTCTTGTCTTCGGTCTCCACCCGACATTCGGCCCAGCTTTCAGCGCGGCCGAGATAGCCGATGCGCTCCGCCAGATGGCGCAGCAGGGCGAGAGCCTCGTCCTCCAGCGTCAGATCTGGCCAGACGGCCACGATGGGCTCTCCCGCCGGGAAGCGGGCGAAGGCGTCGAACACCAGCTTGGTGTCCCCGGCCGCCGCCTGCGGCATGTAGTGCCGGCTGTGGGCGTGGACGACCGACTCCGGTAGCGCATAGTCGGGCGGCCGTTCGGCCAGACGGTCGATCAGCGCGGCCAGGGCGTCCCCGGAAAAGGCGTCGCGATCCGCCTTGCGGTACCATGTCGCGACCAGGGCGCGCAGGATCCGCCAGGGCTCCGGCGGCCAGGCGACGTCCGCCTCGTTGACGTGGCGGCCCCAGGGCGTGGCGTGGTAGCGCCCGGCGGGAAAGGTGAAGACGAGCGCCAGCATGGGCGGCTCACTTGCGCCAGGTGACGGTCAGGGCCGGCGGGTCGTTGAACAGCCCTTCCGCCGCCACGGCGCGGATCAGGCCGGGCAGCGCCGCCTCCAGCTCCGCCAGCGGCGGCAGGGCGAAGTCCTTGGGCGCGGTCACGCGGGGATCGCCGGCCAGCCCCAGGTCGCAGGCGGTGCGCAGCCGCAGGCTTCCCTCCAGGAAGCGCCGGATCTTGTAGAGCGCCAGGACCACCAGCAGCGTTTCGACCGTCACGCCCAGGCCGAAGGCGCGGATCTGCTGCAGATCCAGGTTGAAGTAGGCGAAGATGTGCTTGGCGACCCATTCCTCGCGCGCGAAGGGCACGTTGCCGAAGCCTTTGGCCGCGTCGCCGCTGGGGCTGACGCTGTCGTTCTTCACGCCGCCGCTGACCGCCTCGCGCACGTCTTCCGCTTCGATGAAGGAGGACAGCGCGCGCGGCAGGCGCAGGCGCCCTCCGGCCAGGTCCTTCTTCGCCAGGAACAGCCCGTGCAGAAGCGCGTTGGTGTCGAGCTTCAGCACCACGCGCGCGAGCTTGCGCAGATCGACGCGGCCCTCCTCCATCGCCGCGAGTTCAGCTTTCAGGAGGTCGAAGACCGTCTTGTCCTTGCCCTCCAGGATGTAGGGGGAATTCAGCCGGTGCGCCTCCAGCACGGAGTTGGTGAGCGGCTCGCCGTCGGCATTGACGACCTTGACCAGGGGCAGGCCCGACAGCGGCGGCTGCCAGTCGTCGGCGGTTTCGTTCCAGCACAGGGTTTCCAGGCGGTTCGCCATGCTCTGGGCGCTTTCCACCAGGATCATGCGTCCGCGGCCATCCGGTGCGGCGAAGACCGCGTGGCCGAGGTTGGGGAAGCCGGTCGGCTGGAAACGCTTTCCCTGGAGAGGCTCCAGCTCCGCCTTGATCAGCAGGCGCGGTGCGGTGGCGAGGGGGGAGAGGTCAAGCGGCATGGTCGGCGGTCTCCGTATCGGCGTTGGCGTCTGCGTTGGATTGCGGGTAGGCACGCTCGATCACGCGGTCCAACCCGTTGTCGTCGATGGGGATGAGCAGGGCGGCGGCAAGCCGGCGGGGATCGACGGCTCCGATCGCGAAGGTCCCCTCCCGGACCCGGCTGTCCAGGAAGGGCGACGCGATGCCCGAGGCGTGGGCGCGGAGCAGCGCATCGCGCACGGCCGGCGCCACCTCGCCGCGAAGCAGCCGGGCGACGAGCCCCGACGGGATGGGCAGCGCATGGTCGCGGGGAAGCGGGCTGCGCCGGCGCTCCCCGATCGTCCGTTCCTGGTGCAGCCGGTCGGCGGGCGTGAACAGTGGCTTCAGGACGGCATAGGGCAGGGGCATGGCGGCCCAACCCCGTCCAGCCGAATCCCGTCCAGGCGAATGCAGGCGCCACCGCCCCGGCCGCACCCAGACCAAGCCGGCCAGCAAGGCGGCGCAGCGCGCGTCGACGAAGGAGGACGTGTCGAGGAACGCCAGCACGGCGGACAGCGGCGCGCCCGTGGAGGCGCACAACGTGTCGTCCACACCCTCCTCCCGCCCGGTGCGGCCGATCAGGCGGCGGTTCAGCATGGCGATCAGGTTGCGCGTCAGGTCGCCATCGCCCCACACCACCTCCAGCCGGCCGTCGCGGGCGCCGGCCTTGCGGCGCTTCTCGTCGTACCAAGCCGGGCCCTTCTTGAACGGCTGGGTGAGGTCGAGCGGGGCGACGTGGGCGGCCACCGGCAGGATCGGGTCTTCCCGCTTCCTGTCGTCTTCGGCGGCCTTGGGTGGAGGGTGCCCGAGGCTCGCCAGGGCGGCGGCCACGTGGAACTCCGGCGAGCCATCGTCGGCCAGACTCAGCCACCGGGGGGACAGGGCCGGGGGCGGGGGCACGGTTTCCCGCGCCTTCGGGGCGACGGCGAGATAGCGCGCCACCGCGCCCAGCGCGATCAGCGCTGCCTGCACCTCCGGCTTCCCGGCGCCCGGCTCCGTCAGCGCGAACAGCGCGTCGTCCAGGCGCTGGGCCAGGATGCGGGCGCGCGCGCCTTCCTCACCCTTGCGCAGCCGGTATCGCACCCGCTCCAGCCAGTGCCCCTCTTCCAACTCGGCGATCAGCGCCACGGCCGGCGGCGCGACGGCCGTCACCCGGCGGCGTCCCAGCGGGGTGGCGAGGTAGGCCTTGCCGGCCCGCATGACGAAGCCATAGCGCTGGAAGGCGTCGATCCCGCGCGAGGTGCCCAGCGCTGCGGCGGCGCGGGCGAACTCCAGCCCGTCACGCGCGGTGCGGCCGTTCAGCACGGCTCGGCCTTCCGCCAGGAACTGCCGGATCTCCGCCGCGGTGGCGGGGCGGGACCACAGAGGTGCCCAGAACTCCGCCCGCGCGTCGTCCTCGTCCTCCACCCCGATGCCGCCCCAGCCGGCGCCCGTGGCCTTCACGGTGAAGGGAAAGCTGGCCCCGGACTGGCGCGCGCTCTCGTTCCGCCGGGTCAGCGCGCCGGCGAACAGCAGCGCCCCCTCGATCATCAGCACGAAGTCCCAGGGGTTGAGGTTGGGCGCGCCCTCGAATCCCGCCGTGGAGTTCGGGCCGCCCGCCGCACCGGGGGCGAACTGGCCGATGGCCGCGTCGGTCAGTCCATCCGTCGCGTCGCCGAACAGGGCGGCCCGCAGCATGGGCACGGCCTCCGGCCGGTGCGCGCCGGTCTGCGCGTCGAACAACCCGCGCGGCGTCTTGGACGAGACGAGGCGGCGCATGAAGTTGTTCGTGAAGTCCAGCCGCCCGTCGTTGCCGCCGGTGCCCAGCAGAGGCGGGAACAGCAGGTCGTCGCGCGACAGGGCGAGTGCCGCGTCGATCCAGATCAGCGCCTCGTCCGGCAACTGCCCGCGCAGGCGCAGGACGAAGGACAGCTTCGCCTCCCCCTGCGGGCGTTCGACGAGACCGGCGTCGGCCAGTGCCCGCTCGCAGATCTCCATCGCGGCGCGGAGGCCGGCGAAGCGCTCCGCCGGGCTGTCCCGCAACGGCGCGAAGCCGTCGCGGTTGTCGCCGGCGAAGAAACCGCTGCCGCCGTTCCACGGCGCCACCACCGCGCTCGGCCGGTAGTGGTCCAGGAAGAAGGACAGCAATTCCTCTCCGGTCAGCCGGGTGCGGAGGTGGAAAGCCTCGTCCCGCCACCAGCCGGCGACGTCCTTGTCCGCCTGTCCGGCAACCGGGTGTTCGGCGATCAGGCGCAGGACGCCCAGCGCCTTCAGATAGCCGGCCAGAGGAACCGGCGCGCAGCCGTTCAGGACATGCTCGTGCCGTTCACTCTTGCCCATGGTCGTCCTCCCGGGTCTTGCGCTGCCGGGCCTTGTCCTGTTCGTCCGCCGAGGCGCGCCAGTCGGCGATGCGCACCAGGCTTTCCAGCCAGGCGAGCCGGAACGGCTTGTGGTCTTCCAGCAGGCGCGCGGTGCGGGCGGCCCAGCTGAGCCCCTGCGTCTCGCTGTCGCCCAACTCCATCAGTCCGAGCGACAAGGACACCGGGTCCGACCGGCCGCCGTCGCCGAGATCGACGGCCGGCAAACCGTCCCCTTCATGGATGCCGCGGGCGAAGCGGAGCACGCCGGCCGGTGCGCTTTCCTGCGGAAGGGCGCGCAGCGACAGCCGGACCTTCCCATGGTGCGCGGCAATCAGATAGGCGACCAGATCGGCTCCATTGACGTTGGCATCCGCTCCGCCGTGCTGTTGCAGAAAGGCGAGTGCCGAGGCCAGCTCGTGCCGGAAATAGGGGCGCCCCTTCCTGCGGTCGTACCGCGACGCCTTCGCGAGAAGCGCGCCGTCCGGGCGGACGGGCTCGGTCATCCGCTCCTGGAACTTGGGATGCGCCTTGCCCACGTCGTGCCAGCGGGCGGCGGTCACGACCGCGGCGCGGTCCGCCGGGGACAGCGGATGGGTCTGTTCCAGCGCCGCGCACAGCGCTTCCGCCGTCTCCGCCACATGGACGAGATGGTCGGTCAGCGGGACCGGCCGGTCCTGGCGCGTGTCGCGGTCGTCGTCGTGGCTCTCGGTGTCGGGATCGGGCGCCCCGGCCTGCGGGGCGGAGGGCGGTTCGTGGATCGGAACCTTCCTGTCCGTGATCTCGGGCGCGAGGCCGATGACCGGATCGTAGCCGCCGAGCGCCGCGTCCAGCATGACGACGAGGCCGGGCCAGGGCTTGCCGTCCAGGCGCACCCAGATGGACTCCGTCCCTTTCGCCTGCGGATTCAGGCGCCAGCCCTGCCGGGCCTTCAGAAGCTCCTCCCCGCGCCGGATCGGCACGCTGCACAGCTCCTCCGGACGGGGCAGGGGCTGGTCGTCCGGTTTCCCCGTGGCGAAGTCCCGCCAGAGCACCTGGAAGTCGGTATCCTTCGTGTCGCGGATGAAGGGGCTGACGTCGATGTCGAAGCCGGTCAGGTCGGGATCGGTGTCGAACAGGTCCAGCAGATCCTTGCGCCGCAGCACATGCCGCACCGGCGGCGTGCGGTCGCCCGGCGTCCGTTCGGGCGGCGGCAGGTTGGCCGGCGCCGCGTCGACAAGGTCGGCGAGCCGGGTGTGCGCCTCCGCCAACCCCTCCGCCGCGTAGGGCACCGCCAGTTCGCCCTTGGGGTCGACCTCCTTTGAAACGGGCAGGTCGATCCAGCGGATCTCCGCACCGTCCCCGCACTCCCCGTACCGGTTGACGCGCCCGAAGCGCTGAACCAGCGACGGCCAGGGCGCCAGTTCGGTGAACAGCAGGGCGGAGGTGACGTCCACGCCCGCCTCGATGGCCTGGGTCGCGACGACGATGCGGTCCGCCGTGGCTTCCGGGCCGGTCAGGCGCTCCAACTGCGCCTTCCGCTCCGCCGGGCGGAAGCGGCTGTGGATCAGGAGCAGCCTGTCCGCGCCCTCCGGACCCATGCGCTTCGTCAGCGCCCTGTGCACCTTCTGTGCCCGCGCCACGGTGTTCAGGATGACGATGGTGGTGCGGCCGGGGCGATGCGCCTCCAGCACCTCGCCCGCCAGAGCCGCCGCGTAGGCGTCGATGTCCTTGCCGCCGGCGCCCCCTGGCCGTGACGTGGCGGGGCGGACATGCTTATGGGCCTCGACCAGCAGCCGGCGGACACGGGGGTCGGCGGCGTCCTGCGGCACGTCGTCGGGCACGCGCAGGATCCGGCTGGTATCCCGGTGGTCCACGGTGACGAGCCATGCCGGGTCCAGGGTCGCCGACAGCCACAGGGACCGTGCGGGGCGGGCCGTTCCCAACGCCTCCCGCAGCCCTTGCAGCTGCGCCGAGGTCGCCAGCCCGGCGCCCATCGCCTGCACCTCGTCGAACACCCATTGCGCGTCGTTGTGCAGCAGGGCGAAGTCCACCGGCCAGCGGAAGCGGCTCATGCCGTAGCCGCGCATCAGCGCCCGGCTCAGCAGCATGTCCTGGGTGCCGATCAGGATGGCCGGGCGTTCGGGGTGCCGCATCCAGGGCGGGGGCTCCTTCTCCCGCTCTCCGCCGCCCATCAGGACGACCACTCCGTCCTCCGGGTGGGGCAGGGAAACGTCCTCGCTGGCCCCGAGCCTGTCGAGCCAGCCGCGCACGGCGTCGCGGGTCTGCTCCACGAGCGTCCGCATCGGCAAACACAGCACCAGCCGCAGCGGCGTGTCCTCCCGCGCGATCCGGCGGCGCCACAGCCACCCCAGCACGATCGCAGCCGTCTTGCCGAGACCCGTCGGGGCAATCAGCACCTCCGGCCAGGGTTCCACCGCCAAGCGCCGCTGGTATTCGTAGGGCTGGAGCGGGTTGCCCATGGCACTGGCGAAAAAGGAATCGAAGGAGGTCATCGCGACCACTCCTGGAAGGGCAATGTGCAAATGATTGCTTACGGGTAAATTTATGTGATTAGCCCCGCCTTCGGAGTTATCATCGTGACAACGATAACTCAGGGATTGCAACCCCTGCTTTTTGTAATCAGCAGGGGTTGCAGGCCAAGCCCTTGCCTTTGGGCAAGGGAAGAGGCTTCCCTGTCATAGCTCACACCTAAAAGTGAACAGATAATCCCGCATGCGCCAAACCGGGGCGAGCGTAAGGAAAATGTGTCAACTCTTCGTTCATCTCACCCCATCCACCATTCCCGCACGCACCACGCGGGGATGGATCCATGCGGATACTGTTCGGGTGGCATCTGGACGGGCCGTGCTGGCCGGAGTCCTTTGACGGGTTGGACGCCAGCCTGGACACCGACGTCGTCGGGCCCGCCGGGCTGATCCGCTTTCTGGAGACCCGGCTGGGGCTTGCGGGGCCGGAATCCTCCCCGGCTCTGCGCATCGCGCAGTATCTGGCGCGGCTGCGCGCGGTCGATGACGGGCGGCGCTTCTTCAGCCGCTCCCTGGCGGCCGACGGTTGGTCCGTCGCGCGAATGGTGCTGGGCTGGCGCGACTCCCTGGTCGAGGCAGGCTGGAGCGGCGCGGTCGTCGGGGACGGCCCACGGCTCGACACGCTGGCGGAGGTGGAGCGCGTGCCGGGGGACGTGACCCAGGCTTGAAACCTCTCCCCCACCCAGACCATCCTGCAAATGGGAGTCGCGCCCAAAACGGAAGCGGGAACGCCGCTCCCTTGTTCGGGATCAAGAGGAAGAGACGTGCGTCCAACGATTGTCGAAATTCCTGAACAGAACACAGCGGTGGCGGTGCCAGCCCTGCAGGTGCTGTGGCCGAAATATGATGCAGCGGAGATGGGCAGGATCATCGACACGATGTTGCG
Organism: Azospirillum thermophilum; assembly: GCF_003130795.1. Taxonomy (NCBI): domain Bacteria; kingdom Pseudomonadati; phylum Pseudomonadota; class Alphaproteobacteria; order Rhodospirillales; family Azospirillaceae; genus Azospirillum; species Azospirillum thermophilum. The sequence goes on from NZ_CP029352.1 coordinate 197,043, forward strand.
GCCGAATGGCTATCGCCTTGTCGGTATCGTTCCCAAAGAGGGCGAGCCAGCGGCGTGCGTCATGGGATTCCGCCTGCAGCATTCCCTATGGCTTGGAAAATCCCTCTATATCGTCGACATTGCTACGCTGCCGGATTGGCGAGGCCGAGGGTACGCCTCCCACATGCTGGACTGGGCGGCGAAGGAAGCCGAAAGGCTGGACTGCAACGCGCTGCACCTCGATTCCGGGGTCGGTCCGGACCGGAGCGACGCGCACCGACTGTACATGGCGAAGCGGTACCGGATCGGCTGCCACCATTTCGTGCGCAAGCTGGGATAAGTCCCAACTCCCCCATGGCGGACAGAGCCCGCCTCCATGTCGTGAACCTCCATGTCGAGAAAAGGAGAGCCGGCCGACAAGTCCGCTCCCGCCCCCCGACCTGAACTCTCCTCCGGATTGGCCGGCCATCCGCCGGCACGGAGACGATCCGGCGCCGCACCAAGCACCAATTTCAACGGCGATTGATTTGGTCCTCCGAGGCTTCGGGCTAATTTGCCCGCGCAAATAAGGGGTATCCCCGCCGCCTCACCCAGGAAACCACATGCCGATCTCCATGTTCTACGAGCGTCCGGCCGCGCTGAATCGCGAGCAGCACGCCACCATCAAGCTGAAACCGAACGGGATGGATTTCTCCTTTGCGGCTGGAGTGAACTCGGTTCCTCTCGCGGGTGTCGAGTTCGTCGAAGCGGCCCGCTCCTACCCGATCTTTTTCGTCGAGCCGCAGGGGGCGACGCCTTTCCGATCGCGCTGCTCGGCATGGCATCCGACGGGAACCGCTTCGTGGCCAAGGACGGGGGATGGCGCGACAGCTACATTCCGGCATTCGTCCGCCGCTATCCCTTCGTTCTCGCCGACGACAGCACCGTCTGTTTCGACGAGGCCTATCCGGGCTTCAACGAGGCGGACGGCGAGCCTCTGTTCGACGCCGAGGGCAAGGAAAGCCCCTTCCTCAGCCAGACCATCGCCTTCCTCGTCCAGTTCCAGGAGGAAATGCGCCGCACGCAGGAGTTCGCCAGGCAACTGGCCGACCTGAACCTGCTGAAGTCCTGGGCGATCCAGACCAACGGCGTGGACGGCCAGCCGCAAATCCTCGACGGCCTGTCGATCGTGGATGCGCGCAAGCTCGCCCAGCTTCCCGACGAGGCGGTGCTGTCGCTGTTCCGGTCGGGCGCGCTTGCCTGGATCCACGCGCATCTGCTGTCGCTCGGCACCGTTCCGGCGCTGACCGTTCCGGCCGTCGCTCCGGCGAACGCGGACGCATGATCCCGCAGGGCCGCCTCCGGGCGGCATGCGGACTCTGAAAAAAGACGCCCCAGGGAGACAACCATGGTCAGGAAAGATCAACGGCGCGCGGCTGCGCCGCGCCACGGCGCATGCCATCTCGCGGCCTCCTGGCGGCGTGTCCTGATGCGCTCGACGGCGTTGTGCCCGTTGATCATCCTGGCCATGGCGGCCGGGGGCCCGGCGCAGGCGCAACAGGCGCCCGCCAGCAACTTGATCGTTCCCGACGGACGGACCGCGACCCGGCTGGACGTCCAGGGGAGCAAAACCGACATCACCACCGGCACGGTGAACGCGGGGATCGGTTTCAACTCCTTCTCCCAGTTCCAGGTCGGGGCCGGCAACACCGCCAACCTGCATCTGGCCCCGGGGACGGACCATCTGGTCAACATCGTCCGGAACGGGCCGGCGGTCGTCGACGGCATCCTGAACGGCTACCGCGAGGGCCGCATCGACGGTCATGTCGTGTTCGCCTCCCCCCAGGGATTCGTCGTCGGCGCGTCCGGCACGGTCAATGTCGGGGCGCTGACCGTGGTCACCCCGCCGGCGGACTATCTCGACCGCGCGGTCGGTCCGAACGGGGCCGTCGATCCGGCGCTGGCCCAACAGCTCGTGACCGGCAGCACCCCCATCTCGCCCGGCGGGCTGGTCGCCGTCCGGGGCAAGATCAACGCGCCGGGCGGCGCACGCCTGAAGGGCAAGCGGGTCGAGGTCGCCGGCAGCGTGAAGACCGGCCCGCAGGCCGCGCTCGACCCGGCCTTCGTCGCGGCGGTCAACACGCAGGGGCTGGCCGCCGGTGCCGGCATCGTCGAGCGCAACGGCGCCATCGAGATCGTGGCCGAGGACGATGTGGCGCTGTCCGGCCATCTGGCCGCCGACGGCGGCACCGGCCCCGCCGGCGCCGTGCATGCCGCCCGCGAGGTCAAGATCACCGCCGGCCGGGACATCGCCGTCGCCGGGACGGCGGCGGTCACCGCCAACGCCAACCGCGACGGCGCCACCGGCGGGACGGTCAACCTCTACGCCAGGCGCGACAGCAAGGTCGAGGCCGGCGCCCGGATCGAGGCGAAGGGCGGCCGCGGCGGCCGCGGCGGCTTCATCGAGGTCAGCGCGGCGAAGACCTCCGAACTTGCAGGCGGCAGCTTCGACGCGTCGGCCGCCGGCGGAACGGCGGGCGCCGTCCTGTTCGATCCGGCCGACCTGACGGTGTCGCGCAGCATCGCCGTGGCCGGCGACGTCACCCTGACCGCCGACAACAGCATCGTCGTGGCGCCGGGGGTGACGATCTCCAGCCGGAACGCCGTCAACGGGCAGTCCGTCGGCAACTCCGGCACCATCAGCCTCACGGCGCCCAATATCAGGGTCTCGGCGGGCGCCCTGCTGGACGCCTCCGCGAACAACGGCTTCGCCGGCGGCGACATCCGCCTGATCGCGCGCTCCGCCGGCGAGGCCCAGATGGGCCGGCTGACCAGCGCCACGAACATCTCGGTCGCCGGCACGCTGCGGGGCGCCAACATCACCCTGTCGGCCATCTCCACCGTCAAGGTCGAGCACACCGACGGCAACCTCATGCTGAGCGGCGAGGCCATCGGCGGCGACATGCCCGGCCTGACCGCCGGCCTCCTGGCGGGTCAGGGCAGCGCCGGGGTGTCCATCCTGGGCGGCGCGGTCATCAGCGGCACCGGCAACGTGACGCTGGAGGCGGCCAACGTCGTGTCGGTCAAGGAGAAGGCGTACAACGACGAAGGCTCGCCGGTGAACGTCACCGCACTGTACGGCGAGGCCATGGCGTCGGCCGAGACCCGCATCCGGGCCGGCGCCACCGTCGGCGCCGGCGGGACGCTGACGGTCCGCGCCGCCAACGCCGTGAACCTCACCGTCAAGGCGGTCAGCGAGTCCTCCAACGAGAGCAGCTACGTGGACGTCACGCTGGCCATCGGGAAGGCCGACGTGCGCGCCAGCGCCGTGATCGACAGCGGGGCGTCGCTCAGCGCCGGCGCGCTGAACCTGCTGGCGCGGAACGACGGCTCCTTCTCCGTGGAATCGAACGCCAGGGCGTATGACAAGGGGTCGATCGGCATGGCCGCCGCCATGCAGTACATCGACACCGACGCGACCGCCCACCTCGGCGCCAGCCTGACCGGCGCCAGCACCGTGATCGTGGATGCCGCGACCACCATCAAGGGGCTTTCCACCTCCGCCGGCACGTCGGCCGGCACCAGCAGCCTGGGCATCTTCGGCACGCTCGGCGGCGACAAGGCGCGGGAGCGGATCAAGGGCAAGTTCGACCAGTTCCAGGACGCGAAGGACGCCGTCGGGACGGAGGGCGGCGACCTGTCGTCGCCGATCAAGCTTGGCTCTGCGATGGCCCTGACCGTGGCCAACCAGACCGTGCGGGCCGACATCGAGGCCGATCCCGGATACGCGGCCCCGTCGGTGGCGGCCAGCAAGGCGATCGCCGTGACCGGCCGGTTGACCGTCCAGGGAATCCACAACAAGGCGGACAGCGCGGCCGAGGCGAAGGGCAAGGACGTCACGGCGACCCTCAGCGCCGGCATCGCGACCGGCCTCTACACCAACACCAACACCGCCATGGTCGGGCAGGGCGTTTCCCTGGCCGCCCCGGTCGTCGGCGTCGGTGCGGATACGGACCTGCCGCTGGCGGTGGACGTCGCCGACATCCTGACCTGGACCAAGTGGGACGATTTCGACACCATCAAGACCCGGGTGATGTCGCTTACCGACCTCCCGAAGATGCTGACGTCCTATGCCAGCGCGACGGCGCAGGGCAAGGCGGAGGTCAATGTCGGCGGCGCGGTCAACCTGTTCAGCCTCACCAACAGGACCACCGCCTGGGTCGACGACGGCGCCCGGATCACCACCGCGCCGTTCACGTACGATCGGACCACCAGGCTGGAAACCGGCTGGGACGCCGCCACCGGCGTTTCGACCTACCGGACGCTGACCTGGGCGGATACCGTCACGGTGCAGGCGCGGACCGCCGTCACCACGATCGACATCGGCGGCAACATCAGTCTGTCGCTGCAGGGCACCGGCGGCAACGAGGAGGGAGCCGCCGTCGGCGGCGCCACCAACATCGTCACCCACCGCACCACCACCAATGCCGGCATCGGCGCCGGCGTCGTGGTGGACACGCTGGGCGGCCTGTGGGTCAAGGCCGACACCACCAACTTCCTCCTGGCCGTCAGCCCGACGGCGGGGCGGGGCAGCGGCATCGGCGTCAACCTCATCCTCGGCCTGGTGACGGTCGGCGACGCCACCCATGCCAGCGTCAGCAGCGAGACGGACATCAGGGCCACCCGCGTGTACGTCGCGGCCGACCAGGCGATGAACGTCTGGAACGCCGCCGGCGCCTTCTCGATGAACAAGGAGGCGAGCGTCGGGGCTGCGGCCGCCGTCAACGTGCTGGCGACCGACACGGTGGCGCTGGTCGGCGACAACGGCGTCTATGACCCGACCGAGCGCAGCGCCATGTCGTCCGGCCGCCGCATCCGCACCCAACAGCTGGACGTCCGGGCGCTCAGCGACGGCGTCTCCGGCGCGCTGGCCGTCGCGGGCACCGTCACCAAGAATTCCAACGGTTCGGGCAAACCGGAGGACGACAAGGCCGACGTCGAGAAGAAGAGCGGCATCGGCGACAAGATCAAGGGGCTGGCCACCAGCGTCAAGGACAAGCTCGTCGAGACCTTCCCGGGCGTGGTGCGGGTGGCGTCCGAGATATCGGCGGCCATTCCGTCCGACCCCGGCGGGGAGCCGAAGCCGTCGGACGCGCAGTTCGGGCTGGCCATCTCCGGCTCCGGCACGGTGCTGCTGTCGGCGATGAACACGCGGGCCTCCGTGGACGGGGCGCTGGTGGAGAAGGAGGAGCCCTGGCTGAAGACCAACGTCCAGGCCGTGAACAACTCCTTCCTGCTCAGCCTGGCCGGCGCCGGTGCGCTGACCTGGTCGAAAAGCACGTCGAGCCAGCTGAACGCGGCGGTCGCCGGCGCGATGGCGATGAGCCTCAGCGACAACCACACCGACGCCGCCATCACCAATTCCCGGATCGAAAAAGCCGACTCGGTGCTCGTGCAGGCGCTGAACGGCGGCATGAACATCTCCATCGGTCTCGGCCTCGCGGTCAACAACTCCTCGGGCGAGAGCAACCTCAGCGGTGCCGGCTCCGTGTCGGTGTCGCTGGTGCGCGACACCGCCAGGGCCATCATCGACGGCTCGACCATCACCGGCGACCCGGGCAACCACGCCAACATCGACGGCGCGCCGGGAGACTACGTGAACGTCACCGCCTACCAGCGGACCGACATCGGCGTCGGCGGCGGCGCCCTGTTCGCCGGCGGCAAGGCCGGGGCGGGGCTGGCCTTCACCCTGGCGATCGTGGGCGATGGCATCGACGCCTACGGCGACCCGCTGAACGCCGCGGAGGCCGCCATCCGCAGCAGCACGATCAGCGCCTTCGACAGCGTGACGGTGTCCGCGCTCGACGTGCGCCGGATCGGCGCGGGCGCCGCGATGGGCAGCGCCATCACGGAAAACTCGGCGGCGGGCGCCTTCGCCCACGTCGATTCCGCCGCCACCAACCTCGCCGAAATCCGCGAGTCCTCGGTCCAGGCGACCGGCGCCATCGCCGTCCTGGCCGACGGCACGGCGAGTGCTACGCTCGACCACGCGCTGGCGCAGGACGGCAAGCTGGCGACCAGCGCCGACGCCTTCGACTTCGCCGGGAAGACCGTCGACAAGAACGGGCTGGGATCGACCATCGTCAGCGTGGCCGGCGTGGTGCAGCAGGGCCAGAACAACGTCGGCCTCGCCTACGCCGGCACGTCGGTCCGCAACCGCCACAGCGCCTCCATCGTCACCTCCACGGTGACCTCCAGCGGCGGCGCCGTGACGGTGGATGCCCGCGACAGCACCCTGATCGTGGCGGCCGGCATGGGGGCGGCGGTCGCCCAGGGCTCCTTCGCCGGGCTGGGCACCATGACCTTCAACCTGGTGCAGAACGAGACCACGGCGCGGATCGGTTCCGGGTTCACCGAACCGGGCGCCACGGTGGTGGCCGGCACCCAGGTGGCGGCCCGCGCCAAGGACGCGACGATCATCGCCTCGACCTCCGGCAATGTCGGCTACGGCGGGTCCATCGCGCTGGGCGGCGCCTTCTCGGTCAACGTCCTCGGCAGCGCGACGGTGGCCGAGATGGCGCGGACGATCGTCACGCCGGGCGCCGGGGGCCTGTCGGTCCTGGCGGATTCCAGCAGCCAGATCTGGGCGGCGGCGATCCAGGGCGCCTTCTCGAAGGAGACGGCGCTGTCCGGCTCCGGCACGGGCAACAACATCTCCAACCGGCTGGAAGCGACCATCCGCGACGTCGTCGCCGACGCGCCGGCCGCGAACGCCACGGTCAAGGTCACCGACAGCTCGTCGATCCGTTCGGCGGCGGGGGCGGCGGCCTTCAGCCTGAACACGGCGGCGGTCGGCGCCGGGCTTGCCGTCAACCGGCTGGGCAACACGCTGGCGGCGACGGTGCGCGGTCCCGACACCAATCTGGCCGTGCGCAACCTGCTGGTCGACGCCGAGACGCGCACCGAAATCACCACCGTGGCGGTCGGCGTCGCCGGCACGAACATGGCGGCAGTGGCCGGGTCCGTCGCCACCTCGATCCTCAACACGTCGGTGACGGCCGCGATCCGCGAGGGCGCCGTGGTGACGGCGGAGAACAACGTCGGGGTCACCGCCTCCTCCATCGACCGGCTGGACGCTTCGGGCGGCGGCGCCGGCGTGGCGTTGCAGTATTTCGGCATGGGCATCGGCACGGCGGTGAACGTCGTCACCGGCAGCACCAAGGCAGTGATTGCGGAGGGCGCGACCGTCACCGGCAAGGGACAGGAGCCCGGTGACCTGCTGACGGTGTTCGACGGCGGGCTGACCACGGCGCTCGACCTGTCGAGGCTCGACAAGACGGCGGACACGGCGAGCCGGTACGCCGTGACAAAGATGGAGGGATCGACCAAGAAGGTCGGTGGCGTCGCCGTCAACGCGGTGTCGCTGCAGCAGGTGGGCAGCTCCGCCGGGAGCGTCGGGCTGGCCTTCAACCTGATCGGCTCGGCGGCGCTGGCCGCGTCGGTCAGCACCAACGTGCTGGCCGGCGAGACGCTGGCGCAGGTGGACGATTCCACGGTGCGCGGCAGCAACCTCGACGTGCTGGCCGGCAGCCAGACCTACGCCGCCAGCATGGTCCAGGGCGTGGCCGGCGGTGCCGGATTCAGCGCGGCCGGCGCGATGCAGAGCACCGCCTTCAACCGCAAGACCAGCGCCACCGTCACCAACAGCAACGTGGAGGTCGGCGGCGCGGCCGGCATCGGCGCCACCGCGGCGCAGGCGTCGGTGGCCTTCAACATGGGGGCCAGCGTCAGCCTGGGCGGCATCGCCGCCGGGGCCATCGTCACCGTCTTCGACGCCCTGACCGAGGCCTATGCCGGGGGGAGCCTCATCGCCGCCGACCGGATCGCCATCAACGCGACAAGCCGGAACGGCCTGACGGCCATGGGCGACACGCTGTCCATCGGCGGCATCGGCGTCGGCGGCACGCTCGCCGTGACCCACAGCACGAACCGCACGCACGCCTATGCCGACGCCAAGGACGGCAACGGCATGACGCTGAACGCCCGCAGCCTGGACATCCGCGCCGACGGCGACAACCACTTCCTGGTCCAGGCCGTGTCCGCGTCCGGCGGCGCGTCGGCGGTCGCGGCGATGGCGAGCGTCCTCTACGCCGGCAACGAGACGCGGGCCGGCCTCTACAACGCGTGGGTCTACGGCGCGGCGCCGAGTTCGGACGTGACGGTCAAGGCCCACGACACCCTGGACGTCAAGGCCTGGGCGGGGGCGCTGGCCGTGGGCGGCGGCAGCAGCGTCGGCGTCGGCGCCAACATCGTGGTCGGCAAGTCGGACGTGGCGGCCGAGATCGACGGGGCGACCCTGACCGACGGCATCGGTGCCGTCACCGTCACCGCCCAGTCGGACCGCAGCGCCGACGTCATCACGCTGGGCGGCGCGCTGGACGTCGATGCGGGCATCGGCGGGTCGGCCGCCCTGGTCCTGTTCGGGCTGGGCAGCGCCGGCGATGCCTACAAGGTGCTGGACAAGGACGGGCAGGGCACGCTGACCAAGGCCGGCGGGCTGTCCGACACGACCGCCCTGACCACCAACAACCGCAGCCTGTCGGCGCAGGAAAAGGCCGACATCGACGCCCGCAGCCACCGCAACGTCGCCGCCGCCGTCACCTCCGGCAAGGCCAACACGACCAAGGCCCGCTTCGACAACAGCACGCTGGTGGGCAGCGGCCTGTATGTTTCGGCCACGGACCGGACGAGCACCCGCAACATCGTCGGCGGCGTCGGCGTCGGCCTCTCCGTGGGCGTCGGCGGGGCCGTGGGCGTGACCCGCGTCTACAACGACGTCACCGCCCAATCGGTCGGCAGCAGCGTCCTGGCCACGACGGTCGACATCCGGGCGGGTGCGGGAAACCTGGGCGATCACGCCGTCGACGTGATCGGCATCGCCGGCGCCCTCGGGTCCGTGGCGCTGGGCGCGGCCTATGCCGACGCGGCGATCGACAACCGGGTCACCGCCAGCCTGGACGCCGCCACCGGCACCGGGGCGGGAGCCGTGTCCGTCGCGGCGGCCGACGACAGCACGGTGAGCAGCAAGACCTACGGCGCGCAGCTCGGCCTGACCGCGGCGGGCCTTTCCATCGCGCGGGCCGGCAAGGACAGCGCCGTCCAGGCCTCGGTCGGCGGCGGCAGCAGCCGGTCGGTCACCGGATTCAACACCCTGACCGTCGACGCCGGGGAGAGCGGGGCGGTCATCGCGGAGTCCATCGCGGCGGCGGGCGGCATCGGGCTCTCGGTCACCGGCTCGGCGGCCGAGGCGCGGGACCGCGGCAAGGTGGCGGCGCTGATCGCCGCCGACACCGCCGTCGTCACGGGCGGTGCGGTGAGCCTGCACGCCCATGCCGCGCCGGACGTCCGGTCCCACGCCATCGGCGCCAACCTGTCGAAGGTCGGCATGGGCGCGTCGGTCGCGTTGGCGTCGCTGGAGACGCAGGTGACCGCCGCGACCGGCGACCGCTCCACCATCACCACCCCCGGCGCGGTCACCATCGCCGCCTCCGCCGCACCGGTGAGCGGCCGGGACAGTGCCCACGCCGAGGCCTACGGCGGCGTCGGCGGGCTGCTGCTGGGCGCCAACGCGACGGACGCCACGGCCCGCAACAGCTCGGCCGTGCGGGCGACCACCGGCACCGGCTCGTCCATCACCCACGGCGGCCTGTCGGTCACCGCGACGAACACGGCCGTCCAGACCGCGAAGGGGCTGGGCGTCACCGTCGGCGGCCTGCTGGCGCTGGGCGCCAACCTGTCCACGGCGGAATCCGAGATGGTGACCGAGGTGACGCTCGGCACCGGCAGCTACCGCGCGGTGACCGGTGCCGACGGTGCGGTGCGGGCCGGGACGGCCGTCCTGCTGTCCGCCGTCGGCGCCAGCACCAGCATCGCGGAGTCCGTGGCCGGCACCGGCGGCCTGATCGCCGGGTCGGCCTCGGTCGCGACCGTCAAGGACGACAGCCGGGCGCTGACGACCATCGCCGGGGGCAGCCGCAAGCCGGACGCGAGCCCGGCGACCCTCGTGGAGGGCAGCGGCGTCACCGCCGCCGCCGCCCACACCGCCACCTACCGCGGCCACGCCAATTCGGTGCAGGCGGCCGTCGCGGGCATGAGCGGCTCGCTGGTCGAGAACACGCTGACCGCCGACGTCGGGGTCGTCCTCGGCGACAACGTGCGGCTCTACGCGACGCGCGACGCGATGGTGCTCGACTCCCGCGCCTCGGTGATCCAGAACAACCCGCTGGACCGCGACGGCACCCCCGTCAGCAACGCCGAGGGCGGAGCCGGCGGCGTCGTGACCGGGGCGGCGGTCGCCAGCCGCACGGCGCTGAACACCCAGTCCCGGGTCGAGGTCGGCCAGGGCGATGAGCTGTGGGCCTTCGGCGGCGCCGTCCTGAACGGCGGCAAGCCGCTGGACATCAACGCCTCCACCATTCTGTCGATCGCCGACCGGGCCAAGCTGGTCACCGGCGGCCTGATCCAGATGCCGGAGGTGTCCTCGACGCTGACTGGCAGCGTGAGCAACGCCGTCTCCATCGGTGCCGGGGCGCATCTGAACGCCATCGGGAACATCGGCATCGGCGCCTATGTCGACGGCACCGTCACGGCAAGCGCGCTGGGCAAGACCTACGGCCTCGCGGGGGCGATCTCCGGCACGGCGAAGATCGGGCTGACCGCCAGCCAGTCGGTAGTTGTCGGCCCGGACGCCGACATCTGGTCGTGGGAGAACGCATCGCTGGCGGCCGGTGGGCGCGGCGACGGCAGCACGGGCAACCGGCTGCACATCGCCGCCTACACCGACATCTACAACGGCACGCCGTTCGCGGTGAAGACGGACCCCTACGCCGAATCCGTGGTCTCCAGCCTCAACACGATGCTGCTGGACGAACGGTCGAAGGTGCGCGCGGTCCGCGACGTCCGCCTGACAGCGGATCAGGGCGACACGGACGTCTACGGGTCGGGCAACGGCACCAACCCCTGGCTCGACCTGTTCGGCCAGAAGATCAGCGATTCCAAGGCGCTGCTGACCGCCACCGCGCGGATGGCGCTGCGCGGAGTCGTCGATGCGGGTGTCCTCTACGACCAGTCGCTGGTGATCGACGAGGCTCCCAACGATCCGACCCGCGTGGTCCTGACGAACGGCACCAACGGCTGGCAGGCTTTCGCCACCAGCGGCGGCGTGGTCGACACCGACCTGCGCCAGAGGCTTCAGGCGTTCCTCACCGCGAACCCGGGTCAGGCCGCGTTCTACGACCACCTGCTGGCCGGCCTTCCCGCGGATCAGCCCTATCGGGCCGTCGTGGTGTCCGGCCTGCGCGCGGCTCCCGGCAACATCGTGCTTCGCACCTCCGCCATGAGCGACGAAAGCCGGGCGACGTTGACCGCGCACGGCGCGCCGAGCATCCGCATCGTCAACAACAGCCGGCACAACCTGCTGCTCGACGGCGTCCACATCGCCGACGGCAGCGGCGGGCAGGTGCTGTTCGCCGGCCCTCTGCGGCGGACCGGCGCGCCGGCCGGCCTGACCATCGTGGAGGATGGCAAGAACCAGCTTCCCTCCGTCACCATCCTCAACACCTACGACAGGACCGACGCGGCGCCGCTGCTGGGCCTGCTGGGCTCCGTCTCCAACGCGCACGGCGCCGTCACGCTGGAGAACAAGTCCGGCGACATCCTCCAGATGGGCGGCATGTCCGCCCTGTCGCTTTCCGTCAGCGCGCCGCGGGGCAGCTTCACGCAGCGCGTGGACGGGATCTACCAGCTCGGCGGGGTCAATCTCACCCAGGTCGTGGCCACGGACCTTGCGAACGTCGGCGACCTCGCCAACCTCACCCGGAGCCTGAGCATCCTCTACCAGTCGAGCGCCAGCCGCGCGCTGGACACGCCGGCCTTCCTGGCGGGGAGCGGGCTCGTCACGGCCGGAAAGGTCGCGATCGTCGCCGACATCATCGACGTGGCCGGACGCATCGTCAGCCAGCAGACCTACAACTACGCCGTCCAGTTCGACCGGAACGACTCTGCTCTGATGGCGACCATGAACGCCGCCCGGTCCGCGTGGCTGGCGGGAACGGGTCCGCGCTACACCGACATCACGGGCACGGTGCTGAACGGTGCGGCACTCGCCACGGCGCAGTACGACGCGGCCAGCGACCGTATCCTGCTCAAGGACATCGTGTCCTCGACCCGGTCCGGCGGGCTTCCGACGGCGAACAGCGTGAGCACGCCGGGCGGTACGGTCAGGACCGTGTCACTGGTCGGCGGCGGCAGCGTCTATCTGGAAGGCAAGATCGTCAACACGTTGGGTTCGACCTTCGGCCCGTCCGGCATCGAGGTGCAGGCCGGTTACGGCAACCTCGAGGTGCGGAACACCACCGGCCGTGAGCTGGTCCTGGGCGGCATCGACGTTGGGGGCGCCAGCACCGGCCGGGTGACCCTGGTCGACAGGCTGAAGACCGACCAGCAGGGGCGCCCCCTGATCTCGATGTACGAATTCACCGCGGGCCAGGGACGAACCGACTATGTCGGCTATGACCCGGCCCGGCTGACCCCGGTCCCGGTGGCGGGCGACACGCAGCAGACCCGCAACCTCGTCTACAACCCGATGGCGGGGGCGGGCTTCCATTACACGTATTCCGCCGTCGCGGAGGTCTACCGGAGCGGGCCGGAACTCAACGACGCCTCCGTCCGCTGGGTCTCGCCCTGGACGAAGACCTTCGGCCCGGACCTGGCGGTGTTCACCGATCCCCTCGGCAACAGCGCGTCGGCCCTCAGCCAGACGCATCGCACGCCCGGCAACGGCGTGGACCCGATCAAATATGGTCTGGTCGACCTGCAATTCTGGCGGCGCGTCGGCGCGGACGCGCCGATCAACATCCGCTTCACCGGCAACGCCGCCGGCAACGTCACGATCAACTCCGACGCCAACCTGATCGTCGGCGGCGACATCCGGAACGGCGGCGGCACCACCGCGCTGTCCTCCTCGCTCGGCAACGTCACCAGCATCAACAACGCGACGATCACGTCGCAGGCGCTCGCCATCACGGCGGAGAAAGGCGTCGGCCTGCCGGGCGCGGCGCTGACCGTGGAACTGACCGGGAACCGGCTGTCCGCCGTCGCTCGCGAGGGCGACATCGACCTGACCGTCAAGGCCGCCAGCCTGTCCGCGCAGATCGACGCCCAGACGGGCAATGTCCGCCTGACCAGCAACGGCGAGATCACCGGCCACGACCGCGCCGCCAGCGGCTGGGGCTATGACATCCACGGCCGCGCGGTTTCGCTCACCACCACCGGCGGCGGCATCGGCACGGGCGCAGCACCGCTCGCCCTGCTGGCGACGGAGCGTCTGGACGCCAGGGCGACCAACGGCATCACCCTCACCCAGGTGCAGGGCGACCTCAAGGCCGGCTCCATCGTCTCCACCGGCGGCGACGTGAAGGTCGTGGCGCTGAACGGCAGCGTCACCGACGCCAACCCGGTCCAGATCGACGTGGAGAACCAGAAGCGCCTCGCCCAGGTCTGGAAGGCGCTGAACCTGACGGAAAACCGCACCGAGACGGAAACCGTCGCCGCCTACCAGAACCATGTGAAGGCGCAGTACCAGGAATACTGGAACATCCGCAGCGTCGCCTATTCCGGCGGCCACTTCGACCTGACCGGCAGGGCTCACTTCTTCAAGACGCAGGCGGCCGGGGCGCTCGGCAAGAGCAACCCGACCGACGCGGAGATCGCCGCCTGGGTCCAGGCCCGCTACGCCGAACTGACCGGCTTCTTCCAGCAGGAGGTGTTCGAAGGGGCGCCGCTGCCGGCGGCCTTCACCACCTACGACGCCAACTGGACCTACACGCTCGACCACGGATCGGCGCGGTACGCCGCGATGACGGCGGGCGCGCAGTGGAAGCAGTCCCAACTGCTCTACGCCGTCGACGCCAAGGCGGTGACGCCGGTCACGGGAACCAGCGTCCGCCGGGGCGAGCCCAACCTGTCGGGCGACAACGTGACGATCTCCGCCGCCCAGGGCGCCATCGGCAGCCCCGGCGCGCCGGTGGTCATCCATGTGCCGGTCAGCGGCGACTTCACCATCACCGACGCCCAGGCGGCGGCGCTGGCCGGTGCCGCACCGGGCGAGCTGACCACCGTCGAAAACGCCGACCACAGCCACACCATCACCATCGACAGCCCGAACCCGCTGTTCGTCAACGCGACCGGCCTGCTGCGGGCGACGGCCCTGCGCGACATCGTGCTGTCGGCCCCCGGAACCATCCGCACCGACGGCATCACTTCCACCGGCAACGGCGACGTCAAGCTGACCGCCGGCAACGGCATCCAGCAGGTGGGGACGACGGACAGCATCTCCGGCAGCCGGATCAAGCTCGACGGCGGCAGCGGCAGCATCGGGTCGCTCGACAACCCGCTTCTGGTCACCGGCGTGTCGGGCTGGGTCGACCTCGCCACCGCGGCCGGCGACATCGCCATTGCCCGCAGGACCGGCGACCTCGTCATCGGCAACGCCTATGCGGGCGGCAAACTGCAGCTCGACGCCCGGGCCGGCTCGATCCTGTCGGAGTTCGACACCTCGCGCGAGGCCATCCACCTCCAGGCCGATTCCATCGACCTGACGGCGGCCAACGCCATCGGCGACTGGACGTGGCGCCTGTCGGTCGGGCTGGGCAACGGCGTCCTGAACGCGCGTGCCACCCGCGATGTCTTCATCCAGTCCTTCGCCGACACGCTGCGGATCGGCAACGCCTCCACCGACATGACGCTGGTGCTTGGCGCGGCGAAGGACATGACCGTCACCGGCACCATCACGGCGCCGAACGTCGCTCTGGACGTCAAACGCGCCCTGTCTCTGGAGGCCGGCGCCGCCATCACCAACACGGTGCATCCGCTGGTCATCAAGGCGGGAAGCCTGTCCATGGCGGGCGGCAGCCGCATCTCGTCGGTTCAGGGCGTCGGGCTGGCGCTGAGCGGCGGCGCCACCATCGGTCAGGAGGGCGCCCCCGCCGCCACCATCACCGCCGCCGGCGCGCTGGACATCGGCAGCGGCAGCGGGGTCGTGACCCTGCGCGGCGCCGGCACCACCCTGAAGAGCACGGGCAACCGCGTGTCGATGACGCTGGCCGGGTTCGACCAGGGCGAAGGCACGGCCATCCTGGCCCGCGACAGCCTGACGGTCACCGGCACCGGGGGCATGGCGCTCAACGGGGCGATGACGGGCGGCGACGTGACGCTGGCGGCGAATACGCTGTCCGGGACCGGCGCCCTGTCGGCGGCCGGGCTGCTGTCCCTGACCAGCGGCGGCGACGCCCGGCTGACCGGCGGCAGCCTTACCGCCGCGACCGTTCGGCTGCGCAGCACCGGCGGGGCCTTCGATACCGGGCTGGCGACCGTCTCCGGCACCACCGTGCGCATCGATGCCGCCACGGCGCTTCGTGTCGGCGGGGCGGTCAAGGCGAGCGGCGCGGTCACCCTGGCCGGAGACAGCCTGGCGCTGGACGCCGCCGTCACCGGTGCGACGATCGGCGCGACCGCCGCCGGGAACGGGGTCGTGAGGGGCAACCTCAGCGGGACCAACGGCGTGACGCTCTCCGCCGGCGGCGACCTCGTTGTCGACACCGGGATCGAGGTGAGCAGCGCCTCGGGCGACGTGGCGCTGAGCGGGCGCTACCTCCGCCTGAACCATGGCAGCCGCGTGGCGGGCGGCACCTTGACGCTGACGACGACCGGGACCGGGGCCAACCTGGGCGAGGGGCTCGGCCCGGTGACGCTGAGCGCGCGCGGCGCGGCGACGCTGAGCTTCGCCGGCCTGACGGGTCTGGACGGCAGCATCACCACGGGCGGCGGCCTGATGCTGACGGCGGCGGGCGGCTTCGGTACGGCCGACAGGTCCGTCCTGCAGAGCCGGAGCGGCGACGTCTCGGTGACCGCCGCCTCCCTGGCGCTGACCGGCAGCACGCTCTCCGGCAAGGCGGTGACGCTGCGCGGCACCGCGGGCGATGTGGCGCTGGGCAGCAGCACCATCCAGGGCGAAACGGTGGTGCTGGAGGCGAAGGGCGCCCTCAGCAGCGCCGGGACGGTCGGTGCGACCGGCCAAGCCACCCTGACGGCCGGCGGTACCCTGAGCACCGCCGCCGGGGCGAAGGTCACGGGCGGCAGCGGCGACCTGACGCTGAGCGGTGCCAGCCTCACCCTTGGCGGCGACCATGCCGGCCGAGTGGTGACGCTGCGCGGCACCAGCGGTGCCGTGACCCTGGACGGCACGCTCACCGCGGCCACGCTGGACGCGCGGGCGGTGGGGGCCCTGACGGCCCGCCGGGCCTTGGCGGTCGGCGGGGCGGCCTCGCTCCAGGGGGCGTCGGTGACCCTGGCCGGCCTGAGCGCCGCGACGGCGACCATCCAGGCGACCGGGGCGGTGACGCTGGCCGGGGCGGTCGCGGGCACCCAGGGCGTGACGGTGTCCACCACCGGCGACCTCGTTGTCGACACCGGGATCGAGGTGAGCAGCGCCTCGGGCGACGTGGCGCTGAGCGGGCGCTACCTCCGCCTGAACCACGGCAGCCGGGTGGCGGGCGGCGCCTTGACGCTGACGACGACCGGGGCCGGGGCCAACCTGGGCGAGGGGCTCGGTCCGGTGACGCTGAGCGCGCGCGGCGCGGCGACGCTGAGCTTCGCCGGCGCGGCGGGGCTGGACGGCAGCCTCACCGCGGGCGACGGGCTGACGCTGACGGCGGCGGGCAGCTTCGGCACGGCCGACAGGTCCGTCCTGCAGAGCCGGAGCGGCGACGTCTCGGTGACCGCCGCCTCCCTGGCGCTGACCGGCAGCACGCTCTCCGGCAAGGCGGTGACGCTGCGCGGTACCGCGGGCGACGTGGCTCTGGGCAGCAGCGCCGTCCAGGGCGAGACGGTGGCGCTGGAGGCAAAAGGCGCGCTGAGCAGCACCGGGACGGTCGGCGCGACCGGCCAAGCCACCCTGACGGCCGGCAGCATGGCGCTGGGCGGCACGGTCACCGGCGGCAACGGCGTAAGCCTCACGGCCGGCGATGTGCTGAGCACCGCCGCCGGGGCGAAGGTCACGGGCGGCAGCGGCGACCTGACGCTGAGCGGGGCCAGCCTCACCCTTGGCGGCGACCATGCCGGCCGAGTGGTGACGCTGCGCGGCACCAGCGGTGCCGTGACCCTGGACGGCACGCTCACCGCGGCCACGCTGGACGCGCGGGCGGTGGGGGCCCTGACGGCCCGCCGGGCCTTGGCGGTCGGCGGGGCGGCCTCGCTCCAGGGGGCGTCGGTGACCCTGGCCGGCCTGAGCGCCGCGACGGCGACCATCCAGGCGACCGGGGCGGTGACGCTGGCCGGGGCGGTCGCGGGCACCCAGGGCGTGACGGTGTCCACCACCGGCGACCTCGTGGTCGACACCGGGGGCGAGGTGAGCAGCGCCTCGGGCGACGTGGCGCTGAGCGGGCGCTACCTCCGCCTGAACCACGGCAGCCGGGTGGCGGGCGGCGCCTTGACGCTGACGACGACCGGGGCCGGGGCCAACCTGGGCGAGGGGCTCGGCCCGGTGACGCTGAGCGCGCGCGGCGCGGCGACGCTGAACTTCGCCGGCGCGGCGGGGCTGGACGGCAGCCTCACCGCGGGCGACGGGCTGACGCTGACGGCGGCGGGCAGCTTCGGCATGGCCGACAAATCCGTCCTGCAGAGCCGGAGTGGAGCCGTGTTGGTGACCGCCAGGAGCATGGCGTTGGGCGGCGGCACGGTGTCCGGCTACAGGGTGACGTTGCGCGGCACCGCGGGCGACGTGGCGCTCGGCAGCAGCACCGTCCAGGGCGATCTGATGGTGACGGTGGAGGCGAAAGGCGCGCTGAGCAGCACCGGGACGGTCAGCACGACCAACCTGCTTGCCCAGACGGGCGGCAGCCTGATCGCCCTGACAGGCGGCAGCCTGGCGCTGGGCGGCACGGTCAGCGGTGCGCGGGTGAGCGCCACCGCCACCGACGCCGTCGCGCTGACCGGCGCGATCACCGGAAGCATCAGCGTGAACGTCACGGCCGGATCCACCGTGACGGGCGCCGGAGGGACGGCGATCACGGGTGGCAGCACCGTGACGGTGAGAGGGGGAAGCCTCGCTCTCGATGGCGGCCTCGAAGCCAAGACGATCACACTGGGCAGCACCAGTGGCGATGTGACCCTGGGCGGCACGCTCACTGCGACCACGCTGACCGCACGGGCGGCTGGGGCGCTGACGGCCCACCGGGCACTGGCGGTCGGCGGGACTGCCACGCTCCAGGGGGCGTCGGTGACGCTGGCCGGCCTGAGCGCCACGACCGCGGCCATCCAGGCGACCGGGCCGGTTGCCCCGGCGGGTGCCCGCGTCGTCCGGATCGCCGGGCTTGCCGCTGCGACGCTCGACCTCAGCGGTGGCGTCGTCACCATCGATGCCGCGCGGGTGACCCGTGCCACCATCAACGCCGACCGCCTGCGGATCAACGACATGGAGGTCGGGGACGGCGTCATCCTGCGGTCCGGCGACATCGTCGCCACGCTGCGCCAGGCGGCGGGCGCCGCTGCCGATGGCCGGGATCTCAGCCTCCACATCGACGGGCTCGATCGCGGAGCGGGCAGCGCGGCGATGCGGATCACGGCGGTCGCCGTCGCCGGGGAGTTGAGCCGCCTGCGCACCGTCGTCTTCGACACGACAGCGGCGCGGGTGCGCTTCCAGAACAGCGACGTCGCCGGAACCATGCGGCTGAACGCCGCCGGCGTCGGCCTCTGGATGGACAACGCGGACGGAACG
Organism: Azospirillum thermophilum; assembly: GCF_003130795.1. NCBI lineage: Bacteria > Pseudomonadati > Pseudomonadota > Alphaproteobacteria > Rhodospirillales > Azospirillaceae > Azospirillum > Azospirillum thermophilum. The sequence goes on from NZ_CP029352.1 coordinate 215,833, forward strand.
CCGGTCGCAGTGGATCGCCAGTACCACGCCCCGAACGGCATGTTCGACCTCGCCGTCGACAACGGAGCGGTGACGACCACGGCCGCCCGGATCGTCCGTCCGGCGCCATCCCCCGCACCGGTGGAGTCCGGCAGGACTTCGGCCGTGCCGCCAGCGGACCTGGGCTCGCTGGCGAGCCGGATGGTGTCGAGCGCCACGGCGGCGGCGGCCATTCCGTCGGACACCCCTGCGGGGACGCGGCCGGCGTTCGCTCCGGGCGGGGCACCGGGTGCCTTCTTCAACGCCGGCCTTCCGGCCGGCGGCCCGGCTGCTCCGGTCGTCTCGCTTGCCGCAGGGACGACCCTCGGCGTCAACCTCGGCGGCCTGGAGTACGGACGGCCAGGCGCTGGCGCTGCCGGCCAGGAGCCGGGCGCCGGACGGTCGGTGGCCGCGCCGGGGCAGGATCAAGGAATGCAGCCTTCCGCGCGGCAGCCGGAGGAGCCCGCCGCGGGCGTGATGACCGGCGGTTCGGCGAACGGGAACGGCGAGAAGCGCCGGACCGCCGCGGAAACGAGTCAGCCGGACGCGGACCGCGAGTCCTCCGCAGGCAATTCCTCCAACCCGAAGAGTGAGCGTGACGGTGTCTGATCGAGCGATGGGGGGGCGTCCGCGGATCTCGTGGACGCAGAGGCGCGATGCCCGGCATTGCGGCATCGGCGGGTTGCTGCTTCTGGCGATGCTGCCCGGTGCGGCGTGGGCGCAGGGCCTTCCGCCCCAGACCCTTCCGCCCCAGACCCTTCCGCCTGCCGCCACGCCGAGCGTGATCGGTTCCGGCGGGGAGCGGCGGGAGGGGCCGGCGGAACCGCCGCCGCTGCAGGACGAGCCGCTGGTGGGCGGGCAGGGGTTGAACGGCCTGCCCCGCATCACCATTCGCGGCGGCGGATCCCGCTTCACGCTGAATGGCGTGGACTTCGATTCCTCCGGGCTGCTGGCGGTCGAGGAACTCCAGTCGGTGGCCGGACGCTACGTCGGACGCAGCCTGGGGTTCGACGACCTGCAGGAGATGGTGGACGCGGTCAACGCGCTCTACGACGCGCATGGCCAGGCGGCCGCACGCGCCGTCCTGCCGCCCCAGAGGATCGAGGGCGGGCGGGTGCGCATCCAACTGGTGGAAGGGCGGCTGGACGGCGTCGCGGTGCTCGGCGACCCGGCGGTCGGCGCGGAGTATGTCCGCAACCGCGTCCGTGCCGAACGGGGCGCCGTGCTCGACACCCGGGCGCTGCATCGGGACGTCCTGCGCTTCAACCTGACCAACGATGCGCAGCTCCGCGCGGCGCTGCAGCCCGGTCCGTCCTTCGGTCTGACCAACCTCGACCTCGCGGTGCTCGAACCGCCTCGGGTGTCACTGGACCTGCTGGCGGACAACTATGGGTTCGAAGCGACCGGGCGCGGGCAGGGCGGGGTCCTGTTCCGGACCGGCAGCCTGTTCGCCGCGGGCGACCGGGTGATGCTGTACGCCTCGGGGTCGCGCGGGACGCGGATGGCGAACATCGCCTACAACCTGCCGGCCGGAACCGAAGGCGGGCGCATCGGCTTCAGCGTCAGCGGAAGCCAGACCGAGATCGTGCAGGGGGACTACCGGGCCTATGACATCACCGGTGCGTCACGGGCGATATCGCTGAACGGCAGCCACCCGTTGTGGACCGGCGACAGCACGCTGCTGTCCGTCACCGGCGCGCTGACCCGCAGTCATGCGTCGAACAACATCGCCGACGTCTATGTCACGGGCACCCGTGCCAACAAGGCGTCGGTCGGCCTTTCCCTCTACTACGGCGACGCGGAGACGTCGGTCCTGGTCTCGCCCCTGGCGGAGCTGGCCCGGCTGACCGAGACGCCCGGCGGCCGGCGGCGCACGGCGACCTTCTTCACCGGCGACGCGAGCGCCGTTCATCGCTTGTCCGCGCCCTGGACCGTCCAGGCCCGCGGCAGCTGGCAGCTCAGCACGGTGCGGGGGCTTCCCGGCAGCCAGCTCTTCCAGATCGGTGGGGCGACCTCCCTGCGCGCGCTGCCCCCCGGGGCGCTGACGGGCGACACCGGCGTCTACGGCCAGTTCGAGCTGCACTGGGACGCCTCGCCGCTGGCCAAGGGGCTGGACCTGTACGGCTTCTACGAGACCGGCCTGGTCCGGCCGGCCGGCGGCAACCGGGTCGCCATGTCCGATGCCGGCATCGGCGCGTCGCTCCGCCTTTCCGACCGGGTCTCCACCGATCTGGCGGTCGCCGCGCGGATTCGCGACGGCGACGGCACGCCGATGGACCGCTATCGCCTGTATCTCCGAACCGTCTTCCACGTCTTTTGACGCAGCTCCTCCGACACTCCGTTCACCGATGCGCACCAGAAGGGTTTCCATGATGAACAAGACGCTTGTGGCCCTGTTCGCCACCGCCGCGCTGGTGGTCGGCCTGGCCGATCACGGTCCGGCTTTCGCCGCTGCCGGCACGCCGTCCAACACCGGCACGACCTCCGCCGGCGGTTCCGCCGCGCCCGCGAAGGAGGACGGCGCCAAGCCGGTCCCGGCCACCGTCGAAGGGTTCCGGTCCGCGAAGTTCGGGATGGGTGAGGAGGATTTGCGCAAGGCGATCCGCGCCGACTTCGGCGTGAAGGACACGGACATCGAACGGGCCGAGAATCCGGTCGAACGGACCACCGCGCTGTCGGTGACGGTGAAGGATCTTCTGCCGGGCGGCGGCCCGGCGCGGGTCAGCTACATCCTGGGCTACGCGACCAAGAAGCTGATCCACGTCAACGTGCTGTGGGCGCGCGACCTGGGCGATACGCCGAACGAGACGCTGCTGGCCAACGCCTCCACGCTGCAGGCCTATCTGAGCGAGCAGCCTTTCCAGCCGGACAATGTGGCGATGAACGCGCCGCTGCCCGACGGATCGGTCCTCCTGTTCCGTGGCAGCGATGCCAGGTCGCGAGTCGTGCTCTTGACGGTGAGCGGTCTCGCCCGTCAGGCGGAGCCCGGGAAGAAGCCCGGCGCCAAAGGTGCCGGCAAGGAGGCGGAGGACAGGCCGGTGATCCGGTTGTCCTACATCGCCAACCCGGCCGAGCCGGACATCTTCCGCGTGAAGCCCGGGCAGTTCTGACGCCGTGCGGCGGGGTGTGGCTTGGCTGCCGGGACTTGCCCTGGCGGTCTGCATCGTTGCCGGAGCTGCGCCGCTCGGGGCGGAGGGCGACGGGGCCGTCCGCGGCGGCGTCCTCGACCTGCGCGGCGGTGTGCCGAAGGAGCGTGCGCTGGCGCTCGATGGGGAATGGCTCGTCTCCTGGGGACGGCTGGCGGGGGCCGAGACCGGCTTGGGGCCGGGCGCCGTGGCGATGCCCCCGCCGCGCCCCGACGGCTGGACCACCGCCCGGCTGCCCGGCGTCTGGAACGGCCAGCCCCGACCGGACGGCACGGCGATGGGGTCGGTGGGGGTGGCGACCTACCGGCTTTTCATCCTGTTGCCGGAGGATGGGGTCGCCTACACCGTCCAGGTGCCCCTGGTGAAGTCGGCGTCGCGGGTGTGGCTGAACGGCTCTCCGGTGGCTGCGGCCGGACGGCCTGCGATGATCGCCTCCGCAGAGACCGCGCAGACGGCCACCCGGTTCGTCACCCTGCCGGCCGGTGAGGCCGCGGGCGAAGGGGCACGGGTCGCCGACCTCGCCATCGAGGTGTCGAACCACTTTCACCACGAGGGCGGCATCGGTTCGAGTCCGCGGCTTGCGGCAGGCGACTTCCTCCAGCGGGCCTGGACGCTGCGCCAGCTGGTCTCGGCCGGCGTGGTGCTGTCGCTGTTCCTGCTGGCGGCCTATGTCGCGGCCTTCGCACGGCGGGGAGAGCGGTCGGCCTATTATCTGATGACCGGCCTGCTGGCGGCGAGCGCGGTGCGCATGCTGTGCACCAGCGAGCTGCTCACCACGGTCTTCCCCGCCGTGGACGCGTCGCTGGCATACCGGCTCGAATATCTGCCGATCTACCTGTTCTGGCCGATATATTTCCATGCCCTGGACCATCTGCTGCCGGGATGCCTGAACCGGCGGGTCGGGCGGGCGATGGACCTGCTGGGAGGAGCCGGGGTCTTGTTCGTCCTGGTGGCCGACCCGATGGTCTTCACCCGCTTCCGCGACGTGGCGAGCGCGCTGCTCGGCCTGTCGATCCTCTATTTCATCGCCCGCATCGCCGCCGCCGCCCGGCAGCGGCGCTACGGGGCCTGGGTGCTGGGCGTGGGGGCGGTGCTGTTCATGGCCTCGGTCGTCCACGACGCCATGATGTATGCCCACCTGTTCGACAGTGTCGATCTTGCCCCGTTCGGCGAGCTGGCCTTTCTGTTCATGCACGCCCTGGTCCTGGGGCGCCGGGTGATGCGGGCCTTCGACGACGTGCGGAACCTGTCGACCGAGCTTGCCGCTTTGAACGAGGGTCTGGAGCGGCAGGTGCAGGACCGCACCGAGGCGTTGCGGCGGCAGTCGGCCATCGTCGAATCGGTCCTGCGCGAGGCCAAGGAGCGGGCGGAGGATGACGCGGCCGTGAAGACGCGCTTCCTCGCCCATCTCAGTCACGAGGTGCGCACGCCGCTGAACGCCGTCCTGGGCATGGTCCGGCTGATGCAGCGGGACTCCCTGTCGGCGGGGCAGGCCGACCGGCTGCGGGTCATCGACGGGGCCGGGCGGCAGCTGGTCGCCTTGCTGGACGAGGTGCTTGAGCTGTCGCGGCTGGAGGCGGGCCGGGTGATGCTGGCGCTCGAACCGAACGACGTTCCGGGGCTGGTCCGCGACGCCGTGGCGCTGTGCCGGCCGTCGGCGGCCGACAAGGGGCTGGACGTCACGCTGACCATCGGGAAGGCCGTCGGTTGCTGGTACCTCGTCGACGGGCGCCGGCTGCACCAGATCCTGCTGAACCTTCTGTCGAACGCGATCAAATTCACGCCCCGGGGCTCCATCTCCGTGACGCTGGACCTCGGCGCGGAGGCCGCGCCGCAGGGCGAGGGACATCGGCGGCTGGTCCTCTCGGTGGCCGACAGCGGCCCCGGCGTGCCGGACGCGGCCAAGGCGACCATCTTCGATGCCTTTACCCGCCTGGAGAGCGCGGGGCTGGCCAAGGGCAGCGGTCTCGGCCTTGCCATCGCGCGGGGGCTGGTGGAGGCGCTGGGCGGGACGATCCGGGTCGCCGACCGGCCGGGGGGCGGCGCGCTGTTCACGGTCGAGCTTCCGGTCACGGCTGCCGGCGAACCCGCGGCGCCGGCCCGTGAAGCGGTGCCGGAGGTGCCCGCGCTCGACATCCTGATGGTGGAGGATGCGCCCGAGAACCGCGCCGTCCTGCGCGCCTTTCTTGCCGCCGGCGGCCACCGGGTGACGGAGACGGACCGCGCGGAAGAGGCGGTGCGGCTTCTTCTGGCGCGCCGGCGCTTCGACGTGATCCTGATGGACATCCGGCTCGCCGGGATGAGCGGCCTGGAGGCGGCCCGCCGCATCCGCGCGCTGCCCGACGAGGCGGCGGCCCTGACCCCGATCATCGCCGTCACCGCCAACGTTTCGTCGGCCGACGAGGTGGACTATCGGGCGGCGGGCATCGACGATCTCCTTCCCAAGCCTCTCGACCCCGACCGCCTGGCCGCGGCCTTGGCCCGCTTCGCGCCCGCCGGCCCGGCGGCGGCCCTGCGGGCCTCATCGACCGGCCGCCAAGCGCCCCGGCTGGCGGAGACCATCGCTCTGGACCGGCTGGGCGCGCTGCTGGATCTGTTCGCCGCCACCTGCCGGGAGCAGCGCGCGGCGCTGGCCGCGGCGGACCGGGCGGGGGACGGCGCATGGCTGGCCGCCATCGCCCACCGGCTGAAGGGCTCGGCCGCGACCTACGGGTTTCCCGCGCTCGCCAACGCCGCGGCGTCGCTGGACAGGGCCGTGCGGAGCGACGGGCCGGCGGGTGCCCCGCTCGCCGACCGGGTGCGCGCGGTGGACGCGGAGTTGAGAGCCGTGCTGGAGGCGCTGGACGCGCGTCGTCGAGCCCCGGCGGATGGTTAGGCACCGGGACGCCCGGCCCTTGCTGGGAGTCCGGCCAGTCGGACCCGGCTCAATCGGACTCCGGCGCACTCTCCGACAATGCGTAGCCGACCCCGCGCACGGTGACGATCGGCGCCGGCCGGCCATCGTCGCTCCTCATCTTGCGCCGCAGCCGCATGACCAGCATGTCGACCGTGTGCTCGCTGACGTTGTCCCGGTCCCGGTTGCTGATGACGTCGAGCAGGTACTCCCGATTGACCGGATTGGGCCGCATCGCCGCCAGCGCCGCCAGCACGTTGAATTCGCCGGTGGTCAGCGCCTGGAAGGACCCGTCCGGACGGAACAGCGCACGGCGCACGAGGTCCAGCGTCCATCCGTCGAAACGCAGGTAGGAGTCGTGGGATTTCCGACGCAGCAGGTTTCGCACCCGGGCCAGAAGCTCCCGCGGGTCGACCGGCTTGGTGACGTAGTCGTCGCCTGCGTCCTCCAACGCGCCGATCCGGTCCTCGTCGTCGGTGTGGACCGTGACGAACATGAGACCCGTCCGGTCGCGGATGTGCAGGCTCCGCGCCAGTTCCAGCCCGTTGGCATCGGGCAGATTGATGTCGAGGAGCACCAAGTCCGGATGCTCCTCGGTCAGCAGGCGCTGCATCGTCGCCGCATCGGGGGCATGCAGGACGCGGTACCCGGCGTCGGCCAGACAGCCCGCGTACAATTCGCGAAGCTCGGCCGCATCCTCCACCACCAGAACCGTGGCTTGTGCCATCCCGTCTCCAAAGGTTGCGGCCATACAGACACGAGCAAAAATGCCTACGTGCCAAAACCCTATCGTGCTGGCAATCGAAATTTGTCGTCACCAGTCAGGTCGCTTCTATCATACAACGGTGCGTCGACAAGGAGCAAGACGGCTTCATCATGGCCAGAACCATCCGCTTCGCGCAGCTTTTTGCGCTGTCTGCCCTTTTTGCCATCGCTTATCATCTCGGCGCCTTGGCCAGTGTGCGGATCGCGCGGATTCCCGAGGCCAACTGGACCGTGATCTGGCTGAGCTCCGGTATCGGGCTGCTGTGCGTGCGGGCGATCGGGTCGGCGGGGCTGGCGGCGATAGGGGCGGCGGCGTTGGCGACCTCCACCGTCTATTATGCCGTGCGTCTTGGCCTGCCTTGGCCGCAGGCGCCCGTGGCGATCCTGTCGACCGCGGCGCTGGACCTGCTGCAGGTGTGGATGGCGGCGCAGGCCGACCGGCGGCTCGGCCACTGGCCGGTGGACGGGCGGATCGAGGGGACCTATGGGCGGATGGTCACCTACCTTCTGCGGGTGTGCCTGCTGCCGCCCCTGGTGACCTGCACGCTGCTGGTCGTGAAGGATCCGCTGCTCGGGATCGGCAGTCTGAGCCCCGACGGCAGCGTCACCGGCATGCTGATGAAGATCTTCATCGTGGTGACGGGCAACGCGCTGGGATTGTTCCTGCTGGGGCCGCTGGCCGCGCTGTGGGATCGCCGGCAGGCGTTGAGGGCGGCCGGGCCGGAACTGCTGGTGATGCTGGCGCTCGTCCCGTTGCCCGTGCTGCTGTCCACCCTGGCGATCCCGCACGTCGCCATCCTGGCGTTCGCGGTGGCGCTGATGGTGGCGGTGCGGCATGGGCTGGCCGGCTCGGTTCTGGCGGTCCTGGTGCTGACCCTGACCACGGTCGCCACCGTGGCCGCCAAGGCCGGCCCCTTTCCGGTCGATCAGGCGGGAATGACGATGTTCGGCTTCGCGCTGGTGATCGTGGTGTTGGGGGTGACCTTCCATTTCGTCGGCCTGGCTGTGGACACGCTGGCGCATCAGCAGGCGAACCTGGAGCGGCTGGTCGCCGCGCGCACGCAGGCTCTTGAGCGGAAGAGCGCCGAGTTGGCCGCCCTGGCCGATCGGAAGACGGCCTTCCTCGCCTGGCTGAGCCATGAGGTGCGCACGCCGCTGAACGCCATCCTGGGCATGGTGCGGCTGATGCGGCGCGATGGTCCGGGGCCGGATCACCAACGTCGGCTGGGCATCGCGGAAACGGCGGGGCGTCATCTGGTCCGGCTGCTCGACGATGTGCTGGAGCTGTCGCGCCTGGAGGCGGAGGCGGTGACCCTGGCACCGGAGCCGGCCGACGCGCGCGCCCTGATCGGCGAGGTGGCCACGATCCTGCAGCCCGAGGCCGAGGCGAAGGGCCTGCGCCTGGCCGTCGTCGTCAGCCCGACGCTTCGGCCGGCCTATCGCCTGGATCCGCTCCGGCTGCGCCAGCTGCTGTTCAACCTGATTGCCAACGCCATCAAATTCACCGACGCCGGCATGATCATCGTGCGGCTGGGCACCGAAGACACTCCCGACGGCACCCGGCTGGTCCTGGAGGTCGAAGACACCGGCCCCGGTGTGCCCGAGAGCGCGCGGGACAGCATCTTCGATGCCTACGACCGTGCCGGGGCGGGGGACTCGCGGTCGGACGGCACCGGCCTGGGCCTGGCCATCGTGCGGCAGATCGTCGAGCGGATGGGGGGACGGTCGGGGTGACCACCGGCCGCAGCGGCGGCGCCTTGTTCCGCCTGTCCATTCCGGCGACCACGGCCGTGGCGGAGCCGGCACGCCCGCACGCCGATGCGGACGGGCTGCGGGCCGCCCGCTGCGGATTGTTGCCCGTGCCCCCGATGGACATCCTTCTGGTGGAGGACGGGCCGGAGAACCGCATGGTCATCATGGAATGGCTGGCCCCCGGCGGTCACCGGATCACCTGCGCCGCCAGCGGGGAAGAGGCCCTGCGCGCGGTGGCGGAGCGGCCGTTCGATCTGATCCTGATGGACATCCGCCTGGAAGGCATGGACGGGACGGAGGCCGCCCGGCGCATCCGCGCCTTGCCGGACGAGACATCGGCGATGACGCCCATCATCGCCCTGACCGCCAACGCCAGTTTGAAGGACCGGGAGACCTACACCGCCGCCGGCATCGACGAGGTGCTCACCAAGCCCGTGAACCCCGATGCGCTGACCGACGCCCTGGCCCGGCACGCCCCGTCCGGCGCCTGCCGGGCCGGACCGATGGAAGAGTCCCAGGCCGGTGACGCTCCGGCTCCGGTTTCGGCCCTGGCCCCGGCGGTCGCGGAGCGGCTCGCCTCTCTCTTCGTCACGGTGGCGCATGGCCTGGACGCGGCGTTGTGCGACGCCCAGAAGGCGGGCGACCGGGACGAGATGGAGCGCATCGCCCATCGCCTGCGCGGGTCCGCCGGCACCTATGGCTACCCGCGGCTGGCCGGTGCCGCGGCGGCCCTTGAACGGGATCTGCGGCACGGGGTCGACGGCGAGCGCTTGATGACCGCGGTGGCCGAGGTTCGTGCTGCGCTGGGGAGCGTCGTGGGCGTCGGCGCAGGCAACGTCCGCTGACCGTGCTGCAGGGAGAGAGTTTACGCCGGCTTCTGCTTGTTCATGCCGGAAAGCAGGCGGCTTGGATGAGGCGGTCGAACATGGCGTCTGCGGGCTTCGGCGCCGGAACCATTCCGATGCGCGGAGAACCCTGCGCCGCCGAGGGGTTGACGCCGCCGCCGTCGCACCCTTCCATCCGGCCACCGCCTGCTCCCCCGAGATGCGTTGGGTGCGACGGGATCATCCTGCCCCGACCTGGGTCCGCCGGTATGCCTGTGCGAACCACCGAACCGGGGCAGGACCATATCGAGCATTGACCGGGCCGGTGTCCGGCAGGCCCCTGCCGGGCCACGGTCATCACGCAGGCTTCCTCGTGCTTGCCCGCACCACCAGTTCGCAGTCCAGGTCCTGGTGCGCGGGCAGCACCTCGACGCCGCGCAGCCGGGAAAGAACCTGGCTTGCCGCGATCGACCCGATCTTCTGTTGCGGCGGTCGGATCGTGGTCAGCGGCGGCTGCGTCGAATCCGCGAAGGTCAGGTCGCCGAATCCGATCACGGCGACATCCTCGGGAACCCGCAACCCGCGGCACGCCAGCTCGCGAAGAACGCCGAGCGCCAGCGTGTCGTTCGAACACGCCACGCCGTCGATGTCCGGGTGACGGTCCAGCATCTCGCTGATCAGGCGGGATCCGATCGACGCCCGGACGACATCGGTCACCACCAGGGACATCGGCTCGTGGAGGCCTCGCTGGCGCACCTCCTCGGCATAGCCGTCGGCCCGCTTGTGCAGGCGCGTGTCCTGGGCCGCAGCCACGCCGATATAGGCGACCCGGCGGCTTCCCTGATCATACAGGAAGCCGGTCTGCCGCCGTCCGACGTCCGTGTGCGAGAACCCCACGGACAGGTCGATCGCGACGCCGGGCGCATCCGTCACGTCCCAGGTCTCCACGACGGGGATGCCGGCGGACCGCAGCATCGCCCGGGTTCCCTCCGTGTGCTCGAAGCCTGTCAGCACGATCGCCGCCGGCGACCAGGCAAGGAAGGCGCGGATGAGATGCTCCTCCCGCTCCGGATTGAATTCGCTTACCCCCAACATGGTCTGATACTGCGCGGCGTGCAGCAGATCCTGCAGGATGTTGTAGGTTTCCGCGAAGAAGGAGTTCGTGATCGACGGGAGGATGACCGCCACGGTTCTGCTCTTCCCGGCCGACAGCCCCCCCGCCATCAGGTTGGGCACATAGCCGCATTCATCGATGACCTTGCGGATGCGCTCGGCCATCGAGGGCGAGACCTCCTCCGGCCGGCGGCAATAGAGCGAGACCGTGCTGGGCGAGACCTGAGCGATGGCGGCCACCTCGATGATCGTCATGCGCTTCTTGGTTTGGCGTCGGCGCCTCTGTGGCTGCGGCTGCGTCTGCGTTGCCTCACGCATTGCCTGCTTCCTCTGTTCCGGGGACCGTTCCGTGCGGAACGGCCTTGCTTGCCGATGGCTGTACGGCGCCAGCCATCCGCGCACCCAATATTGTTGATCCGGAGCCGGGAAGGAAGTGGGTAGTAGTCCCGGCCGGTCCGGTCCGCCTCCGGTTGCGCCGCCAGTCCGGCCGCGGGCCCGGCGCCAGGACGATCCGTGCCCCGGCCTCCCGGTCATGTGGCCGAGCGTCCCCTGGTCCGGGCCAGACAGGAGAAGGGAAGAAACGGGTCCTGCTTCGCTTCGTACCGGATCAGCCAGACGCAGACGCAGGAGATCGCCGACACCCCGGCGAGGTAGGCCACGACGTACCGCGGGTTCCCGTCTCCGAGTGCCAGCAGCGACGCGGCGAACAGCGGGGTCATGCCGCCGACGATCGCCGACACCTGATAGGCGACCGACAGGCCCGTGTACCTCACGTTGGTGTCGAACATGCGGCTGAACATGGTCGGCTGCACCGCGAACAGCGTGACCGGGCCCAGGCTGAAGCCGACGATCATGGCACAGTAGATCAGGACCACGTCGCGCGTTCCCAGCACCTCGAACAGGCCGAAGCTGATGACCGTACAGACCAGCGATGCCAGGAGGTAGATCGAGCGCTGGCCATACCGGTCGGACAGCCAGCCGGCGATCGGGCACATGACGATGCCGACCGAGGCGGCGAGCAGCATTCCCGTCAGCGGGACGTGCCGGTCCATGCCGAGGGTCGACACCATGTAGGCGACCGCGAAGGAGTAGATCGCGTTGAAGAACACCGTCTCGACCAGCCGCGCCCCGGTGGCCAGGATGATGTTGCGCGGATGGCGGCGGAACAGTTCGACGACCGGCAGTCCCTCCGCCGCCCGCTGGCGCGACGCGCTGCCGGTCACGGGATGTCCGGTGCGCGGCTCGGCCGTCCGGCGGGGCTCGGCGCCGTCCTGCGGGCCGGCGGCCATGCCGCTCCCCTGTGCCGAGGCGAAGTCCTTGGTTTCGGCGACGTGGATCCGGATGTAGAGGCCGACGACCAGCATGGGCGCCGAGAGCCAGAAGGGAATCCGCCAGCCCCATGACATGAACTGGGCATCCGTCAGCAGAAGATCGCAGGCCGCGAAGACGCTGGTGGCGAGGATGACACCGGCGGACGAGGCCGCCTGCGGCAGGGATCCGATGAAGCCCCTCCGGTTCCGCGGGGCGGATTCGATCGCCATCAGCGAGGCCCCGCCATACTCCCCGCCAAGGCCGAAGCCTTGCAGGAGGCGCAGGGCGACGAGCAGGATCGGCGCCCAGATGCCGACCTGTGCGTAGGTCGGCAGACAGCCGATCAGGAAGGTGGTGATCCCGACGATCATGATCGTCCAGATCAGCGTCACCTTGCGGCCGACGCGGTCCCCGAAATGGCCGAAGACGATCCCTCCCAGCGGACGGGCCCAGAACCCCACGCCGAAGAAGGCGAAGGCCGCGATCGTGGCCACCATCGGATCGGCGTCGGGAAAGAAGAGCCGCCCGAAGACCAGGCCGGAGGCCGTTCCGAATGCGAAGAAATCATACCATTCGAGGAGCGCGCCGGCGAAGCTGCCGGCGACGACCTTCCGCAAGGCGGGCTCCCGAAGGCCGGCTTGGGTGAACTTCTCGCTGCTCATGATAGAGACCTCCAGCTCTTCGGGCCTGCCGGGTGGAAAAGGAGAGCAGAGCCTGCCGGTGACGGCGGCGATGGCGAGGCAGCTCGCCCTGCTCTCCGTTGTCAGGCATTCCTCCTGACTGCGGTTATGCCTTGGCGGATTCCTGCTGGGCGCGGATCATGGCGATCTTCTTCCCGAAGATGAGCTGCAGGATGATGAAGGGGATGAAGACGGTCGCGAGGACCGGCAGTGCCGGCAGGCCGGCAGCGCCCTTGATCAGCATCGCACCCGAGGCGATCAGCAGCATGAACACCAGCTTGCGGAAGACCGGCGTCGGAAGCCGCTTGTGCACGAACTGCCCGACCAGGGAGCCGAGGATCATCATGGGAACCGCGAACACCACCAGCTTGACCGTCGAGACCGTCAGGATGCCGCTCGTCGCCAGGCCGCCGATGATGGTGATGTTGTTGGCGGTGAAGAAGGCGTTGAGCGTGCCGCGGAACGCCGCGGGGCTGAGGTTGCGCAGCATGCCGTAGATCACCACCGGCGGGCCGTTGGTGGAGAAGGCCGCGCCGAGCGCACCGGCGATGGCGCCCATCGGCGCCGCGATCCAGCGCTTGTCGTAGGTCGGCAGGCGCGGGATGAACAGGCTGTAGGCCGAGTAGACGATGAGGAAGACGCCGAGGCCGATCTTCATCATGTAGTCCGGCAGGTAGGACAGTGCGTAAAGCCCGACCGGGACGCCGAGGAACGAGAAGGCGATCAGCACGGCGGCCGACTTCCAGTCGGTTTCCTTGCGCGACAGCCAGGTCGCATAGAGCGCGGTGGCGGTTCCGACGATGACCGACATCGGAGCCGCCATCTTCACCGGCAGCATCAGCGACACCAGCGGCATGGTGGTCAGCCCGCCGCCGAAGCCGGCGCAGATGCCGACGAAGGTGTAGAGGAACATCAGGGCGCATACCGTCAGGACGGTGGTCGTGTCCAGCAGCGTCCCGTCCGGCGTGAAGATGGCAAGAAGGTCCATGGCAGGCTCCCTAGTTCAAGGTCAGGCCGGCGTCGACGATGAAGTCCTGGCCGGTGCAGCCGCACGACTCGTCCGATCCGAGGAAAAGGGCCATCCGGGCGCAGTGGGTGCCGTCGAGCCGGAACTTGAGCGCCTGGAGCTCGACGAACTGGTTGACCGCCGCGGGGTCCAGCTTGGCCCACATCGCGTCCTGCTTGGGAGTGCGGATGGCGCCGGGGACGAGGCTGTTGACCCGGATGTTGCGGGCGCCGAGTTCCTGGGCCAGCGTCCGGGTGAAGCCGTGGATCGCCGCCTTGGACAGGGAGTAGAGCACGCGGCCCGGCCGGCCGCGCATCCAGTTGATCGACCCCATGTTGATGATCGATCCGCCGCCCTTCTCCGCCATGCCGCCGATCACCGCCTGGATGGCGAAGATCTGGTGGCGGAGGTTCACGGCGATGCGGTTCTCGAAATACGCTTCGGTGATGTCCTCGATCTTGTGGTGATCGTCGCTCCCCGCATTGTTGACGAGGATGTCGACGACGCCGAGCCTGGCGGCGATCGTCGCGAAGCAGTCCTTGAGCTGCCCGATGTCGGTCACGTCGCAGGGAAGGAAGAGGCAGCCGAGTTCGGTTGCCAGCGCCTCCCCGGCCTTCCGGTCGACGTCGAGGAAGCCGACCTTCGCGCCCTGGCTGACGAAGGCACGGACCAGTTCCTCGCCGATGCCGCTCGCGCCGCCGGTGATGGCGACGACTTTCCCCTCCAGGGACGAATAGTGCACGTTTTTTTGATAGTTCATTTGCACGCACTCCTACGGGAAAGGCGGTCGCCTTTCCCCCGTTCGCCGATCCCACGGATCGGGCACTGTTCTTATTTCCGGTTGCCGTGAAGTCCGGCGTGGACGACCTTGTAGGTCGCGCAGAAGTCCTCGGTCCCGAACCCCGCCGCGACGCCCTTGTCGTAGACCTGCTTGACCAGCGCGACGCCCGGAAGGTGGAGCCCCTTCTCCTGCATCATGGTGCACATGATGTTGACGTCCTTCGCCATGTTCTGCAGGGAGAACACCGGCTTGTAGTTCTCCTCGATCAGGCTCTTGACCTTGCTCGTGAGATAGAAGTTCATGGCGCCGCCGTAGGACACGGCCGTCGTGAATTCCGCCTTGCCGATGCCGTAGACCTCCGCCGCATTCAGCATTTCGTTGACGCTGTTCTGGATGCCGGCGACAAGCGTGTTGTGCAGCATCTTCATCACCAGGCCGCGGCCGTTGGCGCCGAGATGGATCTGGTTCGATCCCATCATCGCCAGCAGCGGGCGGACGGTCTGGTAGGCGCTCTCGTCGCCGCCGACATAGATGCCGAGCTCGCCGGCCTCCGCGGCCGGAACCGATTTGACGACCGGCGCGTCGAGCATCGCCGCGCCCTTGCCCTTCACCGTCTCCGCCAGGGCCTGGGAAACGCTGGGGTCGATGGTGGACATGTCGACGGTGATCTGGCCGGCGCGCAGATGGGGCAGCATCGCCTCGTAGACCGCCTGGACGTCCACGGATTTCGGCACCATCGTGAAGATGACGTCGGCGCGCCGGGCGATGTCCTCGATGGACGCGGCCGCCTCGGCACCCGCCGCGACCACCCGGGCGATGGCCTGCGGGTTCATGTCATAGACCAGGACGGTGCCGGCGAACTTGGTCACCAGGTTCCTGGACATGGGCTCACCCATCAGGCCGAGCCCGATGAAACCGATCGTCTTCATGTCAGTCTTCCTTGAAAGCGGGTTTGCGCATGCCCGCGACGGCGGTGCGCATGGTGAAGAGAGCGCCGGAGAGCGGCCGCTCGCGCAGCTCGTCTTCGGACATGTTCTCGCGGGTCGTGGTGATGTAGAGCGTCTTCATGTCGTCGCCGCCGAAGCAGACCATGGTCGGGCAGCGCGCGGGCAATCGATGCTCTTCGAGGATTTCGGCGGCCGGCGAGATCCGGGCGATGCGGTGGCCGTCGAACAGTGCCGTCCAGTAGCAACCCTCGACGTCCATGGCCGCGCCGTCCGGCCGCCCGTTGCCACGCGGGAAGCTCATGAAGACCTCGCGGCGCCCCGGCTCCCGGCTGGCGGGGTCGATCGGGGTCCGGTACAGGACGTGGTTCGGCGTGTCGGTGGTGTACATCCACCGCCCGTCCGGGCTGAACGCCAGACCGTTGGCGCCGAGGATGTCGCACTGCACCACCTTGACCGTCAGGCCGGCATCGACCCGGCACAGCAGCGCGCCGTTGTAATCGCGCGGGGACCAGTAGGTTCCGGCGTAGAAGCGGCCGTAGGGGTCGACCCCGCCGTCGTTGAAGCGGGCGAGGAGGGGGTTGTTCGGGTTGTCGCAGATCTTCCTTTCGATGGTCCCCTGCGCGTCGGCCAGATAGATCCCGGTGCGCATGGCCAGGATGAAGCCCCCCTTCTCGCGCAGGGCGAAACACCCGACCTCCTCCTCGAAGCGGAGGATCCGATGGTCCGTGCCGTCGGGCCGGCAGGAATGAAGCTCCTTGCGCAGGATGTCGGTCCAGTAGAGGCGCCGGCCCGTCTCGCACCAGGTCGGGCACTCGGGAAGCTCCCCGATGTAGTCGAAGAGCGGTACGGGCTCATTCATGGCTCGACACCCTGATGCTCATCTGAAGGGAAAGGGTCTCTCCGGGAGCCACCCGCCGCATCGCACGGCCGTCCAGGTCGACCGGAAGGTCGTTGATCGCGTTGTTCACGTTGGTCACCGGCTCGACGGCGACGAAGTTCTTCGCGGCCGGCGGGATGAACAGGACCGCGTTCGTCGCCTGCGGCGAGTCGATCGCGACCGTCACCTTGCGGCCCGGCCAGGTGATCGTGGCGGGTCCTTCCCAGTCGCAGAAGCAGTTGTCGATGGACCCGGCGACCGGAGCCCGGGGAGACCGGTAGCTCCACTCGGGCGGCACCTCGCCCATGGAAACGGGAAGGCTGTCCGGGCCGTTGAACAGGACCTTTCCCGCCGAGAAGTGCAGCAGTGCCGCGCTTGCATCGGGGAAGTAGGGATGGAAGCCGAGCCCGACGGGCACCGCCTTCCCCGCCAGGTTCCGGTAGGTCAGCTCGACGGTCAGCTCCCGGTCGTGCAGTTCGAAGAGCTGTGTCGCCTGGTACGGCCAGGGCCAGTGGTGTTCCTCGCCCTTCACCGGGCTGTGCACGAACGTCAGGGCGATGGACCGGTCGGAGGTGTCCGCGACCTCCCAGGGGCGCTGCCAGGCGTTGCCGTGGATCGAGTGCGGGTGGTCCCCGAAGTTCCGGGCGAGCTGGAAGCGCTCGCCCTCATACGCGAACCGGCCGCCGGCGATGCGGTTCGAGTAGGGCACCAGCGGATAGCAGGCGGACTGGTTGACGATCACGTCCTCGCCCGCCGGCAGGGGACGGAGGATGTCCACCTCCCCGAACGTCAGGGAGGCGATGGCGCCCCCGAGGTCCGGTGCCACCTCCAGGGCCATGCCGCCCCGGGCTATGCCGATCCGGCGGGGCATCAGTACACCTGACCGCCGGAGACGGTGACGGCCTTGCCGCGCACCGCCGCGAGCTGCTCCTTGGCGCGGGCGACCAGCATGCTCATGTCGGAGCCCAGGGCCACGAAGGTGAATCCGAGATCCTGATAGCGGGCGACCAGATCGGGATTGCCCCCGACGATTCCGCAGGGCTTGCCCAGCGCCCGGCACCGCTGCACGGCCTCCTTGATCTTGGCCTGCACCTCGGGATGGGCGGGATTGCCGATGTGCCCCATCGCGCTCGACAGGTCGCCGGGGCCGACGAACAGGCCGGTGACGCCGTCGAGCGACCCGATCGCTTCGAGATTGTCGATGGCATTCGGGGTTTCGAGCTGCAGGATCAGGCACAGCTCTTCGCGCGCCTCCCGCACGAAGTCGGGGTTCATGCCGTAGTGGCTGGCGCGATGGACGGCGGCGAAGCCGCGCTTGCCGAACGGCGGATAATAGGCGGCGTCGACCGCCTTCCTGGCGTCCTCGGCGTTTTCGACGAACGGCACCATCAGGCTGGCCGCGCCGCCGTCGAGGGCGCGCTTGATCAGGACCGGATCATTCCAGGCGAGCCGGTACAGCGGCGTCACCCCGGTGCCGGCCGAGCGCACGGCGCGGTCGATCCGGATGGCGTCCGCGGAATCGACCGGCACATGCTCCTGGTCCAGGACCAGGAAATCGAATCCCACGCGCGCCATCGCCTCGGCGACCGTGTCGCTGCCGGTCATCATCCAGGTGCCGAGTTGGAGCTTTCCGGATTCGATGTTGCGCTTGAACTGGTTCATGACGCTGTATCCTCAGTAGATATGCGGTTCCGGCACGGCTTCCCCGGCCTGGAGGAAATCGAAGTCGCAGCCCTGGTCGGCCTGCGTGACATGCTGCTGGTAGAGAGCTGCGAAGGAGCGCCCATAGGTGCGGTGCACCGGCTTCCAGGCCGCGCGGCGTGCGGCGAGTTCCTCGTCGCCGACCAGCATGTTCAGGGTTCCGGCGGCGACATCCAGCTCGATGATATCCCCGGTCCTGACGAGCGCCAGCGGACCGCCCACGGCAGCCTCGGGGGCGACGTGCAGGATGCAGGTGCCGTAGTGGGTGCCGGACATCCGGCTGTCGGAAATGCGCACCATGTCGGTGACGCCGTCCTTCAGGAGCTTCTTCGGGATCGGCAGGTTGCCCCATTCCGGCATGCCCGGGGCGCCGACCGGGCCGGCGTTGCGCAGGATCAGCACCGAGTCCCTGGTCACCTCCAGGGCGGGATCGTCGATCCGCTCGGAGAGTTCCTGCGGGGTGTCGAAGACGATCGCCGGGCCGCGGTGCTTCAGCAGCGACGGCTGGGCCGCCGAGGACTTCATGACCGCGCCGTTCGGGCACAGATTGCCGCGCAGCACGGCGAGCGCGCGGCCGGTGGACAGCGGGATGACCGGGTTGTTCAGCCCACGGATCACGTCCTCGTCGAAGCACGCGGCGTTTTCGATCCAGTCCGAGACCGGCCGGTTGGTGACGCCGACCATGTCCAGCCGCAGGAACGGCTCCAGCTTCTTCATCAGCGCCATCAGGCCGCCCGCGAAGTAGAAGTCCTCCATGAGCCGGTCGCCGGACGGGAACAGGTTGGCCAGGACCGGCACCTCGCGGGCCACGGCTTCCATGTCCTCGAGCGTCAGCGCGATCTTCGCGCGGTTCGCCATGGCGATGAGATGGATGGCGGCGTTCGTCGATCCGCCGAGCGCCATGTACGCGACGATGCCGTTCAGGAAGTTGCCCTTCTCCAGCCATTTCGACGGCCTGTGGTCGTGCCAGACCATGTCGACGATCGTCTTGCCGCACAGCGCCGCCATCTGCGGGTGCCGGGAGTCGGCCGCCGGGATGGAACTCGCGCCGGGAAGCGTGAAGCCGATGGCATCGGCGATGGAGGTCATCGTCGAGGCCGTGCCCATCGTGTTGCAGGTCCCGATCGACCGGGTCATCGCCCCTTCCAGCTCGACCCAGTCGTGCTGCGTGATGGCACCGACCCGCAGCTGGTCCCAGAACTTCTTGGTATGGGTTCCGGCGCCGGTGATGTGGCCGCGCCACTTGCCGGAGGACATCGGCCCGGCGGGGCAGAAGATGGCCGGAATGTCCATGCTGAGCGCGCCCATCAGGAGGGCCGGCGTGGACTTGTCGCAGCCGCCCATCAGGACGGCGCCGTCGATCGGATGCTGGCGCAGAAGCTCCTCGGTCTCCATGGCGAGGAAGTTGCGGTAGAGCATCGTGGTGGGCTTCACCATGACCTCGCCCACCGACAGCGCGGGAAGCTCGACGGGATAGCCGCCCGCCGCCCAGACAGCCCGCTTCACCGCCTCGGCACGCTCACGCAGGTGAACGTGGCAGGCGCTCATCTCGCTCCAGGTATTGATGATTCCGATGACGGGCTTTCCCAGGAATTCCTCCCTGTTGAGCCCCATTTGCTGCGTTCTCTGGCGATGCGCAAACGCACGGATGGTATCCGGCGCGTACCAGCGTTGGCTGCGCAAGTCGGAGACGCCGACTTTTCGAAGGTGGGAGGCATCGAACATTTTGTCTATTCCCGGTATCGAGGTCCGAACGCAGGTTCGTAACGTTACGATTCGTGGGCGCATGCGGCGCCATGGTGCTCTTCGCAGCTAGGCTCATGCTGCTCTCGGTTTCGTCGCCGAACCGGGGGCAGTGCTCCATATGTCAAGGATTTGCAAAGCGCAGCGATCTGAAGCGGACCGATCGCGACCCCACGGAGCCGGACCGGCTGCAGCGCTGCGAAACATGGAGGAACATACACCCACGTCGTTTTCGTAACGTTACGAAGGCTACCGTCGTAACGTTACGATTGCCATGCGGCCGTCTGTCGCAGGTGCGATTTGGCTGGTCCGGCGCCGGTGCGAAGGGGGGTGTCGGCGCGGTCATTCCTTCGCGGTGGCCGTGCTTGCCGAGAGGATAGCTTTCCGGAACCGGGAGGACCTCGCTATCCTGCTCGAACCGGGCATGGACGAGGCATCGCCGGTGCTGTTGCCCGATATGCGGTCGCGATCCTGTCGTTCCGCCGTGACGGCCGGGGGCTTGTCCAGGCGTTTGAGCGGACGCTCGAAGCGGCAGCGGCCCACCAGGGCTCCCGCACCCCGATCTGGTCGCGGTGCAGCCGGAGCGACCGCGGCAGCCTCCGGGCGCGTGCGCTGCGCCTGCGGACGGGCAGGCAACGGCCGTTTCCCGCCTGGACGGGAGCGGGCAACAGAGCGAGGGACGAGCAGCATGAGCAGCAAGCCTGAGGCGGCCACCGGCGGTACGGTGCCCCAGCGCTTCTACCACGGCACGCGGGCCGACCTGAAGCCGGGCGACCTGATCGAGGCCGGCTGCAACTCCAACTACGGCCGTCGAAAGAAGGGGAGCTGGGTCTATCTGACCGCGACCCTCGACGCCGCGATCTGGGGCGCCGAACTGGCCGCCGGTGACGGGCGCGGCAGGATCTACATCGTGGAGCCGACGGGCCCGATCGTGGATGACCCGAACCTGACCGACAAGAGGTTCCCCGGCAATCCGACCAGGTCCTACCGCTCCCGCGAACCGCTTCGGGTCACGGGCGAGATCACCGATTGGCAGGGGCACTCTCCGGAGCAGCTCGTGGCCATGAAGAACCATCTGGAACAGCTCAGGCAGCAGGGAATCGAGGCGATCGACTAGAAGCACGTCCCCTGCCGGGCGCAGGGGAGTCCCGGTGCGAACGGCGTTCGCAGCCACCTTCGCCGGATCGGATCGGGGCCTGGATATCCGCCCGCTGCTGACGCATGGACAGTGAAAGGACCGGTCATGGCGATTGCCAAGAACACGATCTGCCTCTGGTACGACAAGGACGCCGAGGCTGCCGCCCGCTTCTATGCCGAGACTTTTCCCGACAGCTCGGTCGGGGCCATCCATCGCGCGCCCGGCGACTACCCCTCCGGCAAGGCGGGCGACGTGCTGACCGTCGAGTTCACCGTCGCCGGCATCCCTTGCCTCGGCCTCAACGGCGGACCAGCATTCCGGCACAACGAAGCCTTCTCGTTCCAGATCGCCACCGACGATCAGGAAGAGACCGACCGCTACTGGAACGCCATCGTCGGCAACGGCGGGCAGGAAAGCGCCTGCGGCTGGTGCAAGGACAAATGGGGCGTCTCCTGGCAGATCACCCCGCGTGTGCTGACCGAGGCGCTGGCGGTGGGCGGCGATGAGGCGAAGCGCGCGTTCGACGCGATGATGAGCATGACGAAAATCGATGTCGCCGCGATCGAGGCGGCTCGACGCGGCTGACCGGTCGCGGGCGGGTGTCGACCGCTGCCCGCCGCGGCCGGAGGGCCGGGACCGTGCCGCCGTTCGACGACAGGGGCGGAACGGTCCTGGCCATGCGTCAACCGGGCTGCACGGCCTGGACTGCGACGGCACGGCCGTCCGAGTATTTGCGCCGGAAGGCCTTCCAGGGAGCATATTCCGGCGAGTTGAAGAAGGCCTTGATCTCTTCTTTCGAAGGGAATGCGACGATCAACACGCGGTTGTTCCATGCTCCTTCCAGGACGACGCCGTCGTCATCATAGGCGATCGGCGTACCGCCGAACATCTTCAGAAGCGGCAGCACGTGCCGCTCATATTCCTCCATTTTCGGCATGTCGAAGATGCTGATGTCGATCACAAGGTAGGCCGTCACGGTTTCATCTCTGCTGTCCAATTGATGCGTGACGGCATCTAATCAGGTCCCGGCAAACAGGTTTAGACGGTCAATGTGACCATGACTGTCCTGCATCCGGGACAATGGGCCCCCCCTCCACGGGTACGGCACCCGCCGGGCCGGAACGGCCCGATGATCCTCGTCGCGGTGACCGGGTGCCGCCATGGCGGGGTCAGATCACCGCGAGCAGGCCGCCGCGACCAGCGCGTCGTTCTCGGTGCGCTTGCTGACGTCGGCTTTCACGAAGAGGGCGGGAACGCCCAGCGCCCTGATGACCTCGGCGGCCGGTTCGCCGCCCTCGCGCGGCGTCTCCGTCACGTCGGAGACGATGACGGCCCGTGCGCCGTGCTCGGCCGCGCGCAAGGCGATCGCCCGGCCGATGCCGCTCGACGCGCCGGTCACCACGACCACCTTGCCGTTCAGAATGTCGCTCATGATGGATCTCGCTGGGAAGAGGGGGCGCGCCGGATCAGGCCGGCTGGGAGGGGGGGTGCGTCACGGGCAGGGCGCCAAGCTGTTCCAGCAGCTTGTAGAGGTTGGCGACGCCCCAATGCTCGACGATCCGGCCGTCGCGCACGCGCATGGCGTCCACCGTCTCGAAGGCGATGGCCTTGCCCGTGGGGGCGATGCCGAGGAAGGGTCCCAGGTGGGTGCCGTGATAGGTCTTGTAGGTGGTGACCAGATCGCCGTCGGCGACCTGCCAGTGGATGTCCGCATGGAAATCCGGGAAGGCGGCACGCAGGGCCTTGTACAGGCGAAGCGTGCCGGCGCGGCCGGGCGTGCCGCCCGGCTGCGGGGTGTGGTCGAGGTAGTCGGGGGCGAAGAGCTCCTCGAACAGGGCATAGTTGCCGCGGCCCTGGACCTCTTCGGTGTTGCGGCGCACGACGGCGATCGCCGCCTGGCTTTGGGGCGTGCTCGACATGGTGATGATCTCCACGCGCTCGGGTCAGCCGAACATCCTGGCGACGGTGCGGGCGACGATCTCGCCCTGGTGGCGGGCGCCGGCGAGCTCGATCTCGGAGGGCTGGCGCGACCCGTCGCCGGCCGCGACGGTGGTGGCGCCGTAGGGAGCGCCGCCGACGATCTCGCTCATCGTCAACTGGCCCTGGTGGCTGTAGGGCAGCCCGACGATGACCATGCCGAAATGCAGCAGGTTGGTGATGAGCGAGAACAGCGTGGTCTCGTTGCCGCCATGCTGCGAGGCGCTGGAGGTGAAGGCGGCGCCGACCTTGCCGTTGAGCGCGCCGCGCGCCCACAGCCCGCCGGCCTGGTCGAGGAAGGCGGCCATCTGCGAGGACATGCGGCCGAAGCGCGTGCCGGTGCCGACGACGATGGCGTCATACTGCTCCAGCTCGGCCACCGTGGCGACCGGCGCGCTCTGGTCCAGCTTGAAGTGGGCATTCCGGGCGATCGCCTCGGGCACCGTCTCCGGCACCCGCTTGACGTCCACCTCGGCACCGGCGCTGCGCGCACCCTCGGCGATGGCATGGGCCATCGTCTCGATGTGGCCGTAGGACGAGTAGTAGAGAACCAGGACCTTGGCCATGAAAGCGTTCCTTCGGTGATGGCGGGGAAACCCGGCGCAAATGACCGCGGGGGAGGGGCCGCTGCCGTCGCGGCGATCCTGCGTCCGTGCGCTGGCTGGCCTGATGCTAGTACTACAGCGGGGATTTTCTGAGGCTGACGGTGGGCGCTGTCGGCTGTTGAGCGTGGATCAGCAGGGAGGATCCACGGATGACGGTCATTGCCGAGACGGCAGGGTGGGCGCGTGCCCTGGAGGAATTGGTCGAGCACCTGGCTCCGCGCTTTCGTCGTGTGGAGGTGCGGCAGCGGGCGTTGAGCTATCTGCGCGGGCTGCTGGCCCCTCTGGAGCGCAAGAACGGCTGGCATCTGGCGGAAGCCGCCGGGGATCGCACGCCGGACGCCCTGCACGACTTCCTCGGGCGAGCGCGCTGGGACGCGGAGGCGGTGCGCGATGACCTGCAAGCCTATGTGAGCGAGCACTTGGGGGATGCCGACGGCGTGCTGGTGCTCGACGAGACCGGCTTCCTCAAGAAAGGGATGCGCTCGGTCGGCGTCAAACGCCAGTACTCCGGCACCGCCGGGCGCACCGAGAACTGTCAGGTCGCCGTGTTCCTCGGCTATGCCAGCCGCCACGGCCGGGCGCTGATCGACCGCGCGCTCTACCTGCCCGAGGAGTGGGCGGCGGATGCCGACCGCCGGCATCTGGCCGGGGTGCCGGAGGAGGTGGCTTTCGCCACCAAGCCCAAGCTGGGGCGGGCGCTGCTGGAGCGCGCCGTCGCGGCGGGCGTGCCCTGCGCGTGGGTGACGGCCGACAGCGTGTACGGCGGCGACTACGCGTTGCGGCTGTGGTTGGAGCGGCAGCCGCTCGGCTATGTGCTGGCGGTCACCAGCAAACAGCGGGCGCCACTCGGCTTCGACACCGTCAAGCAGCGGGCCGCCGCGTGCGTCGGCGCCGCCGATTGGCACCGCCTGAGCGCCGGAGATGGGGCCAAGGGGCCACGCCTGTACGACTGGGCCTACAAGGTTTACCCGTCACTGCGGGAGGGCTGGAGCCGTGGCCTGCTGGTGCGCCGCTCGATCGCCGAGCCGGACAAGCTGACCTACTACCTGACCTTCGCGCCGGAGGGCACGCCGTTGGCGACGCTGGTGCGGGTCGCGGGGGCACGCTGGACGGTGGAGTCGTGCTTCGAAGCCGCCAAGGGGGAGGTCGGTCTGGATCAGTACGAGGTGCGCACCTGGACGGCGTGGCACCGCCACGTCACGCTGGCGATGTTCGCCCTGGCCTTTCTCACCGTCGCCCGAGCGGCGGCCATCGGGGGGCGAGGAGCGCGTCGATCTGTCGGCCGATGTCCTGCCCCTCACCGTGCCGGAAATCAGACACCTGCTTGCCTCCTTGATCGGCCCGCCCCGGCCCGATCCCGCCGCCGTTATCGCTTGGTCCGTCTGGCGACGGCGCCACCAACAACGAGCACGCCAGTGCCACTGGAAACGCCGCACCCAAACCGATAAATCTCCGCTGTAGTACTAGCACTCGAAGCATGGCTTGATTATCCCCCGGGCGTGGGCAACATTGTGCCGTTTTTCGATCCAATCGGCGGGTGCAGATGCAGGACCTGAACGACACCATCGCCTTCGTGAAGGTGGTGGTGGAGGGCAGCTTCACGAAGGCGGCCCGGCGGCTGCGGCTGCCCAAGACGACGCTGAGCCGCAAGGTGCGCGACCTCGAACAGCGGCTCGGCATCCAGCTTCTGCACCGCACTACCCGCCGCATCGGGCTGACCGAGGCGGGTACGGTGTATTTCGAGCGGTGCCGCCGCATCGCCGAGGAGCTGGAGCAGGCCGAAAGCGCGGTAGCCCAGCTTCGCGACGCCCCGCGCGGCTGGCTGCGCGTCACCACGCCGCCATCCTTCGGCATGAAGGTCATCGCACCGTTGATGCCCGATTTCCGCGCCAGCTACCCCGACGTCCGCATCGATCTGGTGCTCAGCCATGAAACCCTCGATCTGGTGGCGCGGGACATCGACGTGGCGATCCGGATGGGGCCGCTGCAGGACTCCTCGATGGCGGCCCGCAAGCTGGGCGCCCTGTCCCGCCACGTCTATGCGGCACCGGCCTATTGTGCCAGCCATGGTGCGCCGGCTCATCCGGACGACCTGGTTCGGCATGCCACGCTGGCCAGCATGACGGCCCGGCGTCCGACCGGCCATGTGTGGCGGCTGGCACGGGCCGGCGAGGTGCGGGATGTGGCACTCGACCCGGTGATGACGGCCGATGATCCGGAGATGCTGATCCCGGCCCTGCTTGCCGGGGGCGGGCTGGTCCTCGCCACCGACTTCTCCATGCGGCCCTACCGGTCGGCCGGTCAGGTGGTGCGGGTGCTCGACGGGTGGGCGGCGTCGGACGTCGACCTGCACGCGGTCTTTCCCGGTGGGCGGGTCCAGCCGCCGAAGGTGCGGTCCTTCCTGGATTTCCTGGTGGCGCGCATCGATCTCGGGGACCGCGCCGGCCAGGGGTGAACGTTCGGCTCAGCCCTGCCTGATCAGGCTGTGGACCATCAGCGCGCCGCCGAACTGCTGCAGGCGACCGCCCTCGGCGATGCGACCCAGCGGGATGGGGGCGAAGCCCAGCCGTTCGATCAGGCCGGCGACCTCGGCAGTGGCCCCTTCGTCGTCGCCCGACAGGAACAGGACGCGGCGCCCGTTCTCCTGCGGGTCCTTCGCCAGCACCGCGGCCGGCAGCGTGTTGAAGGCCTTGACGACGCGGGCGCCGGGCACGGCCTCGGCGACGATGTGGGTGGACGGGCGGCCGCCCAGGTCGCGGGGCGTGAAGGCCGGGAAGTCGATGGCATTGGTGGCGTCGACGACGATGCGGCCGTTCCAGGCCGGCGCTTCGTGCACGGCGTCGCGGACCGCGTCGTAGGGAACCGCCAGGATGACGATGTCGGCGGCGAGCGCGTCCCGCAGCGTGGCGGGGACGACGCCGGGCCCCAGATCGTGGGCGAGGTCGGCCAGGGTTTCCGGTCCGCGGCTGTTGGCGATCAGGACCTCGATTCCCTTGCGGGCGAACTGTCCGGCGACGGCGGCGCCGATGGCGCCGGACCCCAGGATGGCATAGGTGGTCATGACGATGGTCCTTTCGAGACAAGGGGGTGGATGGATGGATCAGACCGCGCGGGGGGCCGCGGGTTTGGGCAGGGAATCGGGCAGGGGGATGAACTCGGTTTCGCCGGGGACGGCGGGGAAGCGGCCCTCGCGCCAGTCCCGGGCGGCCTGTTCGATGCGCTCGCGCCGGCTGGATACGAAGTTCCAGTAGATGTGCCGCCGTCCGTCCAGCGGTTCGCCGCCCAGCAGCATCAGCCGGGCCGGACCGACGGCGCGCAGCACGATCTCCGCCCCCGGCTGGAAGACGACGAGCTGGTCCTTGCGGAACAGGCCATCCTCGGAGACCGCCTCCACCGCTCCGTCGACGATATAGGCGGCGCGCTCGACGTGCTCGGCGTCGACGCGCAGCCGGGCCCCGTCCTGCAGGATCACGTCGGCGTTGAACAGGTCGGAGAAGGTACGCGTCGGCGCCCGCCGGCCGAGCAGGGAGCCGGCGATCAGCCGCAGGTCGATGCCGTCGCCTTCGATCCGCGGCAGCGCCTCGGCCGCCACATGCTGGAAGCCCGGGTCGGTTTCCTCGTGCTGCGCCGGCAAGGCGATCCAGCTCTGGAAGCCGAACAGCCGGTGGCCGGTGCTGCGGGTGGCGGGGGCGGTGCGTTCGGAATGGACGATGCCGCGCCCGGCGGTCATCAGGGTCACCGCCCCCGGCTCGATCGCCTGGACGAAGCCCTCGCTGTCGCGGTGGACGATCTCGCCCTCGATCAGATAGCTCAGGGTCGACAGGCCGATGTGCGGGTGGGGGCGGGTGTCCATCCCCTCGCCGGCGGTGAAGGTGACCGGGCCGAAGCTGTCCAGGAAGATGAAGGGGCCGACCGACCGGCGCATGGCCGACGGCAGGGAGCGGCGGACCTGGAACCCGTCGCCGATGTCGCGGACGGCAGGCAGCAGGATGTGTTCGACTCCGGCGGCGGGGCGCACGGTCATGGCAGGAACTCCCGGTCTTGGAAGGAGCGGCGCGGGGCTGGTGAGGTCTGGCAAGCGGCCCGTCGCTGCTGGTGAGGACAAGCTAACGCCGCTGGACCTTCGGAAAAACCGGGATAAGATGGATCGAAACGTTCGAGAAATTGGAAATGTCCGACCCCGGCACCCCGACCTTCGACCAGCTCCGCGTTTTCCTGACCGTCGTGGATACAGGCAGCTTCGCCGGTGCGGCGCGCAAGCTGGGGCGCGCCACCTCCGTCATCAGCTATTCGATCGCCAATCTGGAACTGCAACTGGGCGTCTCGCTGTTCGACCGCGAGACCACGAAACGGCCGCAACTGACCGACGCCGGCCGGGCCGTGCTGGCGGAAGCGCGAACCATCGCCAACGGCATGGGCAGCCTGCGCGCCAAGGTGAAGGGCCTGATCGAGGGGCTGGAGTCCGAGGTGCATCTGGCGCTCGACGTCATGTTGCCGGCCCGGCGGGTGGTCGATGCGTTGAAGGCCTTCCGCGAAGCCTACCCGACCGTGACGCTGCGCCTGTATGTCGAGGCGCTGGGCGCCGTCACCCAGATGGTCCTCAACCGCACGGCGACGGTCGGCATCAGCGGGCCGCTGGACATGGAGATCGACGGCATCGAGCGGATCGGCGTCGGATTCGTCGAGCTGGTGCCGGTCGCCGCGCCGTCCCACCCGCTGGCGCTGGCCGGGCGCAATCCACCCGGCGCGGGGCGCGAGCATGTGCAACTGGTGCTGACCGACCGCTCCACCCTGACGCAGGGCTGGGAGTTCGCCGTCATCGGCACGCGCACCTGGCGGCTGGCCGATCTGGGCTCCAAGCACATGCTGCTGCGCGAGGGGATCGGCTGGGGCAACATGCCCCTGCCGATGATCCAGGAGGATTTGGACAGCGGACGGCTGGTGCGGCTGGACATGCCCGACTGCAAGGGCGGTCCCTACCGGCTGCAGGCCGTGCACCGCACCGACAGCCCACCGGGGCCGGCGGCCTCCTACCTGATTGCCCGCTTCGAGAGCCAGATGGCGGGGTGATAGCGTTTTGCACCAATTGTTCTTATTTATACAACAGAGAACTCGTAATTTGCATATTTATCGCTGTCACGGGAACAGTTAGCGTCCCGGTATCGACCGGCACGGCAGACTGCCCGCGTCCGGCCTGATCCCGATCTCTTCCCAGGCTCCAAGGACGCGGATCATGAGCCAAACCACCTCCCTCTGCGCCGCCGCCGGCGATATCCTGTCCGCGCTTTCCTGCAAGCTGCACGGCGCGGGCTGCTCCGCCGTCCGCACGGTGCTGGACCTCTTCATGATGCCGTCGGGCAACCAGCGGCTGCTCGGCTGGCTCGGCAATCACCTGCTGTCGATTGCCGGTCAACTCGCCGGCGGCGCGTCGGACCTGATTCCGGCCTATCCCACCGCCATCGGTCCGGTCCTTGCGGCTACCGGCTGCGCGGCCATCGTGGCATTGCGCTCGCTCGGCAGCGCCGCCGTGCTGGCGGCCC
Source organism: Azospirillum thermophilum (assembly GCF_003130795.1). NCBI lineage: Bacteria > Pseudomonadati > Pseudomonadota > Alphaproteobacteria > Rhodospirillales > Azospirillaceae > Azospirillum > Azospirillum thermophilum. The sequence continues at coordinate 244,650 of NZ_CP029352.1, forward strand.
TCCTGGTGATCGCCGGCCTTCTGGCGGTCGGCGCCGGCCTCCGCCGCACGGCGCGCCCATCCCCTTTTCCCGCCCGGAGCGGAGCGCTATAGCTTGTGGATCAGCCTGCCGGCGTGCCTGGCGTCCCGCTCGCCCGCAGGCTGGGGCTTCCGCGACACCGATATCGTCAGAACCCTCTTCGCCCGGCTGGGGTGGGGGCGTTCGAATCCTGGGAGCAACGCTTGATCATCGTTACCGGCGGCACGCACGGCATCGGCCGCGCCTGTGTGGAGCGGCTGGCCGGCGACGGCCACGCCGTCCTTTTCACCGGGCGGGATGAGGTGGCCGGCGCCGATCTTGCCGGCCGCTGTCCGGGCGCCGTCTTTCAACGCGGCGACGTCGCGTCCCCCGACGACTGCGCCCGCGCGGTCGGCCGGGCGATGGAACTCGGCAGCGGCCGCATCGCGGGGCTGGTCAACAATGCCGGAATGTCACGCCGCGTCGCCTTCGCCGAGGCGCAGGTGGAGGATTGGGATCAGGTGATGGCGGTGAACGCCCGCAGCGCCTTCCTCTTCACCCGGCTTGCCCTGCCGGGCCTGCGGGCGGCGCGCGGGGCGGTGGTGAACGTCGCGTCCGTCGCCGGAAAGACCGGGGAGGAGGGGCTGGCGATCTACTGCGCGTCCAAGGCGGCCGTGATCGGCATGACGCAGGCGCTGGCGTTGGAGTTCGGCGCCGAGGTCCGCTTCAATGCCGTCTGTCCGGGCCAGATCGACACCCGCATGATGCAGGGCATCAAGACGCAGGAGATCAAGCGCCGCCGCCTGGAGCAGCGCATCCCGGCCGGCCGCTTCGGCGCCCCGGAGGAAGTCGCCGATGCGGTCGCCTGGCTGCTGTCGGAGCGGTCGAGCTACGTCAACGGCACCGTCCTGACCATCGACGGCGGCGAGACCGCCGGCATGCGCACTCCGCGCGGTCTGGACGAGGCGTGACGGGAAGAGGGGGCCGGCGAGGCCGTCGTGGGAGGGAACGGCCACCGCCGCCGTCCGGTCATGCCTTCTTGTCGGCCAGCGGACAGCCGCCGGCTTCGAGCGGACGGAAGGCATCGGCAGCGGGAATGGTCTTGATGTGCTTGTAGTAGTCCCACTCCGCCTTCGATTCCGCCGGCGACTTGACCTGGAAGAAGTGCATGTCGTGCACCGCCCGGCCATCCACCCGCACGGTTCCCTTGCCGAACAGCTTGTCGTCGATGGGGATCTCGCGCATGGCGGCGGCCACCTTGGCGGCGTCGGTGGTCCCGGCGGCCTTCACCGCCTTCAGGTAATGCAGGGCGCCGCTGTAGACGCCGGCCTGATTGCCGGTGGGGCGCCGGCCCTTCATTTTCGCCGCGAAGCGGTCGGCGAAGGCGCGGGTGTCGGCATTGAGGTCCCAGTAGAAGGCCTCCGTCAGGTAGAGCCCCTGGGCCGACTGGAGCCCGACCGCGTTCACGTCGGTCAACTGCATCAGCAGGGCGGCCAGCTTCTGCCCGCTGGCGGTGATGCCGAACTCCGTCGCCTGCTTCACTGAATTGATGGTGTCGCCCACCGCGTTGGCGAGGCCGATGATCTGCGCCTTGCTGGCCTGGGCCTGCAGCAGGTAGGACGAGAAGTCGGGCGCGTTCGGCGGGTGGCGGACGCTGCCGGCCACCTGCCCGCCGGTGGCGGCCACCACGCTGCCGGCATCCTTCTCCAGCGCGTGGCCGAAGGCGTAGTCGGCGGTCAGGAAGTACCAGCTCCGGCCGCCCTCGCCGACGACGGCGCGGGCGGTGCCGTTGGCGAGCGCCCAGGTGTCGTAGGTCCACTGCACGGTGTTGGGCGAGCATTTCGGCCCGGTCAGCTCGGTCGTGCCGGGTCCGGATGCGATGAACATCGCCTTGGAGTTGCGCGTCACCTCGTTGACCGCCAGCGCCACCGACGAGAAGGGCACGTCGAGGATGGCGTTCACCTGCTCGCGGTCCAGCCATTGCCGGGCGATCGAGGACCCGAGGTCGGGCTTGTTCTGGTGGTCGCCGGTGATGACCTCGATGGTCACGCCCGGCATCTCCCCGGCGAAGTCCTCCGCGGCGAGCTGGGCCGCCACCACCGATCCCATGCCGGTCGAATCCGACGCGAAGCCGCTCATGTCCGTCAGCACGCCGAGCTTCACCCGGCCGCCCGGCTCGTCGGCCAGGACCCCGGTCGCCGTCAGGGCGACGAGGGCGGCCGCGCCGATCCCGCCACCGATCCTGCCGCCGATCCTGCCGCCGATCCTGCCGTTGACCCCTCTGCCGATCCCTCCGCCGGTCACCGCACGCGTCATCGTCCGATCCTCCCCGTTGATTTCATTCTTGAGCCGGCTGCAGGCGTTCAGCCGCGCAGATCCCGCAGGAGCCCCTGCGCGACGTCCATCCTGACGGTGCCGCGCTCCACCAGCAGGTGGGCGACGCGCTCGATCTCCCCGCCGACGGCGCCCGCCATCATGGCGATGTTCTGGGCGTGCAGCGCCATGTGGCCCTTCTGGATGCCGGTGGTCGCCAGCGCCTTCAGGGCCGAGAAGTTCTGCGCCAGCCCGACCGCCGCGATGATGCGGGCGAGCCGCGCGGCCGAGGTGACCCCCAGGATCTTCAGGCAGGCCTGGGCGGTCGGGTGCAGCCGGGTGGCGCCGCCGATCAGCCCCACCGCCATCGGCAGCTCGATGGAGCCGCCGAGGCTGCCGTCGGCCGCGATCTCGAACCGCGTCAGGCTGCCATAGGAGCCGCCGCGGGCGGCATAGGCATGGGCTCCGGCCTCGACGGCGCGGGTGTCGTTGCCGGTGGCCAGCACCACGGCGCTGATGCCGTTCATGATGCCCTTGTTGTGCGTCGCCGCCCGGTAGGGGTCGGCCGCCGCGAAGTGGCAGGCGCTGATGATGCCGTCGCGCACCTGCGCGCCCGTCATGCCCTCCACCGCGAGGCGGTCGAGGCTCCAGACGGCATGCGCGCGGGCAAGCCGGCGGTCCGCGAGGTTGGAGAGGATGCGCAGGTAGACCCTGCCGCCGGTCCAGCCGGCGATGTGCGGCGCCAGCGCCTCCGCCATGCTGTTGACGGCGTTGGCGCCCATGGCGTCGCGGGTATCGACGATCAGGTGGGTGATCAGCATCGGGCCCCCTGCCGTGTCGAGCACCCGCACCTCCAGGTCGCGGAAGCCGCCGCCGAGGCCGAGCAGGACCGGGTCGCAGCCGTCGCAGACCGCCTTGACCTCCTCCCGCCGGTCGAGGATGCGCAGCCGCGCCGCATGGGGATCGGCCACCCCGACCGTCTGGATCTGCGCGATCATCAACGTGCCGGAAAGCCCGGTGGTGAAGCCGCCGGTCTCGTAGCACTGGCGCCCGGCGTTGCAGACCGCTGCGACCACCGAGGACTCCTCGGTCGCCATGGGGATCAGGACGTCCTCGCCATCGATCCGCATGTTGGTGGCGATGCCCAGCGGGACGTTCATCGTCCCGACGACGTTCTCGATCAGCCGGTCGGCGAGCGCGGCATCCAGGTTGCCGGTGTTCGCCAGATGCTCGACCAGCGCCGGCTCCAGCCCGGCGAAGGCGGCGACCTGCTCCAGCCGCTCGCGCTGGCTCATCCTGTGGAAACCGGAAATGCGGGATCTGCGGGCGTTCTGCGGCACGAGTTCGGTTCTCCCTGTCCGGCCCCCGGTGTCCGGGTCATTTGTTTGCCAATCACATGGTCCGTGATACGAAGGGACGGTTCAAGGGACGGTCGGCCGCTTTGTTCGGCGGACTGTCCCAGGGAAATCGCTGGGACGATTGCCGGAATCCGCCATGACGCGCGTCACCGACCTGACCGACCGCATCACCGACCTGATCGAGCGCGGCCTGCTGAAGGCGGGGGAGCGGCTGCATTCCGTGCGCAGCGGGGCGAAGGAGCACGGCGTCTCCAAGAACACGATGGCGGAGGCTTACGACCGGCTGGTGGCGCTCGGCTACCTGGAGGCCCGGCAGGGCTCCGGCTACTATGTCGCCCGGGCCGTCCGCAGCCGGGTGGAGCATGGGGCGCCGCATGTCGCCGAGGCGCTCGACCACCTCTCCCTTCTGCGCGAACAGTTGGAGCGCCAGTATGCCGTGCGCGTCGGCGACGGCCGCCCGCCGCCGGACTGGATGGAGAAGCTGGAAGTCGGCGTCCGCTGCCGGCTCGCCCGGCCGGCCGGCGGAACCGAGCTCGATCACGGCTACGGCAGCCCGTGGGGCTATGCGCCGCTGCGCGAGCGCATCGTGGTGACGCTGGCCGAGCGCGCCGTCGCCGCCCGGCCCGACCAGATCCTGCTGACCCAGGGGCGAACCACGCGCTGGACCTGATCGCGCGGCAGATGCTGCAGCCGGGCGACACCGCGCTGGTCGACACGCCCGGCTACTACCCGCTGTTCGGCAAGCTGAAGCTGGCGAAGGTCGCCATCGCCGGGGTGCGGCGGCGGGCCGACGGACCGGACCTGGAGGAGTTCGCCGCCAAGGCGGCGGCGCTGCGGCCGAAGCTCTTCTTCACCCAGCCGCTCGCCCACAACCCGACCGGCGGCTCGCTGTCCATCGCGGTCGCCCACCGGCTGCTGCAGATCGCCGCCCGGCATGGCGTCACCATCGTGGAGGACGATCCCTTCGCCGACGTGCTGCCGGCCTCCTCCCCCCGGCTGGCCGCGCTCGACCAGCTTGAGCGGGTGATCTATGTCGGCACCTTCTCCAAGACGCTCTCGGCCAGCCTGCGGGTCGGATACATCGCCGCCGCGCCGGCGCTGGCGAAGAGCCTGTGCGACCTGAAGATGCTGACGGTGGTGAGCACCTCGGACTATGTGGAGCGGCTGGTCTACACGCTGATCGCCGGCGGGCAGTATCTGCGCCACCTGCGCCGGCTGCGGAGCCGGATCGAGGCGGCGCGGGAAGCGGCGCTGGCGGCCCTGGACCGGGCCGGGGTCGCGGTTCCCGTCACGCCGGCCGGCGGCTACTATGTCTGGGGGGAACTGCCGGCCGGCATCGACGAGGCGGCGCTGGTCCGCACCGCCGCCGACCGCGGCCTGTTCCTGGCGCCGGGCTCCGTCTTCGCCCCGGAACGGAGCAGCGGCCCGCCGGCCCTGCGCATCAACATCGCCTATGCGACCGATCCGCGGTTCCTGGAGTTCATCGCCGGCTACACGGGCCGGTGATCCGGGGCCGCCTCCCCGCCGGGATCCGCAGCGTCTTCCGAGCGCATCGCACGATTGACAGACGGGCGGCCGGCCTCTATCAAAACACGCATTGTCAGCGGTTCTCCCGGGCGCAAGCCGGGAGATTAAAAGGGAACGACGGAAGCGACAGGCGTCCCAGCCTGATGCAAGCCGTGGCTGTCCCCGCAACTGTGAGCGGCGAGTCGGCGCCAACGAGCCACTGACCGGAGATCCATGGATCCCGGCCGGGAAGGCGGTGCCGGATGACGACCCGCGAGCCAGGAGACCTGCCTCTGACAGCGTCACTCTGCCTTCGATCGGGGTGTGTCGAAGGTGCGGAAACCCGTCGTGGTGACGCGTCCATTGGCGTTGCCGCGACCAGGTTTCGGGACGGTTCATCCCCCTGAGGCATGTCGCAGGCGAATGGTTCTCAAGGCGCGGGGCCCCGCGTCGTGGCGTCCATTCGGCAACGCCCGTTCAACGCAACGGTCCCGGTCTTCCGGGGCCGGCATGGATGTGCGGCCCGGACGGGCGGCTGTTCGGCCGCACCGCTTGCCCGAACGCGCCTCCATGCCTGCAGCAGGACGTGGCAGGACATGCAGACAAGCTGTTCAAAAAGGCGTTTTCTCGTTCGACTCACCTTGGCGGTTCTCGGGGGCACGGCTGGAATGGCCCCTCCATCGGCCGCCTCCGCATCGGCCGCCTCCGCATCGGCCGATGAGCTTCGGCTCGTGCCGCTGGAGGTGACGGCCCCGGCCGAAGTGACGGTGCCCCAGGAGCAGGCGACCACGAGTTCCAGCGTGATCGGCGCCGAGGAGATCGAGCGGCAGCAGATCCGCCGGCTCGACGATGCGCTGAGGCTGGTTCCCGGCGTCAGCCTGTCGGGCCGGCAGGCGCCGGGCGGCGCGCAGACCGTGCGGTTGCGCGGGCTGGGGCCGCGCAACACCCGCTTCTTCATCGACGGCGTCGAGATGAGCGACACCAGCCAGTCGCAGTCGCAATATCCGGCCGGCGAGATGGACACGGCCGACATCGAGCGCATCGAGGTCCTGCGCGGTCCGCAGCCCGGCCGCTTCGGACCGGATGCCGGCGGCGGCGTGGTCAACATCACCACCCGGCGGCCGACCGGTCCGCTGAGCGGGCGGGTCGGGGCCGAATACGGCAGCTACGACACCAAGCGGGGCAACGCCTCGCTGTCGGGGGCGCAGGACCGGGTCGACTACCGGCTATCCCTGTCCGGAACCCATTCCGGCGGCTACTCGGACTTCAGCCGCCACCGCGGCGGACAGGAGAAGGACCCGTTCCGGCAGTGGGCCGCCGCCGGCCGGCTCGGCATCCAGGCGACAGAGACGCTGCGCCTCGACGCGACGGCGCGCTACCAGCGCAAAACCCTGACCTACGATCCGGCCACCCGCGACAACGACTGGTCGCGCGACGAGACCGAACGGTTCCTGCGCCTGGGCGGCTCGCTCGACAGCCTGGGCGGCAGGCTGGTCCACGGCTTCGGGGTCGCCAACACCACCAACACCCGGCAATACTGGGGCGAGGGCACCAGGGGCGACACCTACGACGGCCACAAGACGCGCCTCGATTACGTTGCCAATGCCAAGCTGTCCGACCGGCTGTCGCTGGGCTACGGCGCCGACGCCACCCGGGAGAGCATGGAGCAGCACACGCCGGGCTTCGCGCCGCGCGCGCCGGACATTCGGGCGCACAACTGGCGCAGCGGCGCCTTCGCCACCGTCGGCGTGACGCCGGTGGCGCCGCTCGACCTGTCGGCGACGATCCGCGGCGACCGCCACACCGATTACGGGGGCAAGGGAACCTGGCGGCTCGGCGCCGCCTACCGGATCGGGGAAACCGGGACGACCCTGCGTTCCAGCTACGGCACGGCGTGGCAGCCGCCTTCGCTCTACGAGCGGTTCGATCCCTGTTACGGCAGGAACGATCTGCGGCCGGAGCGCAGCCGCGGCTGGGATGCCGGCGTCGAGCAATCGCTGCTGGGCGGGCGGCTGACCACCGGCGCGACCTATTTCCAGGCCAGCACCCGCGACCAGATCAACTGGCTGTCCGGCCCGGCGACCAGCCCGGCCTGTTCGGGCGGCGGCTATGTCAACGTGGACCGCACGAAGGCGCAGGGCATGGAACTGGAACTGGCCGCCCGCCCGAGCGCGACGACCGATCTCCGCGTCGCCTATTCCTGGCAGAGCGTGGTCAACGCCAACACCGGCCAGCGTCTGCGCAACCTGCCGCTTCACCAGGGCAGCGCGTCGGTCGGCTGGCGCTTCCTGCCCGAGGCCTACGCCAACCTCGGCCTGCGCTATCGCGACATGGTCGAGAATTACGGCACCGGCAGCGCCTTCCTCACCGCCGACCTCCGGCTGTCCTACGACCTGACCGACGCGGTGACGCTGCAGGGCCGCGTCGAGAACCTGTTCAACCGCCGCTACGAGGAAGTCTACGGCCACGCCACGCCGGGCCGCTCGGCCTACGCCGGCCTGTCCGCGCGCTTCTGACGCCGCCATCTCCGGGAGAATCCCATGAATACCGCATCCTCCATCGCCTCGCACGTCGTCGAGGAACCCGGCATGGGCCGGGTCGAGATCTTTCCGCTGTCGACAGATCAGGACCTGCTGTTCGCCCTGCTGAAGGATGCCTTCGAGGTGTGGTGGCGGGACATCGTGTTCGGCACGCTCATCCAGGGGGCCGTCTTCGAGATCCACGCGCCCAACGCCCCGCGCAAGGTGTCGCTGTTCGACGGCTACCTGACCGTCGATTTCGGGGCGTGGCATTTCCACGTCTGCATCGGTCCCCATCGGGGGACGCCGCGCAATCCGGTCGATCCTGCGCTTGCCCGCATCCGCCGGACGGCGCGGGCCGAGATGTACCGCGTCCTCGGGGCCGACGGCGCGCCGCGAAGCTGGGGCCTGCGGCTGTTCAACGGCAGTGGAGAGCAGCAGATGACGCTGTTCTTTCCCAACCCCTTCCTCGGCGAGAACGACCGCATCCTGAAGGAGCCGGACTGGAACCGCCTGTCGATGTGGGACGCGTTCCGTCAGCGTTATCTCGGGCTGGACGCCGATCCGCTCGACCGCAGCGGGAGCAGGTTCCGGTGCGGCGGCTGAGGCTGCGTCTCGGGGCTGCGGTCCTGGCCCTGCCGGCGGTCCTGCAGCCCGTCGGGGCCGCCTGGGCCGCCGGTCCGCGGGCGGCATCGGCCACGGTGTGCGGCGACCAGTATCTGCTGGCCCTTGCCGATCCGGAGCAGATCGCCGCCCTGTCGCCGCAGGCAACCGACCCCTGGCTGTCGCTGATGGCCGGCGAGGCGGCCCGCCACCGGCAGGTCCGGCCGAGCGCCGAGGCCTACCTGTCGCTCGGCGTCGACGTGGTGCTGGCGAACGGCTGGAGCGACCACAAGACCCTGGAGCTGCTGGAGCGGTTCGGCGTGCGCATCGTGCGCATCCCGCTGGCCGAGCGGTTCGAGGACATCGCAAGGGTGACGGCCGAGGTCGCCGAGGCGCTGGGCCATTCCGACCGCGGCGCGGCACTGAACGACGCGGTCGGCCGGCGGCTGGCCGCGCTGCGCGGCGAGGATGCCGGCGCCGGCCGCCCGGCGCTCTACCTGCGTCCGGGTGGCGGCACCGCCGCCGCCGGGACCTTCGTGGACGAGGTGATGACGGCGGTCGGTCTGACCAACCAGGCGACCGCCGAGGGGCGGTCGGGCTGGACCGGCTATGACCTGGAGCGTTTCGTCCTCAACCCGCCCCGGCTTCTGGTGACCAGCTTCTTCGAGAGCCCCGACCGGTCGCTGCGCCGGGCCTTCGGGGATCATCCGGCCTTCGTCCGCCGGATGCGGGCCACCCCGACCGTGGCGGTGCCCGGCAAGAGCTGGGTGTGCAGCGGCTGGTTCCTCGTCGAGGCTGCCGAAACCCTGGCCCGCGGCCTGCGGCAGCTTCCGCCGCAGGTCTCATCGAACGGAAATCCCTGATCCATGCGCACGTTGCCCCTCCTCTCCGGTCTGGCCGCCGCCCTGCTGGCCGTATCCGTTGCCGGCCTCGCCACCGGCTACGCCCCGCTTCCCCCTGCCGAGGTGATCGCCGGCGTCTTCGGTGCCGGGGACCCGCCGACGGTCGCCGTCGTCCGCGAGATCCGCCTGCCGCGGCTGCTGCTCGGGATCGAGGTCGGCGCGGCGCTGGGCATCGCCGGCGCGGCGCTCCAGGGATTGCTGCGCAACCCGCTGGCCGAGCCGGGGCTGATCGGCGTCTCGGCGAGCGCCGGCCTCGGCGCTGTCGTCGCCTTCTATTTCGGCTTCGCGGCGCTGTCGCCCTATGCGCTCCCCGGCATGGCGATGACCGGCGCCGTCCTTGCGACCGGGCTCCTGCTGGCGGTCGCCGCCCGCGACGGCGGCAGCCTGACTCTCATCCTGGCGGGGATCGCGCTCTCCAGCCTCGCCATCGCGCTCACTTCGCTGGCCATGAACCTCGCCCCCAATCCCTATGCCGTCACGGAGATGCTGCTGTGGCTGATGGGATCGCTGAAGGACCGCACGCCGGGCGATGCGCTGACCGCCTTTCCCTTCATCCTGGCCGGCGGCGGCCTGCTGCTCGCCACCGGCCGCGGGCTCGATGCCCTTGCCCTGGGCGAGGATGCAGCCCGCAGCCTGGGGATCGACCTGACAAGGCTGCGGCTGGCCGTCGTGGGCGGCAGCGCCGCGGCGGTCGGGGCGTCGGTGGCGGTGTCCGGCTCGATCGGCTTCGTCGGGCTGGTGGTGCCGCATCTGCTGCGTCCCCTGGTCGGGCACGAGCCCGGCCGCCTGCTGCTGCCGAGCGCGCTCGGCGGGGCGGTGCTGGTGACGCTGGCCGACCTGGTGTCCCGCCTGATCCCCACCGCGCAGGAGGTCATGCTCGGCGTCCTCACCTCGCTGGTCGGCGCGCCCTTCTTCCTGTTCCTCATCCTGCGCGCCCGGCGGGAGGCGTGGTGACGATGCTGTCGGCCCGCGGAATCACCCTGCGCCTGGGGGAACGCCCCATCCTGACCGATGCCGGCTTCACGGCCCGGCGCGGCGCCGTCACCGGACTGATCGGGCCGAACGGCGCCGGCAAGTCCACCCTGCTCCGGGCGGTCGCCGGCCTGCTGCCCCATGACGGCGACGTCCGCTTCGCGGGGCAGCCGCTGCCGGCGGATGTGCGCGCGCGGGCGAAGCTGCTCGGCTATCTGCCGCAAGGCCACCTCGTCCATTGGCCGCTGACGGTCCGCCGCACGGTGGCGCTGGGGCGGCTGCCGCATCTCGGTCCGCTCGGACGGCTGGGACGGGCGGATGAAGACGTGATCGAGCGGGTCATGGCGGCGACCGGCGTCGCCGCGCTGGCGGCGCGCGCGGTGCCGACCTTGTCGGGTGGCGAGCGGGCGCGCGTGATGCTGGCGAGGGTCCTGGCGACGGACGCTCCGGTGCTGCTCGCCGACGAACCGACGGCGGCGCTCGATCCCGGCCACCAGCTCCGCATCATGGCGCTGCTGCGTGCCGAGGCGGCGGGGCGGAACCGCGCCGTCGTCGTCGTGCTCCACGATCTGTCGCTTGCCGCAAGGTACTGCGACGAGCTCGTCCTGATGATGCCGGACCGGCGCGTGGTCGCGGGAGATGCCGCGTCGGTTCTGACCTCCCCCCTGCTGCAGGAGGCCTACGGCGTCCCCTTCGCGGTGACGCGGGCGGCCGGCATCCCGGTGGTGCTTCCCCGTCCGGGACACGACCGGTCCGCTTGAGCGCCGGGGATCGGCCCCCCGATATTGGCGGCCCGATACCGGGGCTTGATGATTCTCAACGACATCGACCCCTGTATCGCGATTTCCTAATGGAAAGTCCGTTCTCGGAGATCGTCATGAAGTTCGCCATCGCCAGCCAGAATTTCCGGACCGTCACGGCGCATGCGGGCAAGACCCGCCGCTTCCTGCTGTTCGAAGGAACGCCGGGGTCCGAGCCGGTCGAGACGGGGCGGCTGGATCTGCCCCGGGAACTGGCCTTTCACGATTTCGCCGGCGGCCCTCACCCGTTGGACGAGGTGGACGTGGTGATCGCCGGCAGTGCCGGGCCGGGCTTCATCGCCCGGATGCGCGAGCGGGGGGTCCATGCCGTGGCCACCGGCGAGACCGATCCGCGCACCGCGGTTGCCGCCTATCTGGGCGGCGCGCTGCGTCCGGCCGCGGCGCACGAGGAGTGCGGCCATCATGGCTGATGTGCGGGTCGCCGGATCGCCCGAGCCAGCGGCGGCTGCAGCCCGGCCCGTGTCGGACCACGGCGCGGAGCCGTTTTCCCGCCTCGGCGAGTTTCCGGTCTCCTTCTTCTCCGCCGTGATGGGGTTGAGCGGCCTGACCGCCGCCACCCAGCGCATGGAAGCCGCCCACGGCCTGCCGGCGGGAGCCGGGACGGCGTTGTTCGCCCTGACCGCCGCGGTCTTCCTGCTGCTGTCCGCGACCTATCTCTGCAAGGTGATCCGTCATCCGGAGGCCGTCCGGGCGGAGTGGAGCCATCCGGTCCGGATCTGCTTCTTCCCCACCATCTCGATCAGCGCCATCCTGCTGGCCACCGCGGCGCAGGGGGTGGACGCCGGCCTGTCCTTCGGGCTTTGGGCGGCCGGGGCGGCGGCGCATCTCGTCCTGACCGTTCTGGTGATCACGGCCTGGATCAACCATGCCCGTTACGAGATCGCGCACTTGAACCCGGCCTGGTTCATCCCGGTGGTGGGCAATGTGCTGGTTCCCATCGCCGGCGTGCATCATGCCCCGCCGGACCTGTCCTGGTTCTTCTTCGCCGTCGGCCTGCTGTTCTGGATCGTGCTGCTCACCATCGTGATGTACCGGCTGATCTTCCACAGCCCCCTGCCGGGGCGGATGGTGCCCACCCTGTTCATCCTGCTGGCGCCGCCGTCCGCCGGCTTCATCTCCTACGTCGCGCTGACCGGCGGGATCGATCCGTTCGGCAGGCTGCTCTATTTCTGGGCGGTGTTCTTCTTCCTGCTGTTGCTGCCGCAACTGGGGCGATTCTCCAGGCTGCCCTTCACCCTGTCCTGGTGGGCCTATTCCTTCCCGCTTGCCGCCTTCACGATCGCGACCAGCCAGATGGCCGGTCTTGCCGGCTCCCGGGTCTATGCGGCCGCCGGAACCGGGCTGTACGGGCTGCTGGTCCTGGTGGTCGGCGGGCTGGCGATCCGGACGCTGGCCGGCGTACGACGCGGAGAGTTCTGCCGGCCGGAGCAGTGACCTGCCGCGGGATGCGGCGCCCCGTCGGCTTCCCTGCCGGCGGGGCGCTTTTCGTTTGCAGCCAATAATTTTTCGGGAAATTGAGAATTCTTCAAGAAGCCCAGGCCGGCCTTCGCCAGAATTCGCTTCGCCTACGTACGGCCCCCCTTGAGCCGGGGACCGCGCCTTACCGGCCTGGAGTTCAGCATGATCGACGACACCTTCGTAGAGCTGTCGCGCTGGCAGTTCGCCGCGACGGCCATGTACCATTTCCTGTTCGTGCCCCTGACGCTGGGCCTGTCATGGATGCTGTTCATGATGGAGGCCGTCTACGTCATCACCGGAAACATCGTCTACAAGGACATGACGAAGTTCTGGGGCAAGCTGTTCGGCATCAATTTCGCCCTGGGCGTCACCACCGGCCTGACGATGGAATTCCAGTTCGGAACCAACTGGGCCTATTACTCCCATTATGTCGGCGATGTTTTCGGCGCGCCGCTGGCGATCGAAGGGCTGATGGCGTTCTTCCTCGAAAGCACCTTCATCGGCCTGTTCTTCCTGGGCTGGGACAAGCTTTCGAAGCGACAGCACCTTGCGGTGACCTTCTTCACGGCGCTGGGATCGAACCTGTCGGCGTTGTGGATCCTCGTCGCCAATGGCTGGATGCAGAACCCGGTGGGGGCGGAGTTCTCGGCCGAGACCATGCGCATGGAGATGACGAGCTTCGCCGAACTGCTGTTCAACCCGGTGGCGCAGGTGAAGTTCGTGCATACGGTGGCCGCCGGCTACGTCACCGCCGCCATGTTCGTGATGGGCATCAGCGCCTGGTACCTGCTGAAAGGGCGCGACATGGCCTTCGCCAAGCGGTCCCTGTCGGTCGCGACGGGCTTCGGGGTCGCGGCGGTGCTGTCGGTCATCGTTCTCGGCGATGAAAGCGGGTACGAGCTGGGGGACGTCCAGAAGACCAAGCTGGCGGCCATCGAGGCGGAATACCACACCGAGCCGGCCCCGGCCGCCTTCACCCTGTTCGGCCTGCCCAACGACGAGACGATGGAGACCGATCATGCGGTGAAGCTCCCCTGGCTGCTGGGACTGATCGCCACGCGCTCGACCGACCGGCAGGTGACCGGGCTGAACGACCTCACCCGCCAGCACGAGGCGCGCATCCGCAGCGGCATGGTCGCCTACGCCAACCTGGAGACGCTGCGGGCCGGCGATCGGTCGGAGGAGGTCGCGAAGACCTTCGCCGCGCACAAGGCCGACCTCGGTTACGGCTTGCTGCTGAAGCGCTACACCGCCGCGGTGGTCGATGCGACGGACGAGCAGGTGGCCCGGGCCGCGCGCGACACCATCCCGCCGGTGGCGCCGCTGTTCTTCAGCTTCCGGGTGATGGTGGCGCTGGGCTTCACCATGCTGGCGCTGATCTTCGCCGCCTTCTGGTTCAACATGCGCCGGACCATCGTGGAGCAGCGCTGGCTGCTGCGGGCACTGGTGGCGGCCATCCCGCTGCCCTGGATCGCCTGCGAGGTCGGCTGGTTCGTCGCCGAGTTCGGGCGGCAGCCCTGGGCGATCGGCGAGGTGCTTCCGACCTTCCTCGCCACTTCGACCCTGACCAAGGGAGACCTGATCTTCAGCCTGGCCGGCTTCCTCACCTTCTACACCGGGCTGCTGGCGATCGAGCTGTTCCTGATGGTCCGTTTCGCGCGCAAGGGGCCGGCCTCGCTCGGCACCGGGCGCTATTTCGGGGAGCGCGGTCCGGGGCGCCCGAGCGCCGGCGCCATCGGAACCGCCATGCCCACCCCGGCCGAGTGAGGAGACTCCGTCATGATCCTCGATTACGAGACGCTGAAGCTCGTCTGGTGGGTGCTGGTCGGTGCGCTGCTCATCGGCTTCGCCGTCACCGACGGCATGGACATGGGGGTCGGCATCCTGCTGCCCTTCGTCGGCCGCAACGACGGCGAGCGCCGTGTCGTCATCAACACGGTGGGACCGCATTGGGACGGCAACCAGGTCTGGCTGATCACCGCCGGCGGGGCGATCTTCGCGGCCTGGCCCGCGGTCTATGCCGCCGCCTTCTCCGGCTTCTACATGGCGATGCTGCTGGTGCTGTTCGCCCTGTTCTTCCGGCCGGTCGGCTTCGACTACCGTTCCAAGATCGCCGACCGGCGCTGGCGCAACGCCTGGGACTGGGGCCTGTTCACCGGCGGGCTGGTCCCCGCCCTGGTCTTCGGCGTCGCCTTCGGCAACCTGTTGCAGGGCGTGCCCTTCCACCTCGACTCCCTGCTGCGCGCCCATTACGAGGGGGCGCTGCTGACGGCGCTGCTGCCTCTGCTCAACCCGTTCGCGCTGCTCGCCGGGCTGATCAGCGTCGCCATGCTGACCATGCATGGCGCGATCTGGCTGCAGATGCGCACGGAGGACCCGGTTGCCGGCCGGGCGCGGCGGGCGGTCCGGGTGATGGGCCTGCTGGTGGTCGCGGGCTTCGCGCTGGCCGGGCTGTGGGTGGCCTTCGGCGTCGACGGCTACCGCATCGTGAGCCAGCCGGCGCTGGACGCCCTGCCGAACCCGCTCGCCAAGCAGGTGGTCAGGGCGCCGGGGGCCTGGCTCGACGTCTACGGGCGGCTGCCGGTGGCGATTCTGGCCCCGGCCGCCGGGTTCGCCGGGGCGCTGCTGGCCATGCTGCTGAGCCACGCCGGCCGGCCGGGGCTTGCCTTCGTCGCCAGCGCGCTGTCGATGACCGGCATCATCGGCACCGCCGGGCTGTCGATGTTCCCCTTCATCATGCCGTCGAGCACCCATCCGGGCTCAAGCCTGACCGTTTGGGATGCCCCGTCGAGCCACCTGACGCTGACCGTGATGTTCTGGGCCGTGCTGGTGTTCCTGCCGCTGGTGCTGGCCTACACCGTCTGGTGCTATGCCCGGATGTGGGGCAAGGTCACGGTCGACGCGATCGAGGCCGACAGCTCCACCGCCTACTGACTTCCGGGAGAGGAGACGATCATGTGGTATTTCACCTGGGTCCTCGGCCTGACGGCCGCCCTGTCGCTCGGCATCATCAACGTGCTGTGGCTGGAGGCGGAGGACGCCGTGCAGGGACGCACGGCAGGCCGGACATAGCCGGCGGCCGGCGGCGATGGCGCGCGGCACCCCCCGTCCCCTGTCCGACCTGCTGCCCGGCCAGCGGCGGCGGCTGACGCTGGCCGTCGCCGCCCACGGGCTGGCGGGCGTCCTGCTGATCCTGCAGGCCTGGCTGATCGCCGGCATCCTGAACGACGTGGTGTTCGGGACGCAGCCGGTTCCCCTCTCCCGCCTGCTGGCGGTCCTGCCCGTGCTGCTGGCGCGGGCGGGGCTGCTGTGGCTGGCGACGGTGGCCGCCGCCGACGCCGCCATCGCGATCAAGGGGCAGGTGCGGCAGATGCTGCGCTCGGCCGTCGCCCGCGGCCCGGGCGGGGCGGACGCCGGAAGCTTCGCCAGCCTGATGGTGGAGGGGGTGGAGGCGCTCGACCCCTTCGTGTCCCGTTACCTGCCGGCGATGGCCCAGGCGGTCTTCCTGCCCCTGGCGATCCTCGCCGCCGTCCTGCCGCTCGACTGGCTGTCGGCGCTGATCCTTGCGCTGACGGCGCCGATGATCCCCGTCTTCATGATCCTGATCGGCCGCGGGGCGGAGCGGCTGAACCTGGAGCAATGGGCGACGCTGGCACGCCTGTCGGCCTATCTTCTGGACGCGGTGCAGGCGCTGCCGACGCTGCGCCTGTTCGGCGCCGTGCCGCGCGAGGCGGCACAGGTGGCGGGTTCGGCGGAGCTGTACCGCCAGCGCACCATGCGGGTCCTGCGCGTCGCCTTCCTGTCGGCGCTGGTGCTCGAATTCCTGGCGACGGTCAGCATCGCGATGGTCGCCCTGTTCATCGGCTTCGCACTGCTGTGGGGCGAGATGCCCTACCAGCGCGGCCTGTTCATTCTGCTGCTCGCTCCGGAATTCTACCTGCCCCTGCGCTCTCTCGGCGCCCATTACCATGCGCGGATGGAGGCGCTGGGTGCCGCGGCCCAGATGGCCCCGCTGCTGGACGCCCCGGCCGCAGCTCTCCGGCCGGCCGCTCCCGCGGTGGCCGCCGGGGCGCCGCGGGTGGAGGTGCGGGACCTGCGCTTCGGCCATCTGGCGGACCGGCCGCCTGTGCTGGACGGCCTGTCCTTCGTCCTGGAGCCCGGCAGCCTGACGGCGCTGGTCGGGGCGAGCGGTGCGGGCAAGAGCACGGTCATGGGCCTGCTGCGCGGCCATCACCGGCCGTGGAGCGGAGAGGTGCGGATCGGCGGGCTCGCGCCCGATGCACTGCCGACTCCGCCCGCCTGGATCCCGCAGCAGCCCCATCTGTTCGCCGGCACGGTCGCCGACAACATCCGGCTCGGCGTGCCCGACGCCGGGGAGGAGGAGGTGCGTGCCGCCGCCCGCCGCGCCCATGCCGACGGCTTCATCGAGCGGCTGCCCGAGGGCTACCGGACGATGCTCGGCGAGCGGGGGGCCGGGCTGTCGGGCGGCGAGATCCGGCGCGTCGCGCTGGCCCGCGCCTTCCTGATGGGGAGCCCGCTGGTCCTGCTCGACGAGCCGTCCGCCAGCCTCGATCATGAGAGCGAGGAGGCGCTGGTCGCCGCCCTCGACGAGCTGCGGCGCGACCGCACCGTGCTGGTGGTCGCCCACCGGCTGACCACGGTACGCGCCGCCGACCGCATCCTGGTGCTGTCGGGAGGGCGGATCCCGCAGGAGGGGAGCTTCGCCGTCCTCAGCGGAACGGATGGCCCGTTCGCCCGGCTGGCGGGGCCGCGCTCGCCCCTGCTCGGCGCGCTGACGGCGGCGGGGCGGGCATGAGAACGCTGATCTTCCTGGCCGGGCTGCTGAAGGGCAACCGGCGCCGGGCAGCGGCCGGGCTGGCGCTGGCCGTGGTCTCCATGCTCGCCAACATCGCGCTGATGGCGGTGTCCGGCTGGTTCCTCACCGGCATGGCGCTCGCCGGCGCCGCGGGCGCCGCCTACAACGTCTTCCTGCCCTCCTCGCTGATCCGCGGCTGCGCCATCCTGCGCACCGGCGGGCGCTATCTGGAGCGGCTGGCGACGCATGAGGCCACCTTCCGGCTGATCGGGGCGCTGCGGGCGCGCGTCTTCCTGGCGCTGGCGCCGCGGCTGCCCTTCGGCCTGCCCGGCCTGCACAGCGGCGACCTCGCCGCGCGGCTGGGCGGCGATCTCGACAGCCTGCAGCGGGCCTATCTGCAGGTGCTGGTCCCGTCGGCCGCCGCCCTGCTGGTGGGGGCGGCGGTGGTCGCCTATGGCTGGAGCCTCGCCCCCGCCATCGCCGCGGTGATCGCCGGGGGGCTGCTGCTCGGCGGGGTCGGGCTGCCGGCCCTGCTGGCGCTGGCGGGACGCCGGCCGGGCCGCGAGGCGGTGGCGGCGGCGAGCGCCCTGCGCGTGTGGGCGGTCGACATGGCGGAGGGGCGGGAGGAACTGGCGGCCTTCGCCGCCACCGACCGCCACGGCGCCCGGATGGACGGGCTGCAGTCCCGGCTGGAGGCGGCGCAACGGCGGGCGACGCGGCAGGATGCCCTTGGCGTGGCGGGCGCGCAGGCGCTCGGCTCGCTCCTGCTGTGGGCAGTGCTGCTGGTCGGCGCTCCGCAGGTCGTCGTCGGCGCGCTGGCCGCCCCGGATCTGGCGCTGCTGGCCTTCCTGGGGCTGGCGAGCGTCGAGGCGGTGGGACCGCTGGCCAGCGCCTTCCAGGCCTGGGGCGCACTGGCTGCGGCGAGCGAGCGCGTCCGGCCGCTGCTCGACGGTGACGCGTCCGGCCCGGCCGCGGCGGAGGTGCCGGCCGCCGTGGATCGGCGCGCCGCGCCGCATGTCCGGCTGGAGGCGGTGCGGCTGCGCTACCCGGGGGCGGCGGCCCTGGCGCTCGACGGGCTGACGCTGGATCTGCCGCCCGGCAGCCGCGTCGCGCTCGTCGGGCCGAGCGGGTCGGGCAAGAGCACGGTGGTCGCCCTGCTTGCCGGCTTCCTGCGACCGGAGAGCGGCGCGCTGGAGCTGGACGGCCGGCCGGTCCGGGACGGCGCCGCCGCTGCGTGGCTGGCGGTGGCGCCGCAGACGCCGCATCTGCTGGCGGGGTCGGTGAGGCGCAATCTGGCGGTGGCTGCCCCCGACGCGGACGAGGCTGCGATGGTGGAGGCCTGCGGCAAGGCCGGGCTCGGCGGGTGGCTCGCCGGGCTGCCGGACGGGTTGGAGACGATGATCGGGGCCGGCGGCCGGCCGATGTCGGGCGGCGAGGCCCGCCGGCTGGCAGTGGCGCGGGCCCTGCTGGGCGATGGCCCGCTGCTGGTGCTCGACGAGCCGGGGGAAGGGCTGGATCCGGCGACGGAGCAGGCGATGCTCGGCCGTCTGCTGACGGAGGAGACCGGCCGCACGATCCTGCTGATCACCCACCGGCCGACCGGGCTGGAACTGATGGACCATGTGGCGGTGCTGGACCGCGGGCGCGTGCTGGAGCAGGGCGACCCCCGCACGCTCGCGGGACGCGACGGTCCCTTCCGCCGCTTCCTGGAGCGCAGCTTCGTCTAAGCAGGTTTTCCGAACTCCGCCCACACATGGGCGGGCTCGGAAAACCTGCGAATCTCTGGGTTTTGCAGGTTTCTCCAGGCCGGGCCATGTGTGGTCCGATCTGGAGAAACCTGCCTAGCCTATTCGGCCAGGGCGGCTTTGCGCAGGGCCGGCAGGTTGCAGAGCACCAGGTTGGGTCCCTTCTCGGCGACCAGCCCGCTCCGCTTGAACTCCGCTACGGTACGGCTGGCCGTTTCCATGGTGATGCCGAGCATGGCGCCGAGATCCTCGCGGCTGAAGACGCGCACCGGGCGGTCCGGGTGATCGGCGCAGAGCTGGAGCAGAAGACGGGCGAGCCGCTGGCGCGCGCTGCCGGTGGACAGCTCCGTCAACCATTCATCGGCCTGACGCACCGACTGGTGCCAGCGCTGCATGAGCTGCCGGTGCAGTCGTGGCGTGGCGTGGTTCAGCCGCTCCACCACCTCACGCGGAATCCGGCATGCCGCAACCTCCTGCAGGATGATCGCGGCGTGCTCGTAGGCGCTGCCGACCAGCACCTCCAGGCCGGCGACCGCGCCGGGGCGCAGCAGGCGGACGATGCGCTGGGTCCCGTCCGGCAGATATTGCACCAGCTTGACGAGGCCGCTGCGGATGGTGAAGACGGCGCGCCCCTCGTCGCCGGCCTCGTACAGGCTGCTGCCCGGCTGGAACTGCAGTTCGTCGATGGGAAGATGCACCAGCTTGAAATCGGGCTCGGTCAGATCCGCGAACAGCACCAGATCGCGAATTCCGCATTTGCGGCATTCGGCGATGCCCTTCCAGGCGGCCTCGATTTGACTGTTACGCACGGCGCTGCGTCCAGGGCGCAGAGAAGGCAGGCGGGATCATGGCGCAAAATGGGACACCGTCCGGCATTTGGCAAGCACGGCAACGGGTGTCCCGTCTCGCGCATCCGCCGGCCGGCCTTTCCGGTTCGCGGAGGGCAGCCGGGCCGCGCCGGGGGACAGGGAAGCCAGGCGGCCCTTGCCGATGCCGGCGGCCCGCCTCAGGCGCGGTCGGCGCGGGACAGGGCGTCGAGGAAATGCCCCATCGCCAGCTTCATGTCGTTGAACACGGTGCCCTGCGAAACGCCGAGATGGGCCGCGATCTGGGGATAGGACATGCCCTCCACCCGGTTCAGCACCCAGACCCGGCGGGCGCGGTCCGGCAGCGTGTCCATGGCGCCCATGAACTGCGTCAGCCGTTCGCGGTGGAGCAGCCGGTCCTCCACCGAGGGGGAGGTGCAGGCGATCTCCAGCGGATCGACGGAGTCCGATGCCGGCGCCTCGAACCGTTCCTGGGTCCGGCGGCGGCGGATATGATCGAGGGCCAGGTTCTGGACGGTGCGGTGGAGGAAGGCCGCGATGTTGTCGATCGGTCCCCGCTGCGCCGCGCTGCAAGCCCGGAGGTAGCTTTCCTGGATCACGTCCTCCGCGGTCGGCACGTCGCGGACGATCCGCAGGGCCCGCCCCAGCAGCGATTGACGGTGATCCAGATAGATGGCGGTCAGACTTGCGGGCATGGTCGGCCTATCCGTCGCGCTGTGCGCTTCCTCGTTCACGAAACTGATAATCATTCTCATTTTGTGATGTCAAGCCGGCCGCGGGCAGGTCCGGCACGATTGTGGTGGTCCCGGTCTCGAACGTCTAAGTTACGGGACCAGGACGACGGACGGCAGGCGACGCGGGTGACGCAGGACAAGGCAGACGCAAAGAGGCCCGAGGAAGGCTACCGGCATGCGGACCCGGTGACCGATGCGGCGCTCGACTGGTTCGTCCGGCTGCTCGACTCTCCGGCCGACCCGGCGACGCTGGCCGCCTACCGCTCCTGGCGGCAGAGCGATCCCCGTCACGCCGAGGCGTTCGACCGGCTGACGGAGGTCGGCGCCCTGCCGGAGCTGCGCAGTGCGACCCTGGCACACTATCCGGCGACCCCGCTGCCGGCCCGGCCGCGGCGGCGGGCCTGGCTGGGCGCGATGGCTGCGGCCCTGCTGCTGGCCGTGGTCGGCACCCACCTCTATCCCGACCTGCGGGTCCGCTGGAGCGCCGACCACCGCACCGGCACCGGCGAGCGGCGGGACGTGGTGCTGCCCGACGGTTCCCGCCTGATCCTTGACAGCGACAGCGCCGTGGCACTGGCGTTCACCGGGACGGAGCGCCGGGTGGCGCTGATGCGCGGCCGTGCCTATTTCGACGTCGTCCGCGATCCCGCCCGCCCGTTCCGCGTCGCCGCCGGATTCAGTACGGTCGAGGTGACGGGGACCGCCTTCACCGTCCAGTCGGACCGGCGCGAGGATACGGTCTTCCTGGAGCACGGTCGGGTGACGGTCAGCCGGCTGGACGATCCGGGACAGCCGGTGACGCTGGCTCCCGGCGACCGGCTGACCGCCACCGCGCTCGGCCTGACGATGCAGCACCATGCCGACCGGCCGCGGCGCTGTCGTGGCGGGACGGCCGCTATGCCTTCCACAACGAGCGGTTCGCAACGGTGGTCGAGACGTTGCGGCGCTATCATCCCGCGCCGATCCTGCTGCTGGACGACCACGTCGCGTCGCAGCCCGTCAGCGGGAACTACCGGCTGGACGACCCGGCCGGAGCGCTGGCCGCGCTGGCCGGCATGATCGGCGCGCGGATGACGGTCTTGCCGGCCGGCATCATCGTGCTGCGCTGACCCGTCCGGCGCCCGGCCGCCTGATTCTGAGAAGCAGTCGCAACTTTTTTTGTGAGGTGCCGCAACCCCGGACGTCTGGCGAACAGGGGGAGGCGGGCTCGACGGCCTGCAATTGAAATCCCCACCCCAGCCTATGACGGGAGTCGCAGGGAATGGTCCGCCGTACGGCATCCATAATCGAAGAGTCAAACTTCAACCGGTCCCGGATCGCCGGGTATTTGTTTGCTGCATTGATGGCCTCCACCGCGCTTGGCGTCGCGCTGACGGCGACGCCCGCGGCAGCCCAACAGGGTGCGCCGGCCGACGGCCCGGCGGCCTTCTCTCTGCCTGCGCAGCCTCTGCGCAGCGCGATCGACGCCTTCAGCCGGCAGACCGGCTGGCAGGTCGGCTATCCCGGCACGCTGACCGACGGGCGGACCTCCCGCCCGGTCAGCGGCACCATGCCGCCGGCCGAGGCGCTGAGCGCCCTGCTGGCCGGCACCGGGGTCACCTATCGCCTGACCGGTCCGGCCAGCGTCACGCTGGCTCCGGCCCCCGCCGCATCGGGTGACGCGGTGGTGCTGGGCCCGGTCTCGGTGTCGGCATCCGCGTCCTCCCCGGCGCCGACCGGCCCGGCGCAGATCGTCGTCACCAAGGAGGAACTGGAGCGCAAGAACCCCCAGGACATCCGCGACGTCTTCGCCGGCGAGCCGGGGGTACGCGTCGGCAGCTCCGTCCCGATGTCGCAGAAGGTCTACGTCAACGGCGTGGAGGAGACCAACCTGTCCGTCAGCATCGACGGCAGCCGGCAGAACAACAAGGTCTTCCACCACAACGGCACCACCCTGATCGACCCCGCCTTCCTGAAGTCGGCGCGCGTCGATGCCGGCGTGGCTCCGGCCGATGCCGGGCCGGGGGCGCTGGCCGGCTCCATCGTCTATGAGACCAAGGACGCCCGCGACTTCCTGGCCGGCGACGGCGTCGGGGCCTTCGTCAAGTCCAGCTTCGGCACCAACGGATCGGTGTTCACCAACAGCGTGGCCGGTTACGGCCGCCACCAGGGGCTGGAGGGGCTCGGCTATTTCACCTACGGCAAGGGCGGCCGCTTCAAGGACGGCGATGGCCACAAGGTCGAGGGCAGCGCGACCGACCTGAAGAGCGGTCTCGGCAAGCTCGCCTACGAGACCGACGCCGGCCACCGCCTCCAGCTCAGCTACGAGCGGGTCTATGACGACGCGCCGCGTCCCTTCCGCGCCAACACCGGCTTCATCGCCGGCCGGCCGGCCTGGGAACCGCGGGTGCGCGACTACACGCTGGACCGCCAGAACCTCGTCTTCACCTACACCGACAGCCAGCCGACCGACCTGTGGAACCCCAAGGTCGTCGTCGCCTACGGCCGCACCGACATCGAGACGCCGATCTTCACCCGGCCGGTGGGAAGCAGCACGGTTCCCGGCCGCTATCCCGGCAAGGGCGCGACCAGCTCCTTCAACGGCAAGCTGGAGAACGCCTTCGGCGTCGGCCTCGGCACCGTCACCGCCGGCACAGACTTCTACGTCGACCGCGCCAATTACGAAGACCGGACGATGACGGCGGTGGAGAAGGCCCGCAACGTCGGCGTCTACGGCCAGGCGCGTCTGACCCCGGTCGAGCGGGTGCGGCTGTCCTTCGGCCTGCGCGCCGACCAGCAGTGGTTCGAAGGCACCACCGGCGAGACGTGGAGCAACAGCGGCGTCAGCCACAACATCTCCGGCGAAGTGGACGTGTGGCCGGAGTACCTGACGGCCAAGGCCGGCTATTCGCGGAGCTGGGGCGGCGTGCAGCTTGCCGAGAACTTCGTGATGAACCCGGCCTGGCGCTATGGCGCCGGCCCGCAGCCGGTGACCGCCGACAACGTGACCGCCGGGCTGGCCGCCCGCTACCAGGGCTTCACCGCCGAGGGGCGCGTCTTCCGCACCGTGCTGGACGATGCCCGGACCCCGCGCTTCGCCGCCGGCAGCGGCACCCTGACCCGCGACGTCAAGTCGAAGGGCTACGAGGTGGCCATCGGCTATGCCTGGGACACCGGCCACGTCCGCGCCAAGTACGCCGACATCGACGTCACCATCGACGGACTGCCCGCCGACTCCGACACCGGCACCTACCTCGCCACCCCGATGGGCCGCGTCTACACGATCGGCGGTGCCCACACCATTCCCAAGTGGGAGCTGACCTTCGGCGCCGACGTGGAGATCGTGCTGGACTACGACAAGGTGCAGGCCGGCCAGAAGCCGCTGAAGGGCTATGAGACGGTCAACCTGTTCGTCGAGCACCGGATCCCGCAGTACTCCAACCTGACGCTGCGCGCCGACGTCCGCAACCTGTTCGACGAGACCTATGCCGACCGCGCCACCTACGGGCAGGAGTTCGGCACCGTCACCCCGCTCTACCAGCCGGGTCGGACCTTCCTGCTGACCGCCTCGGCGAAGTTCTGACCTCCGCACCACAACCGGGAGCCTCCCCGCATGCTGCATTCGACCGCCCATTTCGAGACGGAGCACGGCAAGCGCTACGCCACCCAGCTCTGCCGCCACTTCGCCCACAAGATCGAGACGGTGGAGACCGAGGAGGGCGGGGAGTGCCGCTTCTCCATCGGCACGGCCCGGCTGCGGGCGGCTCCCGACCGGCTGACCATCGAGGCCAGCGCCCCCACCGCGGCGGAACTGGCCGAGCTCCAGTCGGTGGTGGAGAGCCACCTGCTGCGCTTCGCCTTCCGCGAGGGCGACAGGCGGCTCGATTGGGCGGCGTGACGCCGCCTCTCGCCCCCGCCTTGTCCGAAGCCCTTCAGGATCGGCAGATGATGCGCTCCACCCAACAGATCGCCGAGCATGCCACCTTCCAGAACTTCGCCAACTGCTATTGGCGGGAGATCGACGCCGGCCGGGCCGCGCGGCACGGGACGGAGGCGGACGCCGGTATCGAGTGCATCGAATGGCTGCTGCCGTCGCAGCGGACCGCGCTGAGGGTCGAGATCGTCTCGCGCTCGCTGTGCGGCCCCTGCGGCTTCGGGCGGATCTGGAGACGCGCCCTGCCGGATGCCTCCTGGCAGCAGACCGAGCCCTTCACCGCGCTGTGCTGTCTGGCCGGCGAGAGCTATCGCCGGATGGAGGAGAAGGGTGGCGGGAAAGACCTGCGCGGCAGCGAACTGGAGCTGCTGCTGCGCGTCCTGCAAAGCTACCAGTCGGTCCAGCGCTATCTCGACGCCGCCGTGCCGGCGGACGGCGACGAGGACGATTTCATCGCCGCCGAACAGTCGCTGGTCTTCGGCCACTGGCTGCACCCGACGCCGAAGAGCCTTCAGGGCATGACCCCCTGGCAGCAGCCGGTCTACGCGCCGGAACTCGGCGGGCGGTTCCGCCTGCACTGGTTCGCCGCCCCGGCGGCACGGGTCGGCCATCGGTCCGCCTTCCACCAGTCGGCCCCGGAGATGATCGCGGCGATCCTGGGCGACGGGCCGGCCGGCCTCGCCCCGAAGGCCGACGAGCTTCTGATTCCGATGCATCCGCTCCAGGCGGAGGCGCTGGCGCTCGACCCGGCGGTGCAGGCGATGATGGCGCGCGGCGCGCTGCGGGCGCTGGGCGCCGCCGGGCCGGAGTTCACCGCCACCTCCTCGGTGCGGACGGTCTACAGCCCGGACAGCCCGTGGATGCTGAAATTCTCGCTGCCGGTGCGCATCACCAACTCGGTCCGCGTCAACAGGCGGCACGAGCTCGACGCCGGCGTCATCATGGCGAGACTGATCGCCGCCATCGGCCCGGCGCCGGGGCAGCGCCTCGGCTTCGTGCTCGATCCCGCCTACATCACGCTCGACACCGGGAGCGGCGGCGAGAGCGGGTTCGAGGTGATCATCCGCGAGAATCCCTTCTCCGCAGGCCGCCAGCGCGGCGTCGCCACCGTCGCGGCACTGGCCGCCGAACCGCTGCCCGGCCGCCCATCCCGGCTGGAGCGGGTCGTGCGCCGCGCCGCGGCGGAGCGCGGCGGCAGCGTGACCGGGGCGGCGCGGGCGTGGTTCGAGGCCTATCTGGACTGCGCGCTGGATCCGGTGCTGCGCCTCTACGACACGCACGGCATCGCGCTGGAGGCGCACCAGCAGAACGGGCTGCTCGATCTCCGCGGCGGCATGCCCGTCCGTTTCCTCTACCGCGACAACCAGGGCTTCTACCTGTCCAACACCTATCGGGACGCGCTGCGCCGGCTGATCCCGGAGGCGGACAACATCCGTTCCCTCTATTACGACGAAGAGGAGATCAATCGCCGCTTCTCCTACTACGTCATCGTCAACCAGATCTTCTCGGTCATCGCTCGCATGGGCAAGGACCGGCTGGCGGCGGAGGAGGACCTGCTGCGCATGCTGCGCGCCCGGCTGGAGCGGCTGGCCCTGTCGCTCACGCGCGCGGGGCGCCGCTTCGCGGGGGAGGTGCTGGACAGCCCGACCATCGGCGCCAAGCAGAATCTGACCGCCGGGCTGCTGGACATCGACGAGCTTCGGACCGCCGACGAGGCCGGCCTCTACGCCCGTTGGCCCAATCCCCTCTGCCGGACCGGCGGCGTCGCGGGGAGCGAGGGAGGACGCCGTGCCCTTTCCGCGTGACCTGCCCGGCCACCCCGAGGAGCGGGTGGTCCGCCAGCTTGCCGCCGCCCTGCTGTTCGAAGGGATCGTCGCGCCGGCGGTGACCGGCGACGAACGCCTCTCCTGGCGCTCGGGCGAGGGGGAGTTCCGCTGCCTGGGAACCTTCGGCCCCTTCGGGCGCCCGCGGATCCGGCCGGGATCGGTCGAGATGCGGGGCGAGGACGGCGACTGGCGGGCCGCCACCCTGGCCCGGATGGTCGCCGGCCTCGACGCGCCCGATCCGAACAGGGACGGCCTGCTGGCGGAGCTGGAGCGCACCGTCGCGCTCTGCCGGTGGAACGCCGCCAACCTCGCCGCCACCCCGCGCCATGGCCTGTCCTTTGCCGATCTGGAGGGCCGGCTGGAGGAGGGGCATCCATACCACCCCTGCTTCAAGGCGCGGCTGGGCTTCGACGAGGCCGACCATGCCGCCTTCGGGCCGGAGGTCGGGCAGCGCTTCCAGCTCGTCTGGCTGCTGGTCGCCCGGTCCTGCCTGCACCAGGCGATTCCCGGCGACGAGGAGGCGTTCTGGCGCGCCGAACTCGGCCCCGTCGCCTGGGAGACGGTGCGGCGCCGCCGGGCGGAGCTGAACCTGCCGGTGAGCGACTACGGCCTGCTGCCGCTGCATCCCTGGCAATGGTGGGCGCTGCGGGAGGGGGAGGTGGCGCCGTGGCTGGCCCCCTGGCTGGCCGACGGCCGGGCGGTCTGCCTGGGGCCGCTGGGCGACCATTACCGGGCCAGCCAGTCGCTGCGCACGGTGATGAACACCGACGACCCGCGCAAGGCGGACGTCAAGCTGGCGCTGAACATCGTCAACACCGCCTCCCGCCGGATCATCGAACCGCATTCGGTGTGCACCGGCCCGGCGATCTCCGGCTGGCTGACCGCCGTGGTGGAGGGCGATCCGGACTTCCGCGAGCGCTATCCGCTGACCCTGCTGCCGGAATATGCCGGGGTCATCGCCGACCGCGAGGGGCGGCTGGCCGGGCAGATGGCAGCGCTGTGGCGGCGCAGCGTGCAGTCGGTGCTGGGGAGGGCGAGTCAGCCGTTCCCTTCAACATGCTGATGGTGACGGAGGCGGACGGGTCCGCGTTCGCGGCACCCTGGATCGAGCGGTACGGGCTGCTGCCCTGGCTCGACCGGCTGCTGGAGGCGGCGGTGCTGCCGGTCTGGCACCTGCTGGTCCGCCACGGCATCGCGGTCGAGGCGCACGGGCAGAACATGATCCTGGTCCACCGCGACGGCTGGCCGGTGCGGCTGGTCCTGCGCGACTTCCACGACAGCGTGGAGTACGCACCGGACTTCCTGGCCGACGCCAGCCGCCTGCCGGACTTCCCCAGCCTGCATCCCGCCTACCGGGAGGCGCCGCCCGACCGGTACTATTGGGCGAGCGGCGTGGACGCGCTCCGCGAACTGGTCATGGACACCCTGTTCGTCTTCAACCTGACCGAACTGTCCGACCTGCTGGCGTTGACGCACGGGCTGCCGGAGGACGTCTTCTGGCGGCGCGTTCACGAGCTTCTGGAAGCCCATGCCCGCCGC
Source organism: Azospirillum thermophilum (assembly GCF_003130795.1). Classification (NCBI taxonomy): domain Bacteria; kingdom Pseudomonadati; phylum Pseudomonadota; class Alphaproteobacteria; order Rhodospirillales; family Azospirillaceae; genus Azospirillum; species Azospirillum thermophilum. The sequence goes on from NZ_CP029352.1 coordinate 272,499, forward strand.
CACGGGCTGGAGGAGCGGCACCGCCGCGTCGGCCACGCCGCCCCGGAAATCCTCACCGAATCCCTGCTGCGCGGAAAGCTGCTGCGCGCGCGGGAGGAGATTCACCACAGCGTTCCCAACATCTTCGCGCGCTTCGCGCCATCAGCTTCGGGGAGCTCCCGATGATCCGCATCGACGACCGATCCTATTCCCGGGCGGAGGTCGAGGCCCTGACCGCCGGCCATGCCGGGCAGGCCCGCCTGTCCGACCGGCCCGGCGCCCGCTTCGCCGTCTGTTTCGCCGGCACCATCGACTGGCTCGCCCTGTTCTTCGCCATCCGCGCGGCGGGCGGCAGCCTGCTGCCGCTGCATCCCTCCACCCCGGTCGAGGCGGCGCGGCGGTTGGCGCGCGAGGCCGGCTGCCATGCGCTCTACCACAACAGCCTGGCGGCGGAGGAGATCGTTCCGTTCTCCGGCGATCCGGCGCCCGGCCGGCTGCTGCAGATGAGTTCCGGGACCACCGGCGCCCCCAAATGCATCGCGCGGAGCTGGGAGGAGATCGACCGGGAGATCGAGAGCTACGTCGGCTTCTTCACCGAGCCTGCCGGCATGACCCCGGTCATCGCCTGCCCGACCACCCATTCCTACGGGCTGATCTGCGGGCTGCTCGCCGGACTGCGGCGCGGGGCGGAGCCGGTGATCCTCGACACCACCAACCCGAAGTTCCTGCTGAAGGCGCTGCGGGAGATCGACCGGCCGCTGCTCTACGCCTCGCCGGTCATCCTGCACACGCTGGCCCGGCTGATGCCGGAGGGGGAGCGCATCCATGCCGTGATGACCTCCGGCACCCTGCTGCCGGACCCCTGGTTCGCGCGCATCCGCGGCAGGACCGTCCACATGTTCCAGCAATACGGCTGCTCGGAGGCCGGCTGCATCGCGGTCAATGCGGACATGGCGGCCAGCGCCGACCTCGGCCGCGTGCTGCCCCACCACCGCCTGACCACCGGGACGCAGGACGCCGCGGCGGAGATCGTGCTGTCCGGCCCCGGCGGTGAAATCCGCACCCACGACCTGGGATACCGGCGCGACGACGGAATGCTGGTGTTCGTGTCGCGCCTGGACGACACCATCAACGTCGCCGGCCTGAACGTCTACCCGCAGGAGGTGGAGGACGTGGCGATGGCGCTGCCCGGCGTCACCGACGCGGTCGCCTTCCGCCGCAGCGACCGCTTCGCCGGCGAGCGGGTCGCCCTGCTGTTCGCCGCCGCGCCGGAGGTGACGGAACAGGCCCTGCGCGACTGGTGCCGCAGCAATCTGGCGGCCCACCAGCAGCCGGGCGCGGTGATCCGCGCCGACGCCCTGCCGCGCATGGCCAACGGCAAGATCAGCCGGCGCGAGGTCGCCGCACGCTATGGGGAGGCCGCGCCATGACCCGGGCCGACATCGTCGAGGCCATCCGCACCGTCCTGCGCGACCATCTGGAGAACCGACACCTGGAGGCGTTCGGCCCGCAGGCCCGGCTGAACGAGGATCTCCATCTCGACTCCGTGCTGATGATGGAGCTGTTCCTCCAACTGGAGCTGTCCTTCGGGCTGGACGCCCCGGACGAGCTCGTCACTTCGCGCGATCTCTCCACGGTGGCCGACGTGGCGGGCCTGTTCGCCGGCGCCGCGCCGGCCGCCGCGGCCGAGGCGCCCCCGCCCGGCAGCGTGCATGGCGAGGAGTACCAGGACATCAAGGTGCACTGCTTCGTCAGTTGCGTCTGCGACGCGCTGAAGCGGGCCGGCATCGACCATCGCCCCTTCTATTTCGGGGTCTGGGATGCCGGGTTCGAGGTCGGGGCCGACCAGGTCCTTCGCTATCACGCCCCCACCGTCAGCCACGATGTCTTCCGCGACTGGTACCGCCGCCTGTACGGGGCGGAGGTGCGGCAATGGTACGATCCCGCCCGCGGCAAGGAGGAGAACCTCGCCGTCCTTTTCGATCTGGTGGAGCGGCGGGCGGACACGCTCAGCGTCATGGCGATGGTCGATCTGTTCCACCTGCCGGAGCGGGAGAACAAGTTCAACCAGAACCCCTTCCCGCATTACCTGATGCTGGAGAAGAGCGGCGATCCGGCGACCTTCCTCGTCCGTGACCCCGACTTCCGCTGGGAGGGCGAGATCGCGCGGGAGCGGATCGCCGACGCCTTCCGCCAGCCCAGCGTCGGCGGCGGCTACCTGTTCGACCGGCGCGACCTGCATCCCGCACGGCCCGCCGACATCGCCGCCTATTTCGAAGCCTGCTTCCGGGCCGATGCCAATCCGCTGACCGAAGCGGTGCGCGCCATCCTGCGGGCCCATCTGGGCGGGACGGCCTGCCTGCCGCCCGCCAACCTCTCGATGGCGCTGCGCGAGCTGCCGGTGATCGCCATCCGCAAATACGCCTACGAGCACGGTTTCGCCTTCTTCTGGCGGGCGCTGCGCCTGTCCGACGATGGTTTCCTCCTCCGCTGCGACGCCATCGAGGAGCTGTTCCAGGGGTTCAAGTCCCTGCACTACGCCATCCTCCGCCTCGCCCAGACCGGCGACGTCGGGCTCGCTCCCGACCTGTTCGGGCGGCTGGATCGGCTCGACCGGCAGGAGATGGCGCTGAAGGCCGATCTCGCCGCCGTGTTCCACCGGTGGCGCGCCGCCGCCGGCCTGACCGCATTGTCTGCCGAGGTCGCGTGATGAAGCTCTCGCTCTGCACCATCACCTTCCGCCACCATCTGGTGTCGCTGGAGGATCTGGCCGTGTGGGCTGCCGGCAACGGCTTCCAGGGGATCGAGCTGTGGGGGGCGCATGCCCGCAACATGGCCGGCAGTGCCAACCGCGACGGCGCATGGCTGGCGGGGTTCGGCCTGTCGGTGCCGATGGTCAGCGACTATCTGCCGCTCGACGGCGAGCCCGACGCGCTGGTGCGCAAGACGCTGGATCTGTGCCGTCTGGCCCGGCTCTGGGGCGCCGGCAAGATCCGCACCTTCGCCGGCAGTGCCGGCAGCGCGCAGACGCCGCCGGACCGGCAGGGCTTCATCGCGGAGCGGCTGCGGACCCTGTGCGGACTGGCGGCCGACCACGGCCTGTCGCTGCTGGTGGAGACCCACCCCGGCACGCTGGCCGACAGCCTGAAGGCGACCCGCGCGCTGATCGCCGCAGTCGATCATCCCGCGCTGAAGGTCAATTTCGACGTGCTGCACGTCTGGGAGGGCGGCGACGACCCGGTGGCGGCCCATCGGGTGCTGCGGCCGCACATCGGCCATTACCACCTGAAGAACATCCGCGCCCGCGCCGACCTGACGGTGTTCGAACCGGCCAACGTCTATGCGGCGGCAGGGCGGCGCGACGGGATGGTGCCGCTGTTCGACGGGGCGGTGGACTATCGCCGTTTCCTGGCCGAGCTGGCCGGCGATCCCGCGGCGGAGGGCTCGCTGGAGTGGTTCGGCGACGACTGCTACGCGGTTCTGCGGCGCGATCGCGACGGCGTGGCGGAGGCGACGGCGCCCGCCGCCGGGATCGACCGGCCCCTCCGCGCCGGTGCCCGCCGCTGACGCGCCGGGGCGGCCCCGCCTGCCGCCCCGGCGAGAGCAGCCGTTTCATGCTTATAGAATAAACCAAATACCCGGCGAATTTGTCCGCAACTTCAAGTGGGATTTTTCTGCCCGGAGTTGCTTTCTTTTTAACCTTTTGAGGTACCCTGAGCCCCTTCGACACTGGCACGACACATCGACCCGTCCGGTTAAAGGGACACAGGAGCCTCATCATGCTGTCCACCGTAGCATCGCTGCGCATCGGTCAACGCATCGCCCTCGGTTTCGTTGCCGTCATTCTGCTGTCCCTGCTTCTGGTCGGGGTGGTCTGGGTCAAGCTGAACGAGATAGAGGCGAGCTTCAGCGGATTCTCCAGCGTGAACGCCGCGAGCCTCCTGGTCCGGGACGTCGAGACGAAGGCCAAGGAGTCGGGGATCCGCGTCGGCGACGTCATCATTTCGCAGAACGACGAAGCCAGGGCCAAGCTGCAGGAGATCAACGAGGACTGGCGCAAGTCGATCGAGACCGCCAGGGCGGCGCTGACCAACCCGGAATGGTCGAAGACCTTCGCCGCCGTGGTCGAAGCGGAGAAGCGCTACGCCGACTATGTCCGGAGCGTGGACGCCGGGCTGAAGGAGCGGGAGCGGCTGATCAACGAGGTTCTGGCGCCGGCCGACACGCGCATCCGCCAGTTCCTGACGGAGATCGTCGTCGAAATGCAGACGGCGGGCCGACAGGAGTCCGTCGCCGCCGTCGCCGCCGCGCAGGATCACCTGCTGCGCGGGCAACTGTACGTCTACAAATTCCTCGTCACCAACGAGGCGTCGGAAATGATGCTCTCGGCCATCGAACTGGATGCCCTGCGGGAACCCCTCGACCGGCTGGAGCGGATGGAGACCGGGGCGCCGGAGCTTCTGCGGAAGCTCGCCCTGATCAAGCAGGACGTCGCCACCTACGCCGCCGCGACCGTGCAGCTTGAGAAGGTGATCGTCCAGCGGCTGGCGGATACCGAGGCGATGGCGGAGAACCGCCAGCAGATCCAGGACGCCATCGGGGTCATCCGGGCTTCCCAGGAGGAGGCGATGGCAGGATCCCACGCGGCGGCGGTCGACGATGTCGGGTCCGCCCGCAGCACCATGATGGCCGTTTCCCTGGTTTCCCTGCTGATCGGCGTCGTCCTCTCGCTGGGGCTGACCCGCGGCATCACCCGCCCGATCCAGGCCATGACCGAGGCCATGCGCCGTCTGGCGACCGGTGACACGACGGTCGAGGTGCCCGCCAGCGGGCGGAAGGACGAGATCGGCGCGATGGCCGCCGCCGTCGTGGTCTTCAAGGCCAATGCCGTCGAGCGCCTGCGCATCGAGGCGGAGCAGGCCGCCGAGCGGGCGGTGAAGGAGAGGAGGACGGCCGAGATGGAGCGGCTCGTCCAGGGCTTCGACACGACGATGAGCAGCGTGCTGGGCAGCGTCGCCTCGTCGGCCACGGAACTCAGCCACACCGCGGATTCCATGGCGCTGCTGGCCGAGCAGACCAACCGCCAGTCGGCGGCGTCGGCATCGGCGGCCGAACAGACGAGCGCCAACGTCCAGACGGTCGCCGCGGCCACCGAGGAGATGGCGGTGTCGATCCAGGAGATCGGCCGGCAGGTCGCCAACTCCACCGCCATCACCACGCAGGCGACGCAGCAGGCGACCGAGACGACGGAGCAGGTCCGCGGTCTCGCGGCAGCGACCGACCGCATCGGCGAGGTGGTCAAGCTGATCCAGGACATCGCGAGCCAGACCAACCTGCTGGCCTTGAACGCGACGATCGAGGCGGCCCGCGCCGGCGAGGCCGGCAAGGGCTTCGCCGTGGTGGCGAGCGAGGTGAAGCAACTCGCCAACCAGACCGCCCGCGCGACGGAGGAGATCGCCCAGCACATCGCCGGCGTCCAGACCGCCACGCAGGCGACCGTCGCGGCCATCGGCGGCATCGGCCAGACGATCACGACGATCAACCAGATCACCTCGACGATCGCCGCCGCCATCGAGGAGCAGAACGCGACCACCGGCGAGATCGCCCGCAATGTCCAGCAGGCGGCGCGCGGCACGCAGGAGGTGAAGGTCAACGTCGTCCAGGTGAACGAGGCGGCTACCCAGACCGGAGCCGCGGCGACCCAGGTTCTGGGTGCCTCGAACGAGCTGTCGCGGCAGGCGGAGGATCTGCGGCGCGAGGTCGAGACCTTCCTGTCCAGCATCAGGGCCGCCTGAGTCCTCCGGCCCGCAAGGAGGCCTGCAAAGCCCGCCCCCGGTCCGGGGGCGGGGCGGCCTTTCCCGGCGTCAGCGGATGCCGGCGCGCATGAAGCTCTGGACGAACTGGCGCTGGAACAGCAGGAAGGCGACCAGCAGCGGGGCGGCGGTCATCAGGGTCGCGGCGGTGATGACCGACCAGTCGATCCCCTGGTCGGTGGAGGCGAAGACCGACAGCCCGACGGTCAGCGGCCGGGTGGTGACCGAATTGGTGATGATCAGCGGCCACAGGAAGTTGTTCCAGTGGTAGCTGATCGACACCAGCCCGTAGGCGACGTAGACCGGACGGGCGAGCGGCACATAGACCCGCCACAGGATGCCCAGCGTGCCGGCCCCCTCCACCCGTGCCGCGTCGTCGAGCTCGCCCGGCACCGTCTTGAAGGTCTGGCGCAGCAGGAAGATGCCGAAGGCCGACGCCATGTAGGGCAATGCCATCGCCGCGACGCTGTCGACGAGGCCGAGCGCATGCATGCTGCGGTAATTCTCCACCACGAGCGCGTCGGGCATCAGCAGAAGCTGGAGCAGCACCAGCAGGAAGGCCGCCTGCCGTCCCCGGAAGTCGAAGCGGGCGAAGGCATAGGCCGCCAGCGTGCACAGCAGGAGCTGGCCGGCGAGGATCATGGTCACCAGCGCCACCGTGTTCAGCAGATAGCGCGGGAAGGGCGCCGCCGCCCAGGCGCTGGCGAAATTCTCCAGCGTCAGCGGGGCCGCGGGGTCGAAGCGGACGGCGTAGGCGCCGGGGTGAAAGGCGGTCCACAGCGCGAACAGCAGCGGCAGCACCCACAGGATCCCGAGCAGCCAGGCCCCTGCCGTCTCCAGCATGTCGAACAGGCGGTCCGTCATCGGAGGCCCCTCATCGGTAATGCACCTTGCGGTCGAGGAAGACGAACTGCCCGACCGCCAGCACCATCAGGATCCCCACCAGCACCGTCGTCAGCGCCGCGGCGTAGCCGGTATCCCAATAGCGGAAGCCGACCTCGTAGATGTGGTAGAGCAGCAGTGCCGTGCTGTTGTCGGGGCCGCCGCGGGTCATGACGACGACGAGGTCGACCATGCGGAAGGCGTTGATCACCGCGTTGACCAGCACGAACAGCGTGGTCGGCATCAGCAGCGGGAAGGTGATGCGGCGGAAGATGTACCAGCGCGACGCCCCCTCCAGCGCCGCCGCCTCGCGCAGCGAGGGCGACAGCCCCTGCAGGGCGGCGAGGTAGAAGATCATGAAGAAGCCCGCCTCCTTCCACACCGTCACCACCATCAGCGCCGGCAGCGCGGTGGAGCGGTCGCCCAGCCAGTTCTGCGCCGGCAGGCCGAACAGTCCGGTGATCTGGTCGATCAGCCCGTAGCCGGGCGTATAGAAGAACAGCCAGATGTTGGCGACGGCGATCATCGGCAGGATCGTCGGCGTGAAATAGGCCACCCGCAGCGCCGTGCGCCCGCGGATCTTTCCGTTGACCCACAGCGCCATCAGCAGGGCCAGCGCCACCGAGACCGGCACGGTGCCGAGCGCGAACAGCAGGTTGTTGACCAGGCTCTTCCAGAAGACGGGGTCGTCGACCATGGTGGCATACTGGTCGAGCCCGACGAAGCGCGCCGGCCGTGCCCCCTTGGGCGTCGAATGCAGCGAGCTCCAGATCGAGGCGACCGCCGGGTAGTAGGTGAAGGCGACCAGCAGCACCGCCGCCGGAAGCAGCAGAAGCCAGCCATGGATGTGCGTGGTGAGGCGGCGGTCGGTCATGGTGCTTCGTCAGGTCCCAGTCCCAGGAAGGCCGGGAGGGACGCCGCGGCGTCCCCCTCCCGCGCCGGTTACCGGTAGGCCTTCAGGATGCGGTCGGCCTCCTTCTGCGCGTCCTCCATCGCCTGGCGCGGCGGCTTGGCACCGGTCAGCGCCGCCTGCAGCCCATCGTTCAGCGCCTTGGTGACGCGCTGGTTGTCGTGGGTCGACAGCTCGGCGGTGGCGTGGGGAAGCTGGTCGCGGGCGACGGCCGCGGCGGGGAAGTCGGCGACGTAGGCCTTCATCGCCGGCGTCTCCCAGGCGTCCGGGCGGACGGCGACATAGCCGGTGTCGATGCCCCACCGGGCGGCGCGCTCCGGCGTGGTCATCCACTTGACGAAGCGGAAGGCGGCGTCACGCTGCTCCGGCTTGGCCGACTTGAAGACGTAGAAGTTGCCGCCGCCGGTCGGGCTGCCGCGGCGCGCCTTCTCCGGCAGCATGGCGACGCCGAACGGGAAGGGCGCGTTCTTGCGCACGTTGGTCAGGTTGCCGGTGGTCGTCCACATCATGGCGACCTTGCGCTCGAAGAAGTCCTTCGGCGTCGTGCCCCATTCGACGATGCCCGGCGGGTGGACCTTCTGCTTGGCGGCGAGGTCGACCCAATACTGCAGCGCCTCGACCACCTGCGGCTTGTCGAAATAGGTCTCGGTGCCGGCCTCGTTCATCAGCCGGACGTCGTTCTCGGTGGTGAGCGCCTGGAACAGCCAGTAGGGGAAGCCGGAGGACGGGATCTGCACGCCCCACTGCGTGACGTTGCCGTTGGCGTCGCGCTTGGTCAGCCTGGCCGCCATCCGCGCCATCTCGTCCCAGCTCTGCGGCGGCTTCTCCGGATCGAGGCCGGCCTCCTTGAAGGCCTCCTTGTTCCAGTACATGACGATGGTGGAGCGCTGGAACGGGATGCCCCAGGTCTTGCCGCCGGTGCGGCTGTTCTCCATGAAGGCCGGGTAGAAGGCCGCCAGGAAGGCCTTGTCGTCCGCCGACTTCGCCATCTCCTCGAAGGGGACGATCGCGTCCTCGTCGATCAGCGTGTACATGTCGGTCGACAGGATCACCGCCACCTGCGGGGCGTCGCCGCCCTTCATCGCGGTCAGGACCTTGGTGATGGTGTCCTGATAGCTGCCGGAATAGACCGGCTCGACCTTGACGTCGGGATTCTCCTTCTCGAAGCCCGCGACGTAATCGTCGATCAGCTTGGTGATCGGGCCGCCGACCGCGACCGGATAATAGAAGCTGATCTTGGTCGCCGCCGCCGCCGGCAGCGCTGCCAGCGTCATCGCGGCGGCCAGCATCGCCGACCGCAGTCCCCGCCGAACCGTCATCCTTCGCTCCTGTCGTTCTTGGGTTGTTATTGTGGTGTGTCGCGCGGCGCGTCAGCGCGCCGCCGCCGTCAGACAGCCGGCCGGGTCGGCCAGCGCCCCGTCCGGCAGGCGGCGCCCCGTCCCGGCGTCGAAGGCGTGGAGGTCCTCCGGCGACCAGGACAGCCGTACCGGCATTCCCGCCGTCACGCCGGCCCGCCCGGCCATGCGCACGGCGATCGTCTGCGTCTCGCCGTCCCCGCCGCCGATGCGGCAGGCCACCACCGTGTCGGCGCCGTGGTAATCGGTGTCGGCGACGGTCGCCTCGACAGGACCGGCGGCGTCCAGCAGCACCGCCTCCGGACGGACGCCGAGCGTCACGCCGGGGACCTGCGGCAGGCGGAACAGGTTCATCGGCGGCGTGCCGACGAAGCGGGCCACGAAGACGGAGGCCGGACGGTCGTAGAGCGCCTCCGGCGCCCCGGCCTGTTCCACCCGGCCGGCATTCATCAGCACGACCTGGTCGGCCATGCTCATGGCTTCGGTCTGGTCGTGGGTGACGTAGAGCATGGTGATGCCCAGCCGCTGCTGGAGCGCGCGGATCTCGCGCCGCATCTCGTGCCGCAGCTGGGCGTCGAGATTGGACAGCGGCTCGTCCATCAGGCAGACCGGCGCCTTGGCGACGATGGCGCGGCCGAGCGCCACGCGCTGCTGCTGCCCGCCCGAAAGCTGCGAGGGCCGGCGGTCGAGAAGCCGACCCAGCCCCAGCAGGTCGGCGGCCCAGCGCAGCCGCTCGTCCCGCTCCGCCGCCGGGACCTTGCGGATCTTCAGTCCGAACAGGATGTTCTCCGCCACCGAGAGGTGGGGGAACAGGGCGTAGGACTGGAAGACCATGGAGATCCGCCGGCGGGCCGGCGGCAGGTCGGTGACCTCGGTGCCACCGATATGGATGCGCCCGCTGCTCAGCGTGTCGAGCCCGGCGATCAGGCGCAGCGTCGTCGACTTGCCGCAGCCGGACGGCCCCAGCAGGACCAGCATCTGCCCGGCGTCGGCGGTCAGCGTCACCGAATCGACGGCGGCCGTGGCTCCCCAGCGCTTGGTGACCTGGTCGAGTTCGATGCTGTGCTGAATGGGCATGGCGGGGCCGGAAGGGTTGGGGCCGGCGGGCGCCGTGCATGGCGCCCTGCGGCATGAGGCAGGGAGACTGCCGTATGCAGACGACAGGGGCGTGACGGTTCGGTTGTGGTTTTGTGTCGCCCGCTTGCGTCGCCGCTCAGCCGGCCGTCTTGCCCGAGCGCGCCGCGGCACAGGCGGCCAGCAGGGCGGGGTCCGCCGGGGCGGGGTTGCCCAGCCGGCCCGGATCGAACGCCGCGAGGTCGAAGGCGGTGCGCCCCTCTGCCGCCAGGTCGGCGACGGCCTGTCCGATGCCGCCGGACGCGGCGATGCCCGCGCCGCAGCAGCCGCTCGCCACCAGCAGGCCCGGCAGGCCGGGCACCGGCCCCAGGTTGAACCGGCCGTCCGGCGTGTAGGTGGAGAGGCCCGACACGTAATGGGCGATGCCGGTGTCCATCACCGCCGGAAAGACGCGGGCCAGCCGCTCCGCCCCCTCGGCCAGCGTCTCCCAGCCGCCATCGGAGTCGCCGAGGTCGAGACCGTCGATGCGGTCGGGCAGCAGGCGCGGGTCGAGCACGAAGGAGGTGCGGCCGCGCAGGCCGAACAGCAGGCACCCCAGTTCCGGCCGTGCATAGGCGCCGGCATCGGGCAGCACGGTCACCGGATGGTCCGGCGGGAACAGCCGCGGATCGGGCGCGGTGATCCAGTACTGGCTGCGTACCGGGGCCTGCGGCAGGCCCACCCGGGCCGTCCAGGCCAGCGTCCCTGCCCAGGCTCCCGCCGCATCGACCACCAGCGGGGCGGCGACCGCTCCCCGGTCGGTGTCCACTCCGGTGATCCGACCGGCGGCGGTCCGCAGCCCGGTCACCGTGACCCCGCTGCGAAGGAGGGCGCCGCGGCGGCGGGCTGCCCGGCCGTAGGCGTCGGCCAGCCGGTAGGGGTCGAGGAAGCCGTCCGCCGGCATGAAGGCGGCGCGCAGCACCGTCTCCGCGGCGAGCCAGGGGACCCGCCGCGCCGCCTCCGCCGCATCCAGCCACTCCACGGCTTCGCCATCGGCCGCCGCCATCAGCGCCTCCAGGGGCGCCAGCGTGGCGGGGGAGCCCGCGACATGCAGCGTGCCGACCCGGCGGAGGTCGAGCGGTTCGCCGAGTTCGGCTTCCAGCTCCGCGATGGCGTCGTAGGTGCGGCGGACGAGGGCGGCGGTGGCGCGGTCGGACCGCGCGCGGGTCAGCAGGGCCGCCGCCCGGCTGGTGGCCGACGCCGCCGGCGCATTGCGCTCCAGCAGCAGGACTCGCCGGGTGTCGCGGCGCGTCAGGTGCCACGCGATGGACAGCCCCAGGATTCCGCCGCCGACGATCACCACGTCGGCGGTGGCCGGCAGGGTCACGGCTTCTCGCCCCGCGCCAGCCGCGCCTCGATGGCATCGAGCAGCGGAACGGCTTCGGCGAGGCTGCCGACCACGTAATGGGCGCCGGCCCGGCGCAGCCGGTCGGCCGCCGGCCGGCGCAGGGCCTCGCGGCGCCCCTCCGGCAGGGCGGTCCATTCGGGAAGCGGCACGCCGACCTCGTTGCCGGTGTCGACGAGCGCGATGGTCCACATGCCGGCGTTCAGCCCCTCCTCGACGTCCACCACCGTGTCGCCGATCTTCACGCAGGCCTCGACCGGCGAGATGCCCAGCTCGATCACGCATTTCAGCGCCATTGCCGGGCCGGGCCGGCCGGCCGGCGTCTCGCCGGCGCAGACCACGAGGTCCGGCGCATAGCCCTGCGACGCGGCGACCCGCTGCACCACCTCCATCACCGGGCGGGGATAGCCGGTGGTCGAGCCGATCTTCAGACCGCGCTCGCGCATCGCCGCCACGGCCGCCACGGCGCCGGGGATCACATCGGCATGGCGTTCGACGACGCCGACCTGCAGCGGCAGGAAGATCTCGTAGAGCCGGTCGACGTCGGCGTCGGTCGGACCGCGTCCGTGCGTCGCCGTCCAGGCCGCGGCGACGGCGGGCATGCGGGTGACCGCCTGGATATGGTGCCACTTGGCCATGCCCATCGGGCCGCGGGCCTGCTCCAGAGTGATCTCGACGCCGGCCTGCCGGAAGGCCTCCATGAAAGCGCCGGCCGGGGCGAGGCAGCCGAAATCGACGGTCGTGCCGGCCCAGTCGAGGACGACGCCCTGCAGCGGACCGGTGTAGCGGCGGGTGTAGGTGAAGCTCATGACGGGGACTCCTCGGTTACGGCCTGCCCGATGCGACGCCCATCTCGGCGAGCGTATTGCGGATGGCTTCCAGCGCGCCGCGCATCTCGGCGGCACCGAGCCGGCCGATGCAGCCGATGCGGAAGCTGTCGGCGACCGTCAGCTTGCCGGGATAGAGGACGTAGCCGCGCTTGCGCATCCGCTCGTAGAAGTGCGGGAAGTCGAAGGCGGGGTCGGCCGGCATGCGGACGGTGACGATGACCGGCGCCTGCAGCGCGTCGGGCAGCAGGGTCTCGAACCCCATGGCGCGCAGACCCTCCACCAGGATCCGGCAGTTCTCGCGGTAGCGCGCCCCGCGCCCTGCGACGCCGCCCTCCGCGGCATGTTCGGACAACGCCTGATCGAAGGCGGCCAGCACATGGGTGGGCGGGGTGAAGCGCCACTGGGCGTTCGCCTCGAAGCCGCGCCACTGGTCGTGCAGATCGAGCGTCAGGGAATGGGCATTGCCCCTGGCCGCCTCCAGCGCCGTCCGCCGGACCAGCACGAAGCCCGTGCCGGGAACTCCCTCCAGGCACTTGTTGGAGGAGGCGGCGACGGCCTGGAGCGGCGTCTCCCGCGCGTCGAGCGGCAGGGCGCCGAAGGCGCTCATCGCGTCGACCAGCAGGGCGCGGCCATGGCGGGCAGTGACCTCCGCCACGCGCTGCAGCGGGTTCAGGATGCCCGAGGTGGTCTCGCACTGGACCACCGCGACATGGGTCACGGCAGGGTCCTCCGCCAGCGCGCGGTCGAGCGCCTCCGGCGATACCGGGAGATCCTCCGCCGTCTCGATCATCGTGACGGCGCGGCCGATCACCTCGGCGATGCGCACCATGCGGTGACCATAGGCGCCATTGACCAGGACCAGCAGCTTGCCCGTGCGCGGCACCAGCGTGCCGATCATCGCCTCCACCGCGAAGGTGCCGGAGCCCTGGAGCGGCACCGCGGCGAACTCCCCGCCGCCGCCGATCATCTCCACCAGCCGGTTGCGGATGCGCGCGTTCAGCTCGATGAAGGCGCCGTCGCGCGAACCCCAGTCGCGCAGCATCGCCTGCTTGACGGTGGCCGAGGTGGTCAGCGGGCCGGGGGTGAGGAGGAAGGGGTCTTTGGGCGGGAAGGTCATGGTGCGGGTCCGATCGACGACAGCCGGAGGTGGACGGATCAAGCCGCCGCGACTACCATAATTCCAATCCATTCCGTCTATGGACCCATAGATGAAATCCATAAATCACTCCCAGCTCCGCGCCTTCCATGCCGTGGCGACGGAAGGCAGCTTCACCAAGGGGGCCCGGCTGCTGCACGTCACCCAGCCGACGCTGAGCCAGGAGGTGAAGGCGCTGGAGGAGACGCACGGCGTCCTGCTGTTCGACCGGTCCCGCCGCAGCGTCGCGCTGACCGAGGTGGGGCAGAGCCTGTTCGCCGTCACCCGCCGCCTGTTCGCGGCGGAGCAGGAGGCGGTGGAACTGCTGGCCGGGGTGCGGCATCTCGACGGCGGCTCGCTGGCCGTCGGGGCCGACGGACCGTTCCACGCGGTGCCGCTGCTCGCCGACTTCGCCAAGCGGCATCCGGGGCCGACCGTCTCCCTCTCGGTCGGCAACTCGCAGGAACTGCTGCGCGGGCTGCTGGACACCCGCATAGACGTGGCGGTGCTGGCCGACGTGCCGGGGGACTCGCGGCTCTATGTCGTGCCGCTGCGCCGCGACCCGGTGAAGGTGCTGGTGCCGCGCAGCCATCCGCTGGCCCGCCGGCGGGCAGTGACGCTGGCGGAGGTCGCAGCCGAGAAGCTGGTGCTGCGCGAGCCGGGCTCGATGACCCGCCGGCTGGTGGAGCAGGCGCTGTCCGCCGCCGACCTCAACCCCGCCGCCACGCTGGAGATCCAGAGCCGCGAGGCGGTGGTGGAGGCGGTGGCGTCCGGCCTCGGCCTCGGCTTCGTTTCGGCGGCGGAATTCAACGCCGATCCGCGGCTGGTCCTGCTGCCCTTCGCCGGGGTGACGGTGGAGATGGACGAGTATGTCGTCTGCCTGCGCGAGCGGCGCCGGCTGGCGGTGGTCCGCGCCTTTCTGGAGGTGGCGCGGGAGCGGGCAGGGTAGGGGAGGTCAGTGTCGCAGGCGGTCGAGAATCTGCCGCCGGTGGTCGAGACCTCCGAAGAACACGGCGAGGATGCGGACTTCTTCCAAGAGGTCGTCGATCTCGAAATAGACGATGATCCGATTGCTCGTCACCGTGCGGATGCCGGGCCGGATCGCAGGCTGCTCGGTCCCCCGGTGGGGATGGGTTGTGAAGCTCCGCAGATAGCCGAGTGCCTCTTCGATGCGATGAGCGGCGTGATCCGCGGCGGTGGCCGGATCGTCGCCAAGCTCCTGGTAGATCCGGAAAAGATAATCTTCGATCTGGTCGAGATCGCGCGCCACCTCTGCCGCAAGACGGAGCCTATAGTGCCGCACGCGCCTGTCTCTTTTGCTCCAGCCGTGCGCGGGTATCGGCTTCGATGTCGTCCAGGTCGACGAACGGCCCGGCCCGGCGCTTGTCGATCAGCGACCGCAGAGCGGCAATCTCGGCCTGCCGCATCTCGTCGTCGGTCCGCAGCATTTCCAGCCCGCGCTGCAGAACGGCGCTGAGGCTTGGGAACCGCCCCGCGTCGACGAGGCTCCGCGCGTAGGCTTCCTGTTCGTCGGTCAACGAAATCGAGGCCTTGACGGTCATGGCCACCTCCTCCCAGCAATATGCTACTGGGTAGTACCGGGCTCAAGGGTGTCTTGCGGCCGCCCCTACCGCGCCCGCCACGCCTGGGTTCGGCGGCCGAGGCCCCAGCCCAGGGCCGCGTGCAGCAGGCGCACGCCGGCCGAGGTGTAGACGATCATCATCGCCATGGCGGCGGCTCCCGCCACCTCTCCGGCGTCGTCCATGGTCAGCACGGCGACCGAGGCCGGCTTGGTGTCGGGGGCGTAGAGGAAGACCACCGCCGACACCGTCGTCATGGCGTTGACGAACAGGTAGATCGCGATGTCCAGGATGGCCGGCAGGCACAAGGGCACCGTCACCCGCCAGAAGGTCCGCCAGACCGGCACCTTGAGGCTGGCCGACACCGCCTCGAACTCGCGGTCGAGCTGCTTCAGCGCCGTCACCGCCGTCAGGTGCCCTACCGTGTAGAAATGCACGACGGTGGACAGCACCAGGATCGCCATCCCGTGATAGAGGACGCCCAGCGGGTTCCAGGGCGCGTTGAAGAAGAAGATGTAGGCGAGGCCCAGCACCATGCCCGGCACCGCCAGCGGCACGATGGCGGCGAACCGGACCACGCCGGCCAGACCCCGCGCCGCCGGGCTGCGCTCCACGAGCCAGGCGCCGAGGAACACCACGGCCGTGCCGGCCAGCGCCGTCCAGGCCGCCAGCCGCAGGCTGTTGCCGTAGCTGGCCCAGCCGGCGCTGTCGAGTTCGGCGAAGTCGTAGTTCGCCAGCGTCAGGCTCAGGTTGTAGGGCCACAGCGTGACGAAGGAGGCGAAGCCCGCCGTCCCCAGGATGCCCAGCAGCACCCCCGCCACCGCTATGCAGAACAGCATCGCCAGCGCATCTCCAAGCGGCTGGCGGCGCGGGGCATAGGGGACGGATCGGGCGGACAGCAGGGCCATCTGCCGGCGCTGGCCGATCCAGTCGGCGACGAAAGCCAGCACCGCCGGGATCAGCAGCACCATGCCGACGACCGCCCCCATGCCGAAATTCTGCTGCCCGACCACCTGCTTGTAGACGTCGGTCGCCAGCACGTTGGTCGAGCCGCCGATCACCTTCGGCACGCCGAAATCGGTGATGACCAGCGTGAACACCACGAAGACGGCGGAGATCAGGCCATAGCGCGCGCCGGGCAGGGTGATGGTCAGGAAGCGGCGCAGACGCCCGGCGCCCAGCGCCTCCGCCGCCTCGTAGAGCCGCGCGTCGGCGGTCGACAGGGCGACGATCAGGATCATCACGGCGTGCGGGAAGGTGTAGAACACCTCGCCCATCACGATGCCGACGGGGCCGTAGATCGAGTGGCCCAGCAGCCAGTCGCGCAGCAGCCCCTTGTTGCCGAACAGATAGACCAACGCGATGGCCGGCAGCAGAGACGGCGCCAGGATCGGGATCTGCGCCAGGATCTTGAACAGCCCCTTGCCCGGCATCGCCGTGCGGGTCAGCGCGAAGGCATAGGCGAAGGCCAGGGGCACCACGATGGCCGTGGTCAGCAGCGACAACGTCAGGCTGGTCCGCACCGACTCCATCAGCGCCGGCGTGGCGAGGAAGGCGCGGAAGTTGGCGAGCCCGACGAAGACGTCCTCGCGGTCGTACAGGCTGCGTAGCAGGATCGTGCCGAGCGGCAGCAGGACGAAGACCGTCAGGAACAGCACCAGCGCCGCAAGCCCCGAGCCCAGCAGGCGGGCCTCCCCGCGATCGACCGGCCGGCCGGCGTTCACCGCGAAGGCGCTCACGACAGGCCCGCCTCGAACACGCGCAGCCGCTCCCGCGGCAGCGAGACGGCCAGCCGCCGCCCGGTGGACAGGTCGAGGTCGCGCACGAGGTTGGCGGACAGGTCGGCGGTCAGCCGCATCCCGCCCAGCCCGTCGCAGGCCAGCCGCGCCCGGTGGAACGGACCGAGGAATTCCAGGCTTTCGATCACCGTCTCCAGCCGGTTGGTCCCGCCGGGGGCGCGGACCAGCACATCCTCCGGCCTGAGGCAGACGGTGACGGGGGCGCCGCTCGGCAGCTCGGCCTCGCATTCCAGGTCCAGCCCGCCGAGCCTGACAAGCCCGCCGTCCGCCGCCACGCCGGGCAGCATGTTCATGGAGCCGACGAAGTCGGCGACGAACTGCGTCGCCGGGCTGCGGTAGATGGTGTCGGGGCTGCCGACCTGCTCGATCACGCCGTGGTTCATCACCACGATGCGGTCGGCCATGGTCAGCGCCTCCTCCTGGTCGTGGGTGACCATGATGGTGGTGATGCCGAGACGCTGGTGCAGCTCGCGGATCTGGCGGCGCAGGTTCATGCGCACGCGGGCGTCGAGCGCCGACAACGGCTCGTCCAGCAGCAGGAGACCGGGGGAGGGGGCGAGCGCCCGGGCCAGCGCCACGCGCTGCTGCTGTCCGCCGGACAGCTGCCCCGGATACTTCGCCCCGATGCCGGGTAGCCCGACGAGGTCCAGCAGTTCCTCGACCCGCGTCCGCTCCGCATCCCGCTTCAGCGACAGGCCATAGGCGACGTTCTTGTGGACGGTCAGGTTGGGGAACAGGGCGTAGGACTGGAAGACGATGCCGTAGTTGCGCGCCGAGGGCGGCAGCCGCGACACGTCCCGCCCGTCGATCTCCACCCGTCCCGTCGTCTGCGGGTCCAGCCCGGCGATGACCCGCAGCAGGGTGGTCTTGCCGCAGCCGGACGGCCCGAGGAAGCAGACGAACTCGCCCCGCCGGACGTCGAGCGAGAGACCCTTCAGCGCCGTGAAGCGGTCGTAGCGCTTGGTGATGTCGGTCAGGCGGAGATAGGGCAGGTCGGTCATGGCGCCACCGCGGCTGGTCTTGAAGGGAGGGCGGGGCCGTCCGCGGGGTGCGGGCCGGCCCCGGATCACCGTTACGACTTCGGTTCGGACTTCGCGTTGTAGCGCTTGGCCCATTCCGCCAGGATCGCGTCGCGGTTGGCCGCGGCCCAGGCGAAGTCGTTGTTCTTGATCATCGACGCCTCGGCATCCTTGGGATAGTTCGGCGTGTCCTTGGTCACGCCGGGGTGCGCGGTGACCTGGTAGAAGGTGACGTACAGCTCGCTCGCCTTCTTGGAGGCTGCCCAGTCGGCCAGCTTCTGCGCGGCCCCCAGGTTCTTGGTGCCCTTGACGATGGCGGTCGCCTCCATCTCCCAGCCCGCCCCTTCGGAGGCCAGGATGACGTCGATCGGCGCGCCCTTGGTCTTCTGCTGGGCGCCGGTGTACTCGATGGAGATGCCGATGGCGTATTCGCCGGCCGCCGCCATCTTGCAGGGCTTGGAGCCGGAGTGGGTGTAGACGGCGACGTTGTCGTTCAGCTTGTCCATGTAGGCCCAGCCCTTGTCCTGGCCCATGGTCTGCAGCCAGCCCGACACGGCGAGGAAGCCGGTGCCGGAGGAGGCCGGGTTCGGCATCACCACCTGGCCCTTGTATTCCGGCTTCAGCAGGTCGGCCCAGCTCGTCGGCTTCGGCAGCTTCTTCTTCTCGGCCTCGACCGTGTTGAAGCAGATGGCGGCCATCCAGGCATCCATGCCGACCCAGGCCGGCGGGGCCTTGGCGTCGCGGAAGGCCGGCTTCAGGGCCTCGACGCCCTTCGGCGCGTAGGGCTGAAGCATCCCCTGCTTGTCGAGGATCATCAGGCTGGAGGCGGCGACGCCCCACACCACGTCGGCGCGGGGATTGTCCTTTTCGGCCAGCAGCTTGGCGGTGATGACGCCGGTGGAGTCGCGCACCCACTCGATCTCGACGCCGGGGTTGTCGGCCTCGAACGACTTCTTGTAGGGGGCGAGCTGCTCGTTCTCCAGCGCCGTGTAGACGGTCAGCTTGGTGGCGGCACCGGCGCTGTCCATGCCGGTGACGAGCGCGACGGTGGCCGCCGCCAGGGTCAGGCCGAAGGGCGCGATACGAAGGGTCATGCGTTGGTGCTCCCGTGTCCCGTTTCTTGTCCAGGAAGCGGAGACCGGCGCCGCGCCGTGCCTCCGGGCGGGCTTCTTGTAATCCTGCGGACGGCCGGGAACCCGTTAAGCTTTGGTTACGGGAGACGCGACCGGTTCCGCCGAATCCGGTCATGGCGGTCCGGCCGCTGCTGTCCGGCCGGTAACGCCCTGCCGGCGGGCGGCGGCTCGCGGCGCGCTTCACGCCCGCCGGGAGTCGCCGTGACGGCGCCGGGAGTCGCCGGGAAATCGTCTGCGCGGGGCGATCCGAAGAACGCTGGATGCTCCGCAGACCAAACGGGCGGGGAGCCGGCGCCGTGCATTTCGCAAAACCGGGGAAAACGACCCGGATTCTGGGCGGCGGGGCACATGGAATTTGCATTTTTCTGGAAGTCGCCTACTTTATCGAAGGCGACATTTTTTCGGTGGAGTGGTTGGTGGGCTCGTGAAGTGGAAGAGGTCCCGGGCGACTGCCGCTCCGCCGGCCGGTCGGTCCCGTGTCGCGTTTCTTATCGGAAAGCCGGCTGGCTGGCTGGCTGCGACCGGACGAGCCCGACAGTCCCCCTACCCGACGCCGTTGCGGCGTCCCCACTGCGCGAAGGCCCGATGACCATGGACATGCTCGAAAAGCTCCCGGCGATGACCGATGCCGATCTCGGCACCCTCGTCTCCAATGCCGAGCGACTGGCCCAGAACGGCACGGCGAAACAGCAGCAGGCCGCGCAGGCCATGCTGCCGGCCATCCAGGCCGAGGTCGTGCGGCGGCGCGACCTGAAACCGGCGAAACGTGCGCCGCGCGGTGGCCGCAAAGCGGCTGCCGGCGTGAAGGTCGCCTGACCCGTGCAGGCGATCCCGCGGCATCATCCCGGCTCCCAGGACTGCCCAGAAGCAGCCGTGGAGCAGCAACATCCAGGAGATCGACTATAGCTAAGCTGTATGACGCGGATCCGGTCCGCGAAGGCCCGCGCCTCAACCGGGAAATCACTGCACGCATGGTCCGCCTCGTCGGCGCCGACGGCGAGATGGTCGGCGTCGTTCCGCTGCGCCAGGCGTTCGACGCCGCGGCCGACGCGGAACTCGACCTCGTCGAGGTCGCGCCGCAGGCCGATCCGCCGGTGTGCAAGATCCTCGACTACGGGAAGTTCCGTTTCGAGGAGCAGAAGAAGGCGAACGAGGCGCGCAAGAAGCAGAAGATCATCGAGTTGAAGGAGCTGAAGCTCCGTCCCAACATCGATGACCATGACTATGACGTGAAGATGCGCGCAGCCGTCCGTTTCCTGGAGGAAGGGGACAAGATCAAGCTGACCATGCGGTTCCGCGGACGCGAAATGGCGCACCAGAACCTTGGCATGGACGTTCTGATCCGGGTGCGCGACCAGCTCCAGGACATGGCGAAGGTCGAGCAGATGCCGCGCATGGAAGGCCGCATGATGGTCATGGTGCTGGCACCGCGATGAAGACCCGCGGCGCATGACGGAACGAAAAAGGACGGCCGGTGCCGTCCTTTTTCGTTTGTCCGCTCCGGTTTGTCCGGCCGGCGTCACAAACAGTAAGGGAAACCAACTGAGACGCATCGTCGCGTTTGATCCATGGCAGTCGATCGGCGCGCCAACAGGGATAAGGTGTCGGACGAACGGCCTCCGCAGCAGCCCCTGCGGGCGGCCACACAGTGGAGAGATCGCATGACCGATGCGAATATTGTGACGGCCGCGCTCCGGTATGCGGCGGGGATTTACGAGGGCATCTATCGTCCGGATTCGTCGCGCACCCCGTTCGTGACGCATCTCAGCGAGACCGCCGACCTGGTGGCCAGGGCAGGGGGCACGCCGGAAGAGGTCGCCGCCGCCTGGCTGCACGACGTGGTCGAGGACGGGCACGCGACCCTGGCGACGATCCGCGAGCAGTTCGGCAGCTCCATCGCGGCGCTGGTCGAAGCGGTGACCGATCCGGCTGAGATCGGCGTCCTGCCGATCAAGGAGCGCAAGGCCGCCCAGGCCCGGCGGCTCGCCGAGGCGTGCGACGGGGCGAAGCGGATCAAGATGGGCGAGCAGATCTCGATTCTGCGCGCGCTGGCGGTCGAGCGTCCGGCCTCCTGGACGATCGAGCGCAGCATCGACTATGTCGCCGGAGCCCGGCAGGTCGCCGACATCTGCCGCGACGTCAGCAGCTTTCTCAGCGACCAGTTCGCCGCGGCGCACGCGGCGGCGGAGAAGGCCCTGCCCTAGGCCGGCCCCCCGCGCGAAGGGACGGCCGACGGCGCCCGCCGCCCCGGCGCGTCCCGTGGCACCCGCTCAGGCCAGCAGGGTGGCGACCTCCGCGACCCCACGCTCCTGGCCGAGGCCGGTCAGCATGGCCAGCGTCGCGCCGTCGAGGGGAATGCCCTCGGCCAGCCGCTTCTCGCGGGTGCGGATCTCCGGCTCACCCGGCATCCGTATGGCGTCCACGCCGGCGGCCGCCGGGGTGTCGCGGACATAGGCGACCAGATCGTCCAGGTCGGCGGCCCAGCCGGCGTTCCCGCCGCGCGCCGGGTCGATGACGATGGCGAACATGTTGTTCATGATGCGCTCGGCGCTCTGGTGCGTCGGCGTGCCGGGCATGGCGGACGCCAGCGCCCCGGCCAGCACGTCGCACATCAGCGCGAGGCCGAACCCCTTGTGCCCGCCGAGCGGCAGCAGCGCGCCGTAGGGATCGCTGAACATCACCTTCGGGTCGCGCGTGCCGTTCCCTTCGGCGTCGATCAGCAGGCCGGGCGCCATCTCCTGTCCCTTGCCCATGGCGACCCGGCATTTGCCGACCGCGACTGCGCTCGTCGCGAAGTCGAGGATGAGGGCGGGCGTGGCCTGCGTGGCCGGCACGGCGATGCAGATCGGGTTGGTGCCCAGCCGCGCCTGGATTCCGTCATGCGGCGCCACCATCGGACGGCTGGCGACATTGACGAAGGCGATGCACACCAGCCCGGCGCGGCTGCACTGTTCGCCGTAGGAGCCGACGCGGCCGATATGGTGGGTGTCGCGCAGCGACAGCGCCACCAGCCCCTCCCGCTGCGCCTGCTCGATGGCGAGGTCCATCGCTTCCCGGGCGATGACCTGACCATAGCCATGGCCGCCGGCGACGGACAGGAAGGCTCCCGACCGGCCGATCACCGCGGCGTGCTGGTTGGGCCGCAGCAGCCCGGCCTCGATGGCCGGCATGTACATCGACAGCATGCCGACGCCGTGGCTGTCATGCCCGCGGAGGTTGGCCTCGACCAGATGGTCGGCGACGATCCGCGCTTCTTCGGTGTCGCTGCCGGCCGCCTGGAGCAGCAGGCGGACTGCTTCGAGCAGGGGGGCCGCCTTCACCGGGCGGATGCTGGTCCCGTAGACGCCGGCGTTGAAGGACGCCGCAGCGGAAAAGGGATCCTTGTGAGAGTCGTTCATGTCCTGGGTTCCCGACGCACCACCGCCGCCGCTGGACGATGGGTCCGCCCCCATTTGGTCGGCTGTTCGCAGGCGAAACAAGGGCCGATTTCACGCAGGTCCCATTCCCGGCCGGCGCGGCGGCGGTTACACCGACCGCGTCGGCAGGGAGGCCGCCAGCGCCTGGACCTGCCGGCCGGGATCGGCATCGGCGAAGGCTCCGGGCGTCACCGGGTCCGAGAAGACATAGTCGCTGCCTTCGTTGAGGGAGGGCATGCCCTGGGCGTAGCCGGTGACGTGGACGGTCGAGCCGTCCTTGAAGGAGAAATCGGCGGTCCAGGAGGTCGCTCCGTCGATGTAGGGTTTCAGGTCGGTCAGTTCGACGGGAGCGGTAAGATCCTCCGCCGAATAGCCAATGAAAACCATGAGATCCTTCGACTCGTCGAAGCCAATGATCCGGTCGTTGCCGAAGCCGCCCTTCTCCTCTCGACCGAACAGGATCAGGTCGGGCTCGTCGGCATAGTTGATCCAGGGATGACGTGACGGCGCTCCGCCGGCATTCATTCCGTCGTCACCCTTGCCGCCGATCATCGTATCCCGGCCGATGGGCGTGCTGTAGGCGCTGTCCATGCCGAAGGGGCCGAGATAGTCGTTGCCCGCACCCCCGACCATAAGGTCATCGCCCGCCGCGCCGTTGAGAGAATCGTCACCCTCCAGGCCGAGAAGCGTGTCGTCACCGCCGAAACTGTTGACGCCGTTGCCGGACTCGTTGCCGATGAAGAGATTGGGCTGCTCGTTTCCCCATATGAGGCCACCGCCCGTGCCGGTCTGTACCGTCACGTTCTCGATGTTGTTGGCCATGCCGTAGGTACCCTTGACGAAGACCGTATCGGTGCCCTCCCCGGGGTTCTCGAGGATGAAGTCGGAGGGGACCAGGACGCTGTCTGAGCCGTTGATCCAGTAGACGTCGTCACCTGTCCCGCCCGTCAGGGTATCCGCCACCGTATCGTCGCCGGCATAGAGCGTGTCGTTCCCGGTTCCGCCGAACAGGCTGTCGATTCCGATCCCACCACCCATCAGGTCGTTGCCCGTGCCGCCGTACATCGTATCGTTGCCGGCTCCGGCCCACAGGATGTCGTTGCCGCCGCGGCCGAGCGTGAGATCGGCGCCATCGCGCCCGTCGATCCGGTTGTTTCCGGCGTTCCCGGTCAGCCGGTTGTCGAGGCCGTTGCCGATGGCGTCGCCATTGGCGGACGATCCTTTTTCCTGCAGGGTCAGGTGTTCCAGGGCGTTGCCGAGCGCCCAGCCGTACTTGGCGATGACCGTGTCGATGCCCCCGCCGGCCGCCTCGACGACGAGGTCCTCCGGTCCGTTCACCCAGAAGCTGTCGTTGCCCGTGCCACCGACCAGCGTATCGGGCGCCGGATCGTCGCCGGCAAAGAGGGTGTCGTTACCCATGCCGCCATAGACGGCGTCGTTGCCGGTCCCGGCCCGGATCGTATCGTTGCCCTGGTCGCCGTAGAGCCTGTCCGGCCCGCCAAGGCCGGAGATCAGGTCGTCGCCATCGTTGCCGGAGATGCGGTCGGCCCCCGGCCCGCCGGTCAGGGTGTCTGCCCTTGCGGTGCCCGTCAGGGTCCGGGCGACTTGCGGTCCTGCCGGTCTGCGGTCGCTCGCGACGCTGTCGAGGGGGAAGGTTGGGAGATCGATGTTGGCGGCGATGGTCGTCCCCATGGCGCCCTCCTTGTTCACGGCCTTCGTCTCTGAAGACCCATTGTCGATAAGGCGGCTGCCAACATTGTCAGACTGCAATCTTGCGGGTGTAAGACGAGTATTTGTGGAGTGTGACGTTATGAAATGGTCCTCGGCGGATGCCGTTGGAAAAGAAGCCTTTTTAATCGTTGCCTTGACGGGAGAAAGCGAGTTCTCTGCTGATCGATGGCGAGGGCCGTCAGCCAACTTTGAGCGATGACTCTCACGAAACACGACTTCAGGTGGTAGTCCTGCTGGATTTCTATCCGGCCGGACCAGGAGAAGGCCGCCGCATTCCGTCCCGGCGTGGACAGGATTTTCGGCGAAATCGCACGGTGCAGGTCACGCTGGGACTTGACGGCATCCCGGCGGACCGGCTACTCCTCTGCGCCCCTTTGGAAGGGTGGCCGAGTGGTTAAAGGCAGCAGACTGTAAATCTGCCCGCGTCAGCGTACGCTGGTTCGAATCCAGCCCCTTCCACCATCATCTCCCATCGATGATTCCGAACCAGACGCCGCAACGCATGCCGCGGCGCCTTCGTCCTGCCGTCACGGGGTGTAGTCGGGACTGCCGATGGCCGTCGGGTCGAGGCGGGCCGCCACCAGGGCGGTGAACTGCGACAGCTCGCAGGTGCCGGGTCCGCGGCGGTCGGTGCAGCCCGGCAGGTCGAGCGGCGACTCTCCCGGCCCGGCTTCGCCGATGAGGGGAGCCAGGCTCCGCACCTGATCCGCGGTCGGCGCCACGAAGGAGGTCCGGACATAGCGCTTGCCGCTGGCGGGGTCGCGCAGCCGCTCGAACAGCAAGGCGCCGGTCGGCGAGGAGTCGTTGGGCTGGGTGCCCGGAATGGTCCAGGTCACCTCCATGACCGCGCGCATGTGGGCGATGTTGGTGTCGTGGCCGACCAGCAGGGTCAGCCGGGCGGGCGGCGGGCCGGCGCCGGCCGCGGCGGCGTCCACCCCCTCGTTCAACGCGGCGACGATCTGCTGCAGCAGGAAGGAGCCGCCGCGCCGCGCGATGTAGGGCACATGCTCGACCGCGTCGTACTTCGCCATGCGCAGGGCCATCAGGTCGCGGACCTCGGCCGCCGCCACGCGGCCCCAGCCGACCTCCTCCGGCGCCATGCCCTCCATGTATTCGAGGCGAAAGGTCTCCACGATGGTCGAGGCGAGGTCGAGCGGCCCCTTCAGCCCGATGTTGCGGCCCTTGTCCTTGCGGTCGTCGATCTCCCAGGGCAGGTCGATGAGGTGGCAGCCCTCCGCCAGCCCGGCCTCGCGGCAGGTCTCCGGCCGCGGGCCGGGAAGGACGGCGTCGAGTCTGGCGAACAGGGGGGCCAGCCGCGCCTTGTAAGCGTCGAGGCTGCCGCCCATTGCCCGCAGCATGCCCTGCCGCGCCGCCTCATGGTCCAGCGGCGCCAAGCCGCGGGCAATGGGGGCGAAGAGCGTGTCGCGTGCGCCGGTGGAGGGGACTTGGAGCCTGCGGTCAGGCCGCAGCCGGGATAGAGCCCCTCCAGGATGCCGTTTCCGGTCTCGCGGGTGCGCTGGTCGGTGTTGGCCCAGGCGAAGATCTCCCCCTGGGCGGGGCAGCCGGAGGACGGCAGCAGCCCTTCACGGGCGAAGCGCTGGCGGTAATACTCGCCCATCCGCACCGCGCCGGCCTTGCCGTGCGGCGTCAGGTGCCCGTCCGGCACCGGCCAGGACGGCCAGGGCCGGGTCGACAGCGGGACGACCTTGTGCGTCTCGGTCGGTGGCCGGACGCCGTGCCGGCTGAACAGCACGGCCTTCTCCACCTGATCGGCATCGGCGGCAGCCGGCGCCGGTCCCAGAAGCGTCCCGCCCAGAATGGCCGCGGCGAGGGCAGCCGCCGGCAACCCGGATTTCGGTCCCATATCCACCTCCGTTGAAGGATGATCCTGCGCCGAAGCGGCCGGTCAGTCGATACCGCGCAGCGGTCCCAGGGCCAGCAGGCGCCCGGTCAGTTCCTCCGTGCAGGCGACGACGACGTTGCCGCGGGTCAGTCCCTCGCCGGCCAGGAAATCGTTCGTCCAGCCGCCCGCCTCGCGGACCAGCAGAAGTCCGGCCAGCGCATCCCAGGCATTGATGTGAAGCTCGACATAGCCGTCGCTGAGGCCGGCGGCGACAGTCGCCAGACCCATGGCGCCCGAACCGCAGCGGCGGAATTCGATGTCGTCGGCGACCATCTGCGTGATGAGGTCGAGGCTGAGCGACAGCGGCCGCCGCGCCGACCAGCCGACCTCGACCACCGCGCCGCCGCCGTGGCGCAGCCCGCTGGTGCGCAACGGCCGGCCGTTCATCATCGCGCCATGGCCGCGCCGGGCGACGAAGAGCCGGTCGAGGTCCGGGGCGTGGATCACGCCGATCTCGACGGCGCCGCGATGGACCAGCGCCAACGAGACGCACCAGTTGGCGGTGCCGTGGATGTAGTTGGTGGTCCCGTCGATGGGATCGACCACCCAGACCAGCTCGGCCGGCGCGCCGCCGGTCTCCTCGCCGATCACCGGATCGCCGAAGGCCTCGCCGATGCGCCGCCGCACCAGCTCCTCGACGGCGAGGTCGGCGGCGGTGCAGAAGTCGATGCTGCTCTTGCTCTCGATCACTCCCAGCCCCTGGCGCATGGAGCGGGCGAGGGTGCCCGCCTCGACGGCGATGTCGATGGCGAGGCGGAGGCGGGCGTCGAAATCGGTCATGGGGATGCTCCACCGGACGCCGGCGCGGGGCCGGTCCGGACAAGTCGGGGGTGTGCGCGGCGGAAGGGGTTCCGCTGCGCTGACGGGATGGGGAAAGGGAGCGGATCAGGCCGGGATGGCGGTGACGCCCTGCGGGGCGAAGCCGACGGTGACGGCGTCGCCGACCGCGAAGGGCGCCTCGACGTCGGGGATGGCGGCGAACAGCATCATCTCCTTGCCGCCGAGGGTCACCGCGACCTCGTATTCCATGTGGTCGCCGAGATAGGCGGCGTAGCGGATGCAGCCGGGCACGCCCTCGGACGACGTGCCGCCGCTCAGCCGGATGGCGTTGGGCCGCACGGCGAGGTCGACGATGCCGCCCGACACGCCGCGGTGGGGCAGGGCGAGGGCGGCGGTGCCGACGCGGAAGCGGCCGATCTCCCCGTCGCGCCCGTCCAGCACGGCCGGGACGATGTTGGCGTCGCCGATGAAGTCGGCGATGAAGCGGCTGGCCGGCCGCTCGTAGAGGTCGCGCGGGCTGCCGTCCTGGGCGATCTCGCCGCCGGACATGACGATGATGCGGTCGGAGACTGCCAGCGCCTCCTCCTGGTCGTGGGTGACGTAGACGACGGTCAGCTTCAGGCTCTGCTGGAGCTGGCGGATGTCCTCGCGCACGCGGCGGCGCATCTTGGCGTCGAGGTTGGACAGCGGCTCGTCGAACAGCAGGACGCGCGGCTCCAGCACAATGGCGCGGGCAACCGCGACGCGCTGCTGCTGGCCGCCAGAGAGCTCGCTCGGCAGCCGCTTCTCCAGCCCGGCAAGCCCGACGAGCTCGAGCTTCGCGCGCGCCGCCTCGGCGGCCTGCCGCTTCGGCATACCGCCGACCACCAGCCCGTAGGCGACATTGTCGAGGATCGACATGTGGGGGAACAGCGCGTAGCTCTGGAAGACCATGCTGACGTCGCGCTCCGCGGCAGAGCGGCCGGTCACGTCCTCGCCGCCGATCAGGATGCTGCCGGAGGACGCCTGCTCCAGCCCGGCGATCATGCGCAGCGTCGTGGTCTTGCCGCAGCCGGACGGGCCGAGGAGGGTGACCAGGGTGCCGGTCTCGATGGCGAAGCTGACGCCGCCGACCGCGGTGAAGGACCCGTAGCGCTTGCAGACCGAACGGAACTCCACGGCCGGCCGCGCGCTGGCGGCGGCAGGGGCCGCGGTCGGGGGGATCGGGGAGAAGTGGGTCATGCGTTGACCTTCGTGGCAGGGGTGCGGGCGGGGGCGGCGGCGGTCTGGCGGCGGCCGAGCCGGCGTTCGCCGACCAGCGCCTGGATGGCCAGCAGGGCCAGCACCATGATGACGATGAGCACCGAGGAATAGGCGATGGCGAGGCCGTATTCACCAACCTCCGTCCGCCCGACGATGTAGGCGGTGGCGAGGTTGTACTTGGCCGTCACCAGGAAGATGACCGCGCTGACGCTGGTGATGGCGCGCACGAAGCTGTAGACCATGGCGGTGACGATCGCCGGCCGCAGCAGCGGCAGGATCACCCGCCGCAGCGTGGTGAAGGACCGCGCCCCCAGCGTCAGCGAGGCCTCGTCCAGGCTCTTGTCGATCTGGCTCAGCGTGGCGATGCCGGCACGGATGCCGACGGGCATGTTGCGGAAGACGAAGGCGATGATCAGGATCAGGCCGGTCCCCGTCAGCTCGATCGGCGGCGCGTTGAAGGCGAGGATGTAGCTGACGCCGATCACCGTGCCGGGGATGGCGAAGCTCAGCATCGTCAGGAACTCGAAGGCGCCGCGGCCGGCGAAGCGCTGGCGCACCAGCAGATAGGCGGTCAGCAGGCCCAGCGCGGCGGTCAGCGGCATGGCGGCCAGCGAGACGCCGAGCGTGGTGAACAGCGAATCCCAGGCGGAGCCGCTGAACCACCAGCCGTTGGGTCCGCTCTCGATCCCGAAGGCGGTCTGGTAGTGGAGCAGGGTCGGCGTGTTGTCGCGCCCAAGGCTCTTGACGAAGCCGCCGGCCAGGATGGTGCCGTAGACCAGCACCGTCAGCGCCGTCCAGGCCACCGCGACGGTCGCGGCGACCGCCGTGACGGCGCGCGGCAGCGGGCTGGGCAGGCCGGCGTCGCCCTTGCCCGACACCGTCGTGTAGGAGCGGCGGCCGAGCCACAGCCGCTGCGCCAGGAAGGCCGACAGGGTGAAGGACAGCAGGATGATGGCCAGGGCGGCGGCCTTGCCCTGGTCGTGCGCGGCGCCGACCACGGCAAAGAAGATCTTGGTGGACAGCACCTCGAAATTGCCGCCGAGGACCAGCGGGTTGCCGAAGTCGGCCAGGCTTTCGATGAAGGAGATCAGGAAGGCGTTGGCGAGGCCGGGGCGGATCAGCGGCAGGGTCACCGTGCGGAAGGTCACCCAGGGCTTCGCCCGCAGCGTCTGCGACGCTTCCTCCAGCGTCGGGCTGACACCCTGCAGAACGCCGACCAGGACCAGGAAGGCGATGGGCGTGAAGGCGAGGACCTGCGCCATCGCGACGCCCGGCAGCCCGTAGATCCAGCGCGAGCGCGGCAGGCCGAACAGGGTCGTCATCAGCTCGGTCACCACGCCGGCCCGGCCGAACAGCAGGATGATGGCGAGGCCGATCACGAAGGGCGGGGTGATGACCGGCAGGATGGAGACCAGCCGCAGTCCGGCCTTGAAGCGGAAGCCGGTCCGCACGGCGATCAGCGCGAAGGCGAGCCCGGTGCCGGTGGTCAGCGTGGCGACGACGGCGGCGAGCGCCAGCGTGTTCCAGGCCACACCGCAGACGCTGCCGCTGCCGGTAACGCAGCCGACGCCCCAGACGCTCTCGTCGGTCAGCCGGGCGGCGAGGCCGGAGAGCGAGAGCTGCCCGCCGCCGTCATAGAGGGCCGACAGCAGGATCTTGACGACCGGGAAACCGACGAACAGCGCAATGGAGCCGAGCACCAGCCCGATCGCCGCGACGATGAAGGCGTCGCCCTTGCACCAGCCGCGCATGGCGAGGCCCTGGGCGCCCAGCCCGACGCAGGCGATCGCATAGACCGCGGCGCCGGGGCCGAAGCCCGGCTGCGCGATCGCGAAGCCCTGCAGGACCGTCCAGGCGAGCCCGCCGGCGCCGGCCGCGGTCAGCCAGCGCGCCTGCGTCGGACCCGCCGCGCCGCGCCCCGCAAGCCCGCCGGCGGCGGCCAGCAAGGGCAGGGCGAGCGGCAGCAGCCAGGGGCGGCCGTCCATGATGCCTTGCCAGAGGGCCGGCATCCCGCCCCCCATGTGCCAGGGCAGCAGCAGGACGGATACCCATCCCGCCGCCAGCCAGAAGAGAATGGTTCGTTGCATGACGCGGCGCCTAGCGGGACATGGACTTGACGTCGCGGTCCCACTTGGCGAGCAGGCGGGTGCGTTCGGCGCTGGAGCCGTAGCGGGCGAAGTCGTAGGCGATCAGCTTCATCTTGTCGACGCGCGGCGATTCCGGCGGGATCGCCGCGCCGCTGTTGCTGGGGATCTGGTAGTTCCGGGCCTTGGCCCCCAGGGCCTGGGCGTCCGGCGTCAGCGCCCACTCGTAGAAGGCCTTGGCGGTTTCCGGGTTGCGGGCGCCCTTGACGAGGCTCATCGAGCCGATCTCATAGCCGGTCCCCTCGCAGGGGGCGACGATGGCGACCGGTGCGCCGGCCTTGGCCTCCACCAGCAGGTCGTGCTGGAAGGCGATGGCCGTCATGGTCTCGCCCTGGGCCGCCGCCTTGGCGGGCGCGGCGCCGGACTTGGTGTACTGGTTGACGTTGCGGTGCAGCTTCTTCAGGTAGTCGAAGGCGGCATCCTCGCCCATCAACTGCACCATGGTCGCCAGCATCGTGTAGGCGGTGCCCGAGGAGTTGGGGTCGGCCACCTGGATCTCGTCGGCGAAATCCTTCTTGACGAGGTCGGACCAGCAGGCCGGCGGGGTCAGCTTGCGCTGGGCCAGCAGGTCCTTGTTGTAGCCGAATCCCAGGGCGCCCATGTAGATGCCGACCGTGCGGTATCCCGAGACCTCGGCCTGCTTGACGGCCCAGGGATAGAGATCCTCCAGCTTGGTCGACTGGTACTTCTCGGTCAGCCCCTCCTCGGCCGCCTGGAGATGCGGATCGCCGGACCCGCCGAACCAGACGTCGGCCTTCGGGTTGTCCTTCTCCGCCCGGAGCTGGGC
Organism: Azospirillum thermophilum; assembly: GCF_003130795.1. Lineage (NCBI taxonomy): Bacteria > Pseudomonadati > Pseudomonadota > Alphaproteobacteria > Rhodospirillales > Azospirillaceae > Azospirillum > Azospirillum thermophilum. Next base: position 303,395 of record NZ_CP029352.1, read on the forward strand.
ATAGACCTCGCCGGAGCTCTTGCGGGTCATCAGCACCTTGATGCCGGTCTGCCGCTCGAAGGAGGTCACCGCCTCGCGGCACCAGTCCTCGTTCACCGAGCAGTAGACCACCACCTCGGCCGCGGACGCCGGCGCGGCCCCGGCCGAGACGGCGAGCGCCGACAGGGCGGCGGCGGACAGCAGGGCCGGGCGCAGATGGTCCGCCAGACGGCGGCGGGTGTGACGAAGCATGGGGCCTCCTCCCGAGAAATCCGTTGTTGCCCCGACGCCGCAGGGCGGCGGGGAGGTCTGGAACGACGGCGGCTGACGGGCCTGGACCAGCGGCCGGACTGCACGCGCGTTCATTCGTTGACCAAGCTATTGGAGCGGCGAAGCAGTGTCAACTGCCGCCGAGGGGGAATCCGGCGAAAATCCCGATGGTGCGCCGCATCATCAACGAAGCTTGCGGGGAGCGTGAGCGGGCAGAGCGACGGGCTGCGATCCGGAGCGGCAGGATCGGCGCTTCATTGACAACAGGACTGCACGCGCGTGCAATAACCGCGTCCCGTCGGTCGCCAGAGCCGCCTTGCCCTTGCGCGCGCTCCCGGTCCAGGATCGGCGACCGGCGGATGCGGCCGGAGCGGGGGAAGGATGGGACGATGGGATCGCGGGTGACCGCTCAGCAGGTCGCGGATCTGGCGGGGGTGTCGCGCTCGGCGGTGTCGCGCTGCTTCGGCGACGGCCAGGTGTCGGAGGAGACCCGCAGGCGCATCATGGCGGCGTCGCAGACGCTGGGCTACCGGCCCAACGCCATTGCCCGCTCGCTCACCGGACAGAACACCGGGCTGATCGCCCTGCTGCTGGCGGAGATCGACAATCCCTACATCGACCTCGTCCTGAAGAAGCTGCTGCTCGCCATCGCCGAGGCGGACAAGCGGGCCCTCGTCATTCCCGAAACGCGGCAGCACGACCTCACCGGCTCGACCATGCATGCGCTCGACTATCAGGCGGACGCCATCGTCGTGCTGGGGGGCACGGTGTCCGACCATGTGGTCGAGCAGCTTCGCGGGCTGGACACGCCGGTCTTCCAGTTCGGCCGGCAGGGCGGCGGGCTGGGCGGCGTGGCCTGCGACAACGAGATGGGCGGCCGGATGGGCGGGCGCTTCCTGGTGCAGAGCGGGCGGCGGCGGATCGCCTACATCACCAAGGCGGCGGCGACCGACGCCAACCGCCGGCGCCGGGCTGGCTTCGCGGCGGCGCTGGAGGCGGCTGGCCTGCCGGTGCTGGAGGGGGTGGCGCAGGACAACGGCTTCGAGGGCGGCTATCAGGCCGCGACGCGGCTGTTCTCAGCCCCGGAGCCGCCGGACGCGCTGTTCTGCTTCAACGACATCATGGCGCTCGGCGCGCTGCAGGCCGCAGCCACCTTCCGGCTGCGCGTGCCGGAGGATGTGGCGATCCTCGGCTTCGACGACATCCCGATGGCCGGCTGGCCGGCCTTCGGACTCAGCACGGTGCGGCCGAACCTGGATCTGCAGATCGGGAAGCTGATGGCGATGCTGCTGGAGATCTATGAGGGCGCGCCGGCGCGCCGCACGGTCGACCTCGTCCAGCCCGATCTGGTGGTCCGCCGGACCGCCGCCTGACGGCGTCTGTCCAAAAAAGGTTGGTGCGCTAAGGGCATGGCTGATCCCGCCACTCCGCCCTACTGCCGCTGCCGGTACCTGCTACCGTGTAAGGGACCCGGACCAGCCGGGTACGGCAGGGGACGGGGTAGAGAGCGGGGATGACGAGCAGCAGCGTAAGCGGCACGGCGGGCCGGGTCACGGCGGAGTCCGCATCGTCGCCGATGGCGGGAATCGCCTGGATGGTCCTGGCCAATCTGGTGTTCGTGACGCAGGACGCCACCACCCGCGTGCTGACCCGCAGCTACCCGGTGATCGAGGTCGCCTGGGGCCGCTTCACGGTCCATCTGATCGTGGCGATCCTGCTGATCGGATGGCACAACCCGGCCCTGTTCCGCTCCGCCCGGCCGGGCCTGCAGCTCCTGCGCTCGGGCCTGCTCTGCGCCTTGACGCTGATGAGCACGGTCTGCCTGAAGTACCTGCCCTTCGTCGATTTCTCCGCGATCATGACGGTGATCCCGGTGATCATCACCGCACTGTCCGTTCCCATCCTGCATGAGCGGGTGGGCTGGCGGCGCTGGGTGGCGGTGATGGTCGGGCTGGCCGGCGCCCTGACCATCATTGGGCCGGGCGTCGGAGTGGGCACGCTGGACTTGCAGTGGATCTATCTGCTGCCCTTCGTCGCCGCCACCACCAGCGCCTGCTACCAGATCGCCACGCGCCTGCTGAAGGGAGCGGACCCGGCGCCGACCACCTTCTTCTTCACCGGCATCGTCGGGACGGCGGTTCTGAGCGCCCTGCTGCCCTTCCAGTGGGTGACGCCGACGCCGCTGCACGGGGCGATGATGGTCATGCTGGGGGTGATGGGCGCCTTCAGCCACTATTGCATCATCCGCGCCTTCCTCGCCGCCCAGGCTTCCACCGTGGCGCCCTTCAACTACACGAACCTCGTCTGGGCCATGATGTTCGGGATGTTCGTCTTCCAGGAGATGCCGAGCGGCACGACGCTGGCCGGCGCGGCGATGATCACCGCCGCCGGCCTCTACATCATCGCGCGGGAGCGCCGGCGGGCGCAGGGCTGAGCGGCCGGCCCCGTCGACCCTCGCCTCGGTTCCCGGCCCCGCTCAATGCGACAGGCTGGCCCTGCGTGGCGGCGGCGCGATCATGCCGGCCTCGCGGTGGCGGCGGATCACCGCCTGTACCGGGAAGGTCATCAGCGCGCCCACCGTCAGGCAGGCGGCGAGGAACAGCATGGGCGCGATGGTGCTGCCGGTTTCGTCGCGGATCCAGGGGACGACGTTCTGCGCGATGAAGCCGCCGAGATTGCCCACCGAGTTGATCGCCGCCAGGCCGGCTGCGGCCGAGGCGCCGGTCAGGAAGCTCGACGGCAGGCTCCACATCACCGGCTGGGCGGAGAAGATGCCGGCTGCCGCCCCGCACAGGAAGGCGAACTTCACGGCACTGCCCGGCACATAGACGCTGAGGACGAGACAGGCTGCCCCGAACAGCGCCGGGCCGACGATGTAGGGGGTCTGGGTGCCGGACTTCGCCGCCATGGCCGGCACGACGCGCAGGGCCACCGCCACGATCACCCAGGGGATGATGTTGATGAAGCCATTGGCGGTGTTCGACACGCCGAAGCCCTGCACGATGGTCGGCAGCCAATAGCTGAGCCCGTAGGCGGCGAGCGGAAAGGCGATGTAGTAGGCCGACATCAGAATGACCCGCCGGTCGAGCAGGGCGCTGAAGGGATTGGCGTGGACCGTCTTGCGCATGTCGCGGTCCTCCTTGGCCAGGGTCTGGCTCAGCCAGCGCCGTTCCTCGTCGGACAGGAACCGGGCGGTCTCCGGCCGGTCCTCCAGGTACAGCAGGGTGACCACCCCCATCAGCACCGCCGGAATCCCGGTGACCACGAACACCCACTGCCACCCGCGCAGGCCGAGCGCCCCGTCCAGATCGAGCAGCGCACCGCCGATCGGCGCGCCGATGGCGTTGGCGACGGCGCTGAAGATCATGAAGGACCCGACCATCCGCGCCCGGTGCTCGAACGGAAACCAGATCGTCAGGACATAGAGCACGCCGGGGAAGAAGCCGGCCTCGCAGGCGCCGAGCAGGAAGCGCAGGATGTAGAACATCGCCGTGCTCTGCGTGAAGGCAAGCGCGATGGTGACCAACCCCCAGGACAGGATGATGCGCGTGAACCACAGCCGCGCCCCGACCTTCTCCAGCACGACGTTGCTCGGCACCTCGAACAGGAAATAGCCGATGAAGAACAGCGAGGCGCCGAGCCCGTAGGCGTATTCGCTGAGCCCGAGGTCGCCGACCATCTGCAGCTTCGCGTAGCTGACGTTCTGGCGGTCGATGTACGCGATCAGGTAGATCAGACCGAGAAAGGGGATCAGCCGCCAGGTGATCTTGCGGATGGCGGCCGGCCCCGGCGAGGACGCTTCCTGCATCGTCTCCCCCTTCGTCCCGTGTGGCGGTTTTCGTCCCTCAACACCGGCCGCAGGAAGACATTCCGTTTTCCTAGCAAAGCATAAGGCGCCGGTGTCCGGCCAGGGCGTTCAGGGCGATCTGGATCCGCGAATAAAAATCATTCGCGAGACTGTTGCGCTCCCGATCCGCCGTTTCCACCTTTCTGCGCGAGAGCCCGATCGGAGAGCGATGGCGCGATGACGTTGAAGACCATGCCGGCGGCGGCCGGCAGCGGGGCCGTCGAGGCGGGCCCGCCGCGCGCGGCGGCGATGCCCGACACGCGGAACCCCTGTATCAAGCTTTGCCGGTTCGACGCAGCCGGGACCTGCCTCGGCTGCCGGCGGACACGGGCGGAGGTGAAGGGCTGGAAGCGCCTGCCGGAGGACGTCCGGGCCGCAATCAATGACCGCATCCGCACGGCCGGGGTCACCGGCCCGCCGCAGCGGAAGCGGAAGGACGAGGCCAAGCGTCTGCGCAAGCTCGCCAGGAAGATCGCCAAGCTGGAGGCCAAGCTTACTGCTCTGCGTGCCGAGCGGGACGGGCTGGAGGCGACCCGCGCCGGCTAACGTGAGCTCCGGGCCAGCAATCGGTGCCCATTGGTGGTGGACCCGGACTCCTGTCTTGCGCCTATCATTAGAATAATCTAATTTATCAGCCCAACGGACGGTGGCGGAGGACGGGGCGCCGTTCCGGACAATCCGGGGTCGACCCGACCGGGGCATCACGGTGTCCGCCGGCCAATGCGGGGGCTGCCGGGCGACCGGGGAGCGGGCGCGGTTCAGAAGAGGAAACAGTCATGGCGCATATCGTCATTCTTGGGGCAGGCATCGGCGGCATTCCGATGGCATACGAAATGAAGGATCTGGCACGGCCGGAGGATCGGGTCACCGTCGTCTCCAACGTCGACCATTTCCATTTCGTCCCGTCCAACCCCTGGGTCGCAGTGGGATGGCGCAAGCGGGAAGACATCACGATCCCCCTTGCCGGTCCCCTGGGGCGCAAGGGGGTGGATTTCCGCACCGTCGGCTGCCGGCGCGTGGTGCCCGAAGCCAATGCGCTGGAACTGAACGACGGCAGCCGGATCGAGTATGACCAACTCGTCATCGCCACCGGTCCCGAGCTCGCCTTCGACGAGATCGAGGGGTTCGGCCCGCAGGCCAACACCATCTCGATCTGCCATGTCGACCACGCGGTGGAGGCGGCGCGGCGGTGGGAGGCGTTCTGCCGCGATCCCGGCCCGCTGGTGATCGGCGCGGTCCAGGGCGCCTCCTGTTTCGGTCCGGCCTATGAGTTCGCGATGATCGTCGATGCCGACCTGCGCCGCCGCAAGATCCGGCACAAGGTTCCGATCACCTTCGTCACCTCCGAACCCTATGTCGGGCATCTCGGTCTCGACGGGGTGGGGGACACCAAGGGCCTTCTGGAATCCGCCCTGCGCGAGCGGCATATCAAGTGGATCGTCAATGCCCGCACCGACCGGTTCGAGCCCGCCGCCGTCCATGTCACGGAGATGGGGGAGGATGGCCAGGAAAAGGCGAAGCATGTCATCGACAGCCGTCTGACCATGATGCTGCCGGCGTTCCGCGGCATCGGCGCGCTGCGGGGCGTGGACGGGCTGGTCAATCCGCGCGGCTTCGTCCTGACCGACAAGCACCAGCGCAATCCGACCTACCGCAACATCTTCGGCGTCGGTGTCTGCATCGCCATTCCGCCGGTGGGCAAGACCCCGGTGCCGGTGGGCGTGCCGAAGACCGGCTACATGATCGAGACGATGGTGACCGCCACGGCGCACAACATCCGCTCCCTGCTGGACGGCCGCGAACCGACGGAGGAGCCGACCTGGAACGCGCTGTGCCTCGCCGATTTCGGCGACAGCGGCGTCGCCTTCGCCGCCATGCCGCAGATCCCGCCGCGCAACGTCAACTGGTCCTCGCACGGGCGCTGGGTGCATCTCGCCAAGGTCGGGTTCGAGCGCTACTTCCTGCGCAAGGTCCGCAAGGGCGTCAGCGCCCCGATGTACGAGCGCTATGTGCTGAAGCTGCTGGGCATGAAGCGCATCCAGGAGGCTGCCGTGGTGGCCGACGGCGTCTGACCTTCGCCGCGGGCCGCCGGGGCAGCCTTCCGCGCAGGAGGCGTCCCGCGCAATGCCCGCCGCGCATGGCGGCCCCACTCCGCTTTGCCGTGTCCGGTCCAGGGCGAATCTGCTATGGCCGCAGGGCCGGGCGGCGCCGAGCGACGCCCGCCGGAGGGAGTGGGCGTCATGCGGTCGGTCGAGTGGTTGCGCGGCTATCTGCCGAACACGCTGCGGGGGAAGCTGCTTCTGGTCTCGCTGGCCGTGGTGTTCCTGCCGATCTCGCTCACCGGCTATCTGCTGGAGCGCGAGGGGCGGCAGGCCCTGGTGCAGGAGAAGACCGAAAAGCTGTTCGGCCTGGCCCGGCTGCTGGACGCCAATCTCGGACCCGGCTACGACGCCCTGCTGGCGGACGCCGGGCAGAGCGGTGACGACCGCGAGGCGGCGATCCGCAGCCTGTCGGCGAAGCTGACGCCCTTCACCGACCTCGTCGCCGCGGCCAATCCGGGCGTCGGCGTCGGCTATTACAGCAAGGCGCTGAACGCCATCATCACCTATGGGCCGAGCCGCGATTACAGCACCACGGTCGGCACCAGCATCCCGCCGGAGCATCCCGGCTGGCGGGTGCTGGAAAGCGGCCACAAGGCGGTGGAGAGCGGGCCGCAGGTGCGCGGCTTCATCCTGAACGCCATGCTCCCCATCCTCCGCGACGGGACGGTGATCGGCTATATCTGGGCCAACGAGCTGTCCGACGATGTGGAGCGGCAGGCGGCGGCGATGGACCGGTCGGTGCTGACCGTCAGCGTGGGCGGCATCCTGCTTGGGCTTGGCCTGACGCACGCGCTGTCGCGGCGGATCGCCCGCGACATCCGCGGCATCAACGAGGGGCTGATGCTCATGCGCAGCGACCTCGGCCACGTCATCGCGCCGCCCAGCGGCGAGGTGGGCGAGATCGCGGTCGAGATCAACAGCATGGCGCGTGCCCTGCTGGATGCGCGGTCGCTGACCGAGAACATCCTGAACAGCATCGCCGACGGTGTGATCGCGGTGGACTGGGCGGGGCAGGTCACCGCCATCAACCCGGCGGCGGAGCAGATGCTGGGCGTCGCCGCGGCCGGAGTGATCGGCAAGCCCTACGAGTCGCTGTTCAAGCCGGACCATCGCTTCGCCAGCCCGCTGCTCGACACGCTGAAGACCGGACGGCCGCATGTCGGGGTGGCGCTGGACTTCCCGGCGCCGAAACAGACGCTCTACCTCAACGTCTCCAGCAGCCTGCTGCGCAACAGCCGGGGCGAGGCGATCGGCGCGGTGGTGGTGCTGAAGGACCTGACCGAGCAGCGGCGCCTGCGCACGCAGATCATGCGGGCCGACCGGCTGGCGGCGCTCGGCGAACTGGTCGCCGGCCTCGCCCACGAGGTGCGCAACCCGCTGACCTCGATCCGCGGCTTCATGCAGTTCCTGGAGAGCTGCGAGGACATCAAGGAGTGGCAGCGCTACGCCCCGCTGATCGTCCGGCAGGTGGACAGCCTGAACCGGCTGGTCACCGAACTGCTGGAGTTCGGCCGGCCGCGCCCGCCCGCGATCCGGTCGGTGCAGCTCAACGACCTGATCCACGAGGTATCGCTGCTCGCCGGCCGCAAGACCGGGGCGCGCATGGCCCTCGACCTCGCCCCCGACCTGCCGCTGGTCGAGGCCGACGGCGAGGCGCTGAAGCAGGTCGTCCTCAACCTGATCATCAATGCCAGCCAGGCGACGCCGGAGACCGGCAGCATCCGCGTCGTCACCGCGGCGGAAACGGGGGAGGGGGACCGGAGGGTGGCGATCGTCGCGGTCGCCGACGACGGCGAGGGCATCGCACCGGAGAACCTCGACAAGGTCTTCGACCCCTTCTTCTCCACCAAGCCCAACGGCACCGGCCTGGGGCTGGCGATGGCGCACCGGATCGTGGATGCTCACCACGGGACCATCACCATCGCCAGCACCCCCGGCGCCGGGACGACGGTCACCCTGCGCATTCCCTTCCTCCACAGCCCGGCCGACCAAGCATGACCACCCCGTTCCCCACCGTTCAGACCCCGGCCGTCCTGGTCGTGGACGACGACGAGGCGATCCGCCAGATGCTGTCGGCCGTCCTGTCGCGCGAGGGCATGGCGGTCACCACGGCCGCCGACGGGGTGGAGGCGGTCGCCGCCTTCGCCGCACAGCGGCCGGCGGTGGTGCTGATGGACATCCGCATGCCGCGGATGACCGGGCTGCAGGCGCTGGCCGAGATCCGCAAGCTCGACCGGGCGACCGCCGTCATCCTGATGACCGCCTATGCCGAGGTCGGCACCGCCGTCCAGGCGATCAAGGAAGGCGCCTTCGACTATGTCATCAAGCCCTTCGACATCGCGGAGATCCTGCTGCTGGTCGGGCGCGCGCTGCAGATGCGCAGCATGCGCGACGACATCGCGGCGCTCCACCGCGAACTGTCCAGCAGCTATCGCACCGACCGTATCCTGACCGCCAGCCCGCGCATGAGCGAGCTGCTGCAGACCATCGCCAAGGTCGCCAAGAGCAACGCGACCGTGCTGGTCACCGGCGAGAGCGGCACCGGCAAGGAGCTGGTGGCGGCGGCCATCCACTACAACAGCCCGCGCAGCGCCGGCCCCTTCGTCAAGGTCAACTGCGCCGCGGTGCCCGAGGGTCTGCTGGAGAGCGAGTTCTTCGGCCACGAGAAGGGGGCCTTCACCGGCGCCGTCTCCCGCCGCCGCGGCCGGTTCGAGCAGGCCGAGCACGGCACCCTGTTCCTAGACGAGATCGGCGACATCTCGCCCAGCCTGCAGGTCAAGCTGCTGCGCGTCCTGCAGGAGCGGGAGTTCGAGCGGGTCGGCGGCACCGAGGTGGTGCGCACCGACGTGCGGGTGATCGTCGCCACCAACCGGAACCTGGAGGAGATGGTCCGCCAGGGCCTGTTCCGCCAGGACCTCTATTTCCGGCTGAACGTCGTCACGCTGAAGACGGTGCCGCTGCGCGAGCGGCCCGAGGACGTCCGGCTGCTGGCGAGCCACTTCCTGCAGCGCTTCGCCGCGGAGAACCAGATCGAGGTCGGCGGCATCGACGATCAGGCGATGGAGCGGCTGCTGGCCTATCACTGGCCGGGCAACATCCGCGAGTTGTCCAACGCCATGGAGCGCGCGGTGGTGATGAGCACCGGCAAGATGATCGTCGCCGAGGACCTGCCGGAGCACATCGCCGGCCGCGCGGGGGACGACGACGATGAGGTCGCCGGGGCCGCCGGGACTACCGGGGCCGGGGCGCCGGCCGGTGGCGGCACCCTGCGCGAACAGGTCAGCCGGTTCGAGGCCCGGGTGGTGGCGGAGGCGCTGGCCCGCAACGAGGGCAACCGCATGCGTACCGCGCAGGAGCTGGGCATCAGCCGGCGGTCGCTGCTCTACAAGCTGCAGGAATACGACATTTCCTGACCCGCCTCCCGATCCGGCCGGCGGCCGGGGCAAAATCTCCGCCGTCAAGCCCTGGCTCCATTGCCGGGGGCGATCCTCCTCCCATCTCTTTTCCATAAAGGCGTGCGGCCAGTGCCCGCAGGTCGCGGCGATGGCCGCCTGCCCGCGATCTATAAGCGATCAAACAGGGGAGGAAGCGGCATGAGCGACATCATTTCCCACCGCGGCGTCGCGGAGGGCACCGGCATGTTTCCCGCGGTCCACGCCGTCGGCCGCGATCGTCCGCTGGAGTGGCTGAAGGCGGGCTGGCACGACTTCCTGGCGGCCCCCGCCATCGGCCTTGCCTACGGCGCGCTGGCGGTCGTCTCCAGCTACTTCGTCGTCTTCGGGCTTGCGCTGTCCGGCTATCACTATCTGGTCCTGCCGGCGGCGGCCGGCTTCATGATCGTCGGGCCGGCGCTGGTGGTCGGCATCTACGAGGCGAGCCGGCTGATGCAGGCGGGCGAGCGGCCGACCCTGCTGCGCGTTGCCTTCGCCTTCCGGCGCAATCCCGGCCAGATCGCCGCCATGGGGCTCGCCCTGCTGATGTTGTTCTTCGCCTGGATCCGCTGGGCCTTCATCCTGTTCATGATGTTCTTTTCGATGAATCCGCCGCCGCTCGACCAGATCGTGACGCGGATCTTCTTCTCTGCGGAGTCGCTGCCCTTCCTGCTGACCGGAACGGTGGTGGGGGCGGTGCTGGCGACCGCGGTCTTCATGTTGTCGGTGGTGGCGATCCCGATGCTGCTGGACCGCGACACCAACGTCTTCACCGCGATGTTCACCAGCGCCAAGGCCGTCTACCACAACATCCCGGCGATGCTGCTGTGGGCGGCGGTACTGGCCGGGATGATCGGACTGTCCTTCCTGACCGGCTTCCTCGGCCTGCTGGTGGTGCTGCCGGTGCTGGGCCATGCGACCTGGCACTGCTACCGCGATCTGGTCGCCCGGTCCTGACGGAACGACGGAACCGCCGCGGCCCGGCAGGCCGCGGCGGTGCTGCCCGTTTGAGCCGCTTTGCCCCCATACAAGTTCCTTCGTCCAGGCTGCTGCCGGGCGCAGAGGGCGCTTGCTCCTTTGAGGGGCTGCTCCGGCTTACCCCGATCCGCGTATTTTGCCTGTGGAATAACGAAACGTTGCACGGGCGGTCGCCTCTTGCGCGGAGGATTCGGGAGTGTCCTCCCCGCCGCCGACCGGACCGCCTGCGAACCGGGTGCCGACGCCGGACAGCGCGACCTGAGGTCGTCGTGCCCCGGCCCCTTGCATGCCGGACGGACTGCCCAGCCTTCCGAGCCCGTCCCGACACAGGACCGCCGCTCCCACGCCTTCGCAGCGGTTCTGCCGGCTCCACGACACCCGACGTTTCGCAAAACGAAGTCGCGTGGAGGAAACGGGGCATGCTGCACAGAAGGCAGTTCATTCTCGCGGCGGAGCCGCACCAGGTCTATCCCGGCTGGCCGGCCGTCGATTGCGGTGGGGGCATGGTCCTGTCCCATTGTCCGACGCTGCCGGTGTACCGGGTGGCGGACGCGGACGGGCAGGTCTGGCACCTGCTGGGGGTCGCCGCGCAGTCCCGGCCGGACCGGCCGGATCCGGTCGAGGCGATCGCCGCCAGCCGGAGCGGCGACCTGGAGCCGGCCTACCGGAGCTGGAGCGGCCGCTGGCTGCTGATCGGCGAGCGCGAGCTGCACATGGACGCCGGCGGCACGCTGGGCGTCTTCTTCACCCGCCGGGATGGCCGGCTGACGGCCTCGTCCAGCCCGGCGCTGGTCACTCCGGGGTGTTCCGTGCCGGCGGTCGCCGCGATGGGCTCGCGTCCCCTGATGCACGAGGCCGGGCTGGACTGGTACCCGCCGCCGCAGTCCGGCTTGGCCGGCGTGCGGCGCCTGCTGCCCTCGCAGGTTCTGATGCTGGCGGACGGAACGGTACGGCCGCGCCGGCCCTATGTCCCGGCCGACCGGGGCCTCGGCTATGACGGGACACTGGCCCGGATGGAAAGTCTGCTGGTGACCGCGGTTGCCAATTTCGAGCGCGCCGCCGGCCCGCTGATGCTGCAGCTCACCGCCGGCTACGACACGCGGCTGCTGCTTGCCACGGTGCTGCGGGCGGGGATCGAGGTGGAGACCGTCACCTTCCGCTACCCGCACATGGCGGCATCGGATCAGCAGATCCCACCGAGGCTGGCGGAGATCGCAGGTTTCCGCCATCGGCTGATCCCGTTCGGAGCCGATGACCGGCGGCGCAGGGAGCTCTTCGCGCAGCATACGGCCGGCCATACGGTCGGGATGGACGTGGAGTTCTTCGCCCGCGGCTCGTGGGATGCGGTGCCGGAAGGGACGAGCGTGTTGAACGGCGGCGTCTTCGAGGTCGCCCGCGGCTTCTATTGGGGGCGGCTGCCGCCCGGGCTCGACCCGGCGGACCCCGGCAGCGCCGACCGCATCTTCACCGCTTTCCGCGGCGCACTGCACAACGGCCCGTCGCACCGGGCGGCGCTGGCGGAATGGCTGGTCTGGGTGTCGCGGGTGCCGGTGGAGGGATTCGACCTGCGCGACCGCTTCTATTTGGAGCAGCGGGTCGCCGGTTGGCTGTCCACCCTGAACCAGGGTATCGACCTGACCGGCCGGCAGCTCGTCCAGCCGGCCAACTGCGCGGAGTTCCTGGCGCTGGCCCTGTCGCTTCCGCCCGAGCTGCGCCGTGCGAGCCAGCATCAGGCCGATCTGGTCCGCCGCATGGCGCCGGACCTGCTGCGCCTGCCCATCAACCCGCCGGAGAGCCGGCTGGTCGGTCAGGTCCGGCGGCTGCCCGGACGGCTGGCGAAGCTGCGCGCCGCAGTCGAGCACAGGTTCCAGCGCCAGCCCTGCTGACGGTCCGGGCGCAAGGCCGGGGTGAAACGCCCCGGCTTCGCGCCGGTCCCAGGAGCTGTTCCGGCGGCCGGACACAGAACGGCCTCGCCCCGCCGGTGTCCGGCAGACGCTAAGCCATTCGATTTGAAAGGGAGGTGGCGGACCCGGCGAGATTCGAACTCACGACCTCTGCCTTCGGAGGGCAGTATCAGCTTTAATGTCCGCCCCGTCAATATAGAAAAATCAACGCGTTAATATCGCTTCACATCGCCGGGCATCGCCATGGGTCGCGGTCAACTGTGCCAAATTTGTGCCAGTACCCATGATGGGCCGTCAATCGTCGAGCGATCCTAAGCCGCTGAGCGACCTCCAGCGACGATACCGCTTGCGCCCGGCGCCGCGAAGGTGGTAGCCAATTGTTCGAGGCGTCCTTGCGCCCGGCCGTGTAAATGATCTGGCGACACTGTTTGCGCTGAGCCAGCAGCCACCCCACCAAGGCACCCCGCGGACTCAGGCCGGGACCGCATCAACCTCTTCCTCCTCGTTCGGCGCGTGTGGATGGCGCCGACGGCTCCCGTCGGAGACCGTCAGCATGTCCGCACCCATCTCCCCCATCGCATACTCGTACCCCGATGCCGCCGCCCTGCTCGGGCTCACGCCCGGCGCGCTGCGTGACCTTGTGTACAAGGGCCGCGGTCCTGCCGTGGTCCGCATCGGTCGCCGCACTTTGTTCGCCGCGTCCGATTTGGCTGCGTGGATCGAAGCACACCGCGTGCCCGCACCTCCGTCGCCCGAAGTGTCCGCCATCCCTCGCCGTCGGCGCGGGCGCCCGACCAAGGCCAGCCAGTTGATGATCGGGAAATCCGCATGACCGACCCGCAAGCCGCCGAGGCTGGTAAGGGCACATAGGGGCTCGACTCCAAGATGCAAATTGTGCTCCACATCTGGGACTGCAACCTGCACCCGATGCCGAGATGCCCGTTACCCTCGAACAATTCCAGCAGCAACTAAGCCGCTGCGCCATGTCCCCCGAAGAGGTTTCCGACTTTATCGAGGCATTCGCGGACGTGCGAGTACAAGGCGTGGTCGACGGACTGAGCGCGGTCGTGACCGACCCGCCTTTCGAGGCGATGGAAGCGAAATACAATCCCGACTGGACGGACCCCTGGCTTCTAGGAGCCAGCGGACTGACAGCCGGGCAGGTCCAGGGGCATAATCTCCCTAGCGCCCTCTTCCTTCATTATCAGATCGCGCTTGCCGCAACCCAGCCTGAAGTCAGCCTCTATATCCAGATGTCGGGCTACTCCGACAAAATGTCCCGGGCGCTATTACCAATTCTCTCCAGCGCCGTCGCCCGTCGAAAAATACGGACGGCGAAGGAAGGCAACGAATTGCCTGCTGGTCTGTCCGCAGCCGCGCTTTCCGCTGAGGTCACAAGAGTGAACCGCAGCTTGGCTAAACTACGGAGCCAAGGCTTCGACCCGCTGCTATTTCTTCCCTACCATCGGCATGTCGGCATACATGGTGGCAGTGGGAACGACGTCGGCAAAGTCGGCACGCTGGGCGCCGCCATAGCGATCCACGACGCCTTGCTGGAGATTGATCCGACAGCCATCAAGGACATGGTCGGGCAACTGCCGCCAGCCGGAGCCAGGACGCCAGCCGCGATCTTTCAGTCCATGAAGGCAAAGGGGTTTAAACCTTTGCAGGCGATATTGCTGAGGAATGGCCGCTGCATCGCTGTTCGCGCGAATCCGGACGTCGCCATCTTCCAGTCGCTGGACAAGTCGTACGACACGGCCACGGACGCTCTGAAAGAGTATGAGGCGGTCCGCCAGCATAAGGACGAGCGCCAGCAAAAAGTTCACGAATTCGTTGTCGGTGAGATCAAAACAGCTACTGACCCGGCAAATCTTCACGAGCGCCTCGCTCTGGGCGGCCGCGATCTGAAGGACGAGGTGCAGGCCGATCGCTTCCTGATGATGGCCGCTCTTACTCCTGACATTGTCCACGGGGGTACCGGTCGGAAGTCGGGTCGTCAGCCGCTTCAGAACAAGGACGTTGTGCGATTCTCCGACGTGTTCAATCTCTACTACGCCTGGGGATGGAACGGCGCCCGGGAGCGCCATCCTGAGCATTGGCTGATGTTTAAGAAGCGTCTGGCCTTCTGGTGCGGCCTTCCGCAGCCCGCTGGCTGAGGGCGATGGCAAGGCGATCGACTATCGCTTGATACCGTGACGGCAGCAGCCTGCTGCCGTCACGGCACCCTCGACTATTAAATCTTCTTTTTCTTGGCAGACTTCGCAGAGGATTCCTCCTCCTTTCTTCGAGCTATATAAGCAGAAACGGCTTTTTTCTTGGCCTCCTGGATAAAGGAGTGAACCTTCAGCTTGTCTCGGTCCGCTCCATCCATTGGATCATAAAGCGCGCAAATCCCCTGGATACGGGCCAAGGTCTCGTCGTCGTTGCCGCTCATAAACTTGTCGATTTGCGCGCAAACGCTCCTAATCTTGTTCGACGTTGGCTGCGGGAGCCCATCTCCTGCGACATAGTACTTTATAGACATTAGGATGTGCCATTTAAGCTGGCGATATTTTGAATCTATCTTCTGGTTACTAAAGAGAAGCTGAAGTCTGTAAGACGCATACGCAGCAGTGTAGTGAATATCCTCAACGTTTTCACTTCGGAAAACCATATTACTGAGCTCGCCTGTAAGCCTGTTCGGATACCGGCTGGCGAGATCAGGTTTATCGAAGAACATCGCGCCGGTGCATCGCGCAATGCTCTTGATATCAAAAACGCGAATCTCAGCTGGAGTGCTATCTTCATTCCAGAATTGATTCTTCCGTCGCTCAAAATAAAGCCGATGCTCTTCGTCGGCGCCACGCGCATTGAAGAACTTTTCAATCGATCGCATACAATCAAGGGTCGCAAGAAACTGATCGTCTTGCACCTTGGTCTGCCTATTCGTAGACCTCACAATCTCGTCAACGACAGCAGGCTCTGATGTCTCAATAACCTTGAGCATCACCGTAACATCTTCAGAAAGCTCCTTCCGGCTTTCGAACAAAAGATGCGAAGTCTGACACCCATTTACGATCTGGAAGTTTCGCAAATAGAATTCATTTCCTTGTACGCGCACGTCCGGGGAGACTATCGTAATGCCGTTATTCAACATACCGAAACGCTTCTGCTTATCAGCGTGACTCAGAGTTTCAAGTATTTCTGCATTCACCTCCGCGTCAGCACCAATGTAATCACGAACATTCTGTTCAAATATCCTTTTCTGGAGATTGTCGTTTTTATCCGACAGGACGTTCCGAACAAAATCCTTCGCGCGCGCTGTGACGACATAGCTTTCCTCAACGCCTGGCGTTTTCGGAAAAGGAGCACTCGCAAACACAGTCAGGTTTGCCTCAACAGGCCCGTCGGCATTGTCCCACATTTCAATTATGTGGTCACGATCGACAGGAACAACTACGACATCAGAAAAAAAGCCTGTATCATCAACCGTTCGCTTCAAGGTTCGGAATGCTGCGGTGATCTCGCGCGCTGTTGTCTTGCGCGCAGTGGTTCCGAAAAAGCAATGAATTTGGGGTTTTCCTCCACGGATTTTCCCTACATTCTTAATAATCTCATCAAATAGCTCTTTTTTTTCAGCTATATAACTGGCGTGAGGATAATGCGGAGAGTCGCTCAAAAAATCCAATATAGCTGATTGAAATGCATTGATCTCTTTTTTGTCCCACGACTCCGAGGTTTTTGCCTGCGTCATTGCTATAATAACATCAACATCGCGGCGGCTTTTTTTAAACACATCTTTCATTTCGTCGATGGACGACACATAGACATCATCAACAAAGAACAAGATACCATCTATTCCTGGATCATCCCCATCATATGTCAGCGTATCCGCTTGAACATTATCAGCGGAATATATTCTGAGTACGCAGTAGCTCAGGAAAGCCTCGAAGCTCTTGTCACGGTCAAAAGCCACCCCGAAGCGGCTCTTAAAGTCCTTCAGGTGTTGCTCAACAACTTTGTGCATAATGGGATCCCCTGGCTAGGACAATATGGAGCATCTGTGCGTTAGGACACAGCGTTATACAACCTCAAGATACCGAGTGAAATCACAAATCCCCAGCGGGCGCCGGTCCCGCCGCGGGCATGGCTGGGTCCTCCCTCAGCCTACTCTGCAGCGATGCGTGCGACGCTGCGGATGTCATCGACCCTGAGGGTTGTGTTTGGCAAAACCATATCAGCCAGAACCGGACGCTCTCCCGTAAGCATCCACTTCACCGCGGCTCCAATTTGATAGCTGATCACCGGCGGGACAGCATCACCGATATGGCGGTAGCGGTTCGCCATCGCCCGGGCTGGAAACGAGTAGTCGAAGGGGAACCCGGCAATAGTCGCCATCTCACGGACGGTGAGAAGTCGCGACTCGACAGGGTGAGCGTAGCGACCATTCCCGACGTGTGCGCACTCCCGCTTGATCGTCGGCGCAGGACGATCCCACCACATACGTCCGTAGACGTCTGGATGCGATCCGAGATCGCGCCGCTCCCACCGCTCGCGCATGGACGGAATCATGAGTTCCAACGTAGCCGCGCTACGCCCGAGGTCCGGCCAAGAACCACCATCAGGCGGGATGGCGTCCAAGCGCCGCATCACCTCCGGCGTCATGCCCGGCGCAACCTCCATCTTGTCTCCAGGGCGTATCCGTCGCCACTCACCGAGGCGGGACAGGGCGGAGCGAACCGTCGTTGCGCGCGCGTCCACTTCGTAGCCTTCCCACAGGTCGCTCAGCCCGCGGGCAGGGCTGACGCAGGAAGCTGTTACCAAGGCGCGCTCACGAATCTGCGGCAGACCAAATTCGTCCAGAAAGTGGATTTCGGCCTTCACATCGTATCCGAGCCTGGAAAGGCGCTCGGCCAGTCTCTCGAAGTGATGCGCCTGCCTTCCCATCAGAAGCTCCCGGGCATTCTCCATCACCATAATCTCCGGCCGGAGCGCCTCGACATAGTCGCCCGCCCGGGCCACCAACGAGTTCCGCAATCCATCGCGCAAATGGTTGTTCGGATTCGTACGCGAAAAATCTGTGCAGGGAGTGCAGGCGCTCAGAACAGTGAGCGTACCCGGTTTCAGGTCAACACCTTGGGTAGCACGCACGTGTTCGCGGAACTGCTCCGGCTCGTACTCCAAGAGGTCCGCATCGACAGGGCGTATGCCGATGTTTGCTTCATAGGTTGCGTTGCACTCCAGCGAGCCTGCGCCTCCTGACGGCTTGCCTTGTTCGAGGTCAATGGCGCCGATAATGCGAAACCCTTGCCGCCGCGCGAAGCCCGCGGACATGCCGCCCGCGCCGCTGCACAAGTCCGCCACCGTCCAATCAGTTCCCCGGCCGCCATTCCCGTCCTCGTCTCTTGCTTCTTTTCTTGCCTGCCAGACCGGCTCCAGCGCCTTGTCCAAGGCCGAAAGCTCCTTCGCCTGGCATTCCCACACGATTACCACAGTCCAGCCCATTGCCCGGAGTTCGGCCGCAACGCGCGCATCCCTAGCACGGTTCTGATCAAGTTTCCGTGCCCAAAATTCAGAGTTCGACTTCGGTCGACGCGTCCCACGATCGCATGCGTCGTGGCCATGCCAATAGCATCCGTGGACAAAAATGACCTGCCGCAGCCGAGGCAGTACGATGTCGGGGCGCCCAGGAAGGTCGCGGCGATGGAGCCGGTAACGCAACCCCGCAGCGTGCAGATGACGACGCACGACCATCTCCGGCCAAGTGTCGGCGCTCCGTACGCGCGACATCAGCTGGCTGCGCTGCTCCTGAGAAATCTTATCCATGGGGCGTCGTGGTCCAGTTCCAGTCCAGAGTCCCGGTAATTGACTAAGACGTCAACACATTGTGTCAGGGTTCGGCTCCGAACACTACGGATGCACCGCACGTCCTGTAGCTGGGCTGCATACGCCCGTCGAAAAGGCAACCTGCTTCGGATTAGCGGCAGGTCAGCAGGGCAGCGCCGAGAGAGCGCCACCGGCGGACGGCCGCCCGGCGGTTCCTTTCGACCTCACGCTTCAGGCGCGACCAGTTATCGACGGCGGCGAACAGCGCCCGGAGATCGGGTGTCCCGTCGAGGACCTCCTCGTGCGCGGGCCACGGCGAGGCGTCCAAGCCGCGCGAACGCGCTCGGACGTGAGCGCATGCCGCGGCGACGAGGGCGTCGGGCACCCCGGCCGCCTCGTCCTTCGCGGCGCGGACGGCGCGCCGGTCGGGGCCGGAGAGGCGACCGACGGACAGGAGCGGGTCCTCCATCAGCGCGGAGCCGGAGGCGGAGGACCATACGGCGGCGCCGGGCCGTCGTCCTCGGCGTCCGCAGGACGCCGGCCGGGCGTGGTCGGCTTCGGCGCGGCCGGACCGGCTGCGGGCTGCTCGGCTGCGAGTGCAACGCCCCGGCGCTGCCACTCCTGCACCTCCGGGACAAGTTCGTACGGCTCCTTGCCTGCCAAGCGGCCCCGGTCGGCTTTGGGAAGAGTGTCGAAGTACGCGCCGAGTTCCGGCGTCGGCGGGTCCTCCGACTCACCGCGCAGGTACGCCAGACATTCTCGAGCGGTGGCAGCCCGGTCTTCGACGCGCCCGACGGCGGCGCGGGCAGTGGCGGTCTTGGCTTGCTCACGCTCCCACGCTTCGCGGACGCGCTCCGGGGGCTCGAAGTTGGTGACGACGACGCCCTGGCGCTGCGCCTCCAACCATGCCCGGGCCTTGAAGTCGTCCGGGCCCCAGATTTCCATGCGGCCGCCCCACTCCTCCTTGGCCTTCCCGGCCAGGGCGCGGATAGCATCGTCGTTGACGCGGCCGTGGACGGTCACCCTGTTCCCGGTGTCCTGTAGCCGCGCCGCGCCGACGCCGATCCATACGCCGTCGCGGGCTTCCGTGACGTCTGTGTACCCGCGCTCTCTCCACCTCTCAGCAAGGCTGTGCCTCTGCTCTGGCGTCGGCGGCGACTGAGCGGGGCCGCGCCCGGCGCGCAGGGCGGGGGGCAACCACTCAACGGTGTCCTGCTCCCAGCCCTGGGCGTCGGCGAGGCGCCGCGCCAGGTCGGCGGCGACCAGGTCTCGATTGCCGTATTGCCGGATTGCCCCGCCGCCGTGGTCGACTTCGACCCAGCCGCCGCCGGTCGTCAAAATGCGGGTGCGGTCGGCCTTGGAGACGTCGACCATGTGCAGCGCCGACGCGGCGTCGGCGAGGTCGAGGTCGGGGAAACGGTGGCGCAGTAGTTCGACTTTCGTGCCCTGCTTCGTCTTCATGAGCGGGTCCTCCCTGGCTACGCTGAGTTCCGTTGTGAGAAGGGCTGTCTCCGCCCGGCGACGGGCGCGGACAGCGCCGACGTGTTGCTGTCGGCGCGAAGGCTGAGGCGGCTTCCCGGCGTCGCGCTGACGGCGCCACCTGGCTGTGTCGCGCTCCCCGACAAGCGGCTCCGGGGCGTCGGAGAGACCGCGCTCGGCACGGCTCCGGTGGTCGGCGCGTGCGACGCTGCCGACGGCGCGCAAGGTGTTGTTGATCTCCTCGCACCAACGTGCGCGCTCGCGCCGGAGGGCTTCGCCTGGGGCGCCACCGTGGCGGCCGCCACTCTCGAACATCGCCTCCAGCGTGGCGTTCTTGGCCTTGGCGAACCCCGTGTCTCGGCTCGCGTCGAGCGCGCGAGGGGTCAATAGAACATGCGCGTGCGGCTGCTCGTCGCCGTCCGCAGCAGCCGGTTCGTGCAGGGCCACGTCGGCAATGGCTCCGGCGGCGACGTATGGCGCGATGGCGCGCCGTACGAATTCCTCGCGCTCTCCCGGTGGGAGTTCGCGGGGGAGCGAGACGAGCACTTCGCGGAAGGTCGCCGCCCGGGGGTGCTTCTCGGCCAGTTCGACGCGCGACCAGAGCTCGGCCCGGTCGTAGGCCCACTCCGGGGCCCCAGGCGGCGCTACGACAAAAGTCGCCGCGATCCCCTGTTTGCGCGAGTAGTCGTACGTCCGGCCGGTTCTGGCGTCCTTCAACCTGGTGCCCGCCCGGTAGGCGGCGGCGGCCACGGCAGAGCGCCCCGCCGACCGCTGGCCGATTTTTACCTCGAGACGGAATAGCGCCTCACTGGCGGGCCTGGTGCGCGGACGGGGCGACACGTCAGCCGCCTCGCTTGCCGCACATGGCTGCGACGACTTGGACCGAATCGCCGACGGCCACCTGTAGCACCGCCTGGTCCTCCTGGTCCTCGTCCTTCTCCTCGGCGCCGTAGACCTTGGTCCAGCCGAGGTCGACCAGTCGCCACCCCGTCGCCCTGAACCGCTCGCCCTCGACGCCGACCACGGCGGACAGCGCCTTGTAGCGCACGTCCGGGTAGAACTGTGCCAGGAACGCCCGGGCGATCAGCATGAAGACGTCGCGCTGGGCGTCGCTGAGGCCGTCCAGGCGCGCTTGCGTGGCCTCGACCGTAGGCACGATCCCGTGGTGGTCCGAGACCATGGAGTCATCCCACGCCGCCGACTTCAGGGCAAGGTTGGCCCCCTCGGCGATCCCTCCGAGCGCCTGCGTCCCCTTCAGGTTGCCGACGATAGTCGGCACCTCGGCGCGCAGCGCATTCGGCAGGTAGCGGCAGGTGGCACCGGGACTCGACACCAGTCCGGCGTCGTGCAGCGCAACGACAGCGTCGCGGACCTGCTGCGCCGACAGACTGAGCCGAAGACATTCCTCTTGGAGCGCCGGAAGGGAGTAGGGCAGGGGCGGCCCACGGCGCACCAAGTCGATCCTGCGCCACTCCACCGAGCCGCTCCGGCCCGCGACCTTGTCGGCAATCCGCTCGGCCACGGAGCGGTCGACGAGGCGGCCCTCGGGGTCCATGCCCTCTTCGAAGCCGCTCGGCACGATCCAGGTCGCCTTGAAGGCGCCGTTGGTATGACAGCACAGGACGGATGGGACGTAGGATGTGGTCATAAATACCTCCGGCGGGAGCGTGCGACAGTGCGGTCGGTGAGGACGGCGTGCGCGGCGTCGATCGCCGGCCGCCACGGCATCGCGGGCGGCCTCACCTGCGGCGCCTCCGGCTGCGTCGGTCACGACGGTTCCGGGGAGCGGAGCCGAAACTCCTCGCGCGGAATTCCTCAATGGCTTGAGCGGCGACCCCGAACAGCTGGTCCGGGTCCACCACGCCACGCTGCACCGCTTCGTTGATAACGAGGTAGGCGTACATGCGCTCGCACCAGCCCCCGCACCACGCTGCGCGCGCGCGTTCCGAGAGGTCGTCGGGGACCACTTCGGCGGGGTCAAGGACGCGGCTCGGGCGCGGCCAGCCTTCCGCCTCAGCGTCCAGAACGGCGAGGCTGAACGCGGCGTCGGCGCGCTGGAACGCTTCCCAGCCGTCGGCGTAGTGCATCACGAGGTCGGCCGGTCCTGGCCACGGCGGTAGCCAGCCGTCTACAACGAAGAGGTCGAAGTCGGCGAGCTTCATTGCCGACCCTCCTCTTCGACAGCGGGCTCGAACAGGCCGTGGTCGTTGACCAAGGTCAGTGCCAGCCCGCCGACGGCCCGACGTACGTCGGCTAAGTCGTCGCTCGTCGCTTCGTACCCGAGGTCGCCGAGGTGGTATCCGCAGCCGTCTTGGGTTGGGACATGGACGAAGCAACGGCCGATGAAGACATCACCGCGCCGGTGAACGACGGTGAGGACGGTAACGCCGTCACCGTGTATGATAGCGCGCTGCGGAAACTCGCCTACCTCTGTGTATTCGAGTCCACTCATGATCCTACTCTCCCAGTAGAAAACCATTTATTAGCGGGCAAGTACGAAGTACTTGCTTAACCGCGCCTTCGATAAACTCAGTTCGCTGAGTTCTAAGTTGCTTTCAGGTCAAGAGTTCGCAACCTATTTTCTTGAAGCCAACTACAGGTTCTTGACGGAGAGCAACTTGACGACGGAGAAGTTGACCTCGCTACTCCAGCGGCGCGCGCGGTTGGACGAACAGATAGCCGCCGCCAGGCGTGCGGAATCTGAGAGTGCGCGGAAGGCCGATGCCCGCCGCAAGATCGTCGTCGGCGCGGCTCTCCTCAGCGCGGCCCGGCAAGATCCCAGGCTGCGGAAACTGCTCGTGGAAACGCTCGGGCGGGTGCTCGGCGAGCGCGACCTGGCGCTGTTCGCGACGGGAGATCCCGGGGCCGGAGATCTCGTCCTCGGGACGGTCGGTTCCGCTGCCCTGGGGCCGATCGAGGGCGCGGCCGAGGGAGGCTGGATTGAAAGCGGGCACGCTGGCTGAGTCCGGGTCCGCCGGGCTTGCCGGGGTCGTCGCGGTGGTCGCCGAACTGGCGCCCTCGGCGTCGGTTGCGCTCGCCGTCGCGGCGGGTGTGGCGGCAGTCGGCTGTTGGCGCGGGATGAGACCGGCGCTCGCACCAGCCATCTACCGCGCCGTGGCTGCGGTGGCCACTCTCGGAGTCGGGATTGTCGCCGACCCCGAGGCGCTCGGACGGCAAGCGGGGTGGCTGGCCGGAGTCGTCGAGGCGGTGCTCTGGAGCGTCTACAGCGGCGCTGCCGGGGCCGCTCTGGCGTAGTGGGTGCGGCATGCTGCCGCAGAGCGTCGGGGCGGCGGGGCATCTGTCCTTGGTGGACAATGACAGGCGACGCTCAGGGGAAGGACAGTATCCACCGAGAACTAATTGTCAACATTACTATGCTTGCTCTTGTCGGTCCGGTCAATAAGTCGGTTTCTGAATTCATGTTGACGCGAAAACTCATTTGATTTACTCCGTTTTCGCAAACAGCAACGGAGTAAATCTTGTGGATTGGAAAGAAATTGCTCTGCGCTTCGACCATTTCCCGGACGCGGCCGAACTCGTCGCGTCCGGCCGGGCGCGCCGGGACGCCGACGTCGTGGTCTACTCGTGCGCCGGGGCGGGTGCAGCCCGCGACGCCGCCGCCGAAATAATCGCGGCCGGGCTGGCATATGGACTCTTGCTTGGCGAGGTCGAGGAGGGCCTCGCCGCCCGGTTCGGGGAGTTCGCCGCCGACGTGTCGTACGTCGGTGGCCGCGTCGAAGCGGCTATCGACCCGTTCGACGCGGCCGACGCTGGGTAGCGCGCTCGCCGTCCCCGCTTTCCAGCCCGGCGTGCCGCCGGGCCGGAGCGAAGCGGAGCATGCCCATAGCCCCCCTCGCGCCCTTCACAGCGCATCAGAGGGGGCTGTGGACATGTGGTAAGCGGGGGCGGCGTCCAGTGGCCGAGGACTCCCACAGTCGCGCCGCCCGGCGCCCTCGGAGCCCCTCCCCCTGGGGGGAGGGGCAGAGAGGTCCCCGCCCTGGCGGGGAGGGGGGAGCGGAACCCGTCCTCCTGTTGCGCTGGGGCCTGCCCCGGCGCGACGGGGGCCTTCGTCTAGTCCCGGCCGGCGATCGGTGGCCGCACAATGTGGACGGCACCGCACGTGCTGTGGCGCGCCCCGACGCTGGATCACCAAGCCGACCCTGCATTCGCTGTTGTGCGGCCTTCCCTGACGTCCTCATTTTTGGTTCCGGCCGCCTCTGGGGCCGGGGGCGGCCCTGCGCCGGGGACCAGCGGGCCGTCCTGCCCGCCCGGGCGGTCCCCCCTTGGGAAAGACAGAACAACTGCAACCACCCCCACCCGACGCACGGGAACCAATGCGATTCCCTCGCGCTTGATCCGCCATTCATGGCCCGTCCGCGTGTTACGGACGCCGACCCGGAGGCGCACCACGTCGCCGTACGCGGTATGCCGCTCTTCGTAGACCCCCACGATCTCCGTCGCACGCTCCCCGCGCTCCGCGGTGTCGCAGAGTGCGCCCATGAGCCGCAAGGCCGTCGCATGGTGTTGGCGCTGGATTGCGCGCAGGATCACGCGGGTCCGTGTGCATTCGATTTTCTCGCCCCGCTCCACGCGCTGGGCCAACCGGAATAGGTCGCGCCAGCGACCGACGGTACCCGGGCGCAGGCCGATGAAGCCCCATGAACGAGCTCCGCCGAACACCGACTTCCACGCGCGGAAACGGTCGAATGACGTTCCGAGGTGTTCCTCGCCGTCCGGAGCTTCGGCCTTCGTGGTCGGCGCTTCCGTCGTCATCTTCAAGGCGTAAGTTAGGACGTAAGTCTGGACCTGCGCCGCGCTGCGCTCGTCGAGCACACGGAAGTCGGTTGCCCGGCGGCCGGGGAAATGCGCTTCGACCGCTGTTCGCAGGTCGTCAATCCCCTCCGGCGCGGCCCACAGGATCGCATGCCGGTGCGGTGTGCCATCCTCGTGCGGCTCCGGCAACCAGATGCCCACCGTACGGACCCGCCGTTTCCGGAGGACGGCGACGACGCGGTGCCAACGGGCTTGAAGCTCGCCGAACATGGCGGCAGGCGTGATCGCCGGATCATATCCGTTCCGGCCCAGCGCAGGAGCGGGATGGTACTCCGGCGGCAGCGTCAGCGTGATCGCGACCGGCACCAGGCCGTCCCGGCGTGCGATCTCGCGCAGGCCGTGAACGAGCGCGATCATCGTCGCCCGACGGAACCGCTGTCCGCTGTCCGCCGCTTCGGCGGCCGAGCAGATCACTTCGCCCGTCGCCTTATCGACGATCTGCTGTTGCTCCAGGAACTTGCGTCCTTGCTCCTGCCGGTGGCGCCAACGGGCGAGCGTCCAGTCGGACACGTAGACCTGCCGCGGGTCCGGCCTCCCCTTCGGCGGACGCGGCCCGCCGACGGCGCCGAGGATGGCGCTGACGTGGGCGTCGGTGCGGTCGATCTCACGCGCCAGCCGCCGCCGCTGAGCGCGCGGGCACATGGCTCGACGCTCGTTCGGCGTCAGTTCGCCGGGGCCGCCCGTCGCTCGGACGGCCCGAACCTGCGCCTGCGCCGCGTGCGCCCGCCGCTCCGCTTCGGAGTGGATCGCGTCTCCGTCAGCGGTGAGCATCGCCAGTGCCAGCCCATCGACGTATTGCCCCAGCGCCCCGGCGCGTCGAGCGACGGCATGCGCCAGTTCGCGGAGGCGGTCGTGGTCTTCCCGGCGACGCCATTCTTCGGCCGTCGCCAACCCGACGGGCCGATACTCCAGCCCGGAGTGCAGGACCTTGTCAGCGCCGGGGATCGGGCCGCGCCACCCGGCCGCCCGGCCTGCCCCTTGCATGAGTCGCAGCCGATACGGCACGGGTAGCCGGTCAATGTCCGCGAGCGCATCGTCGGCATCGGGGATGCCATCTTCGGCAGGCCGCTCGTCGGGCAGCCGCCAAGGCCGCCCGGCGGCTTCGTGGGCGGCCTCGGCTGCAGCTTCGAGCGCGTCGACAGCCGCGTCGACCGGATCGTCGGCGGGCGCGCCGTCCCAGCCGTCGAGTAAGCCGGAGCTAGGTAGGCAAGTAAACTTGTTGGAAGTGGTGTCTGTGAAGAAGGTGTTGGCGTGTTGTCTATGCAGCCGCCCGCTCAAGCGCCCCGGATCGGGGCGCCATTCTCGTAGTTGACAACGTCGTCAACGGATATCATCTTGGAACCACCTTGATGATGATTTCGGCCGGTAGGGTTGGCGCCCGATGACCGGCCGATTTCATTTCAATTTGGCATACGTCTCGGAGCAGTCAACTACTTCTTTCCCGGGACAGGGGCAGCGTCAAGCTGGAGGATTGCTTCGATGGCCGCTGCTGCCGCTTCGGGACTCGGGTACGTGCCGTCGAGCAGCGTGCCGTCCGGGTGGACGATGGCATAAAGACCAGTGGGGACCCACTCTCCTTCCTCGTGGCTGTACTCGAAGAGCTCTACAATTCTGTATCCTTGCAAGTCGGGCATTGTGTTTCCTTGATATCTCGCAACCTCCGCTCCTGGCGGAGTGCGCGCCACAGTAGCGAAAGCTGCTCTTGAGGTCACCTGAGAGATTGTCGAGGAGGACGCCGAACGCTTATGCTCACGTCTATGGATTTCGTTGACGTTTTTGCCGTGGAGGCAATGCAGCTAGAGCGTCGGCAAGATGCCCCTTGCGCAAGTTTACATACCGTTTAAGCGACTTGGGATCCCGGTGCCCTGTCTGCGCCATGACCGCGCTGTCGCTCCAGCCCGCTTCAATAAGACTGGACGCGCGTTCGTGCCGAGTGTCGTGGAGATTGAAATGCTCAAGGCCAGCCCGCGCCCGGGCACGGTTGAACGCATTCTTGAGTGCGTCCACGGTGGTAGGGAAGACCCGGCCGTCGAGCGAGCGGGCCAGTCCCTCCAGGATCTCGACGGCACGCGGCGAGAGGCCGACAGCCTGATCCAAGCGTTCGTGCGGTGACCGGCTGTTTTTTACGGCCCGAAGGAGAGCCGACCGCTCGCGGAGATCCACGTCGTCCCAGCGCAATCGCAGGAGGCTGCCCCGCCGGGCACCGGTTTCAAAAGCGAGTTCGACCAGCGCCGCCAGCCACGGGTTCCGACTCTCGTGGCAAGCGTCGAGGAGCCGCTCAAACTCTTCGTGGCTGAGCCTGACGTCCCTTTCGTCGCTGACCACAGGCCGCTTGACGTCTTCCGCGTTGACCGGGTTGATTGCCAGCCCAAGGCGGCGTTTGCTGTGGTCGATGACCCGCTTGAGAATGGTCAACTCGCGCTTCACTGTGCCGGGCTGGATCGTGCCCGGCGGCTTCGGCGGAGCCTTCGGCTTGGCGGCGTTCGCACGGGGTTGTCCGTCCTTGCGGAGTTTCGGCCCCCTCGGTTCTTCGGGCCGATACTGTCCACGCCCGCCCTGCTGCCCTCGGCTGGCAGTCTGCGTGAGGCGCCGGTCGCGGTAGGCTTCGAAGTGGTCGGGGGTGAGGTGGGCGAGCGCGTGCGCGCAGAGGTCGGCTTCTTCGCGGAGAAATCGCTCGAGTCGCTTTCGCTCTGCGATGCGGGAAGCGACGCCGGGGCGCTTGTCGGTCACCTCGACGAGGTACCGCTCGACAACTTCCCTGAGAGTGGTCTTCTCGGCCGGGGACCGGTCCACATAGTGTCCACGGTCCATCTGTCCTTCGACGGCCCGCGCCCACGCCTCAGCATCTTTCTTTGTGGTGAAGGTCTTCGTCTGAGTCGGCCAGCCCTTGCGGCGGACCTGAACGTGCCACTGGGCGGGACCCTTTTCCCGAATTGTCGCCATACTGCCTCCGACGGCCCGGTGTGCCATGCGGCGCACTGTGCCAGATCTGTGCCAGAAAATCGAAGGCGGAGGGATTGGGCTGGAAGCCAGTTTTCCAATGCGTTGATTTTGCTAAGGAAAACTGGCGGACCCGGCGAGATTCGAACTCACGACCTCTGCCTTCGGAGGGCTAAGGTCAGGTTCATATTCGCGTCTTGTTCTTTAAATATCCTGTATATATTCCCGTTCCGCAAGGCTTCAGATCGGTTCGGTTGACGGAAATGCGGGGATGTATGCGGGGATGTGGATAGGGGCGTCGCTCGGGAGCTGGGCGGCGCCCCGCGCACATCACCCCTTCGTGAAGATGCCAACAGCGCCGGCCAGGGCAGTCCCGGCCGAGGTGATTGCCGCAGCCTGATCCGGAGTGACAGCTACGCCGAGTGCGGACGCCAGAGCAATGAGACCGAGCCACGTTGAGCGCTCGGACAGGCGGTCGAGAATGTAGCGCATTGTGGTTGCCCCTCCTTTCGGGCATGAGAAAAGCCGCTGGGCGGGATGCCGGGCGGCTGGTGGGACGAGGTGTCAACAAACTTGGACCGGTGGCAGTGTCTCACTTTGAAATTCGGAGCCTAGCCGCTACGCTGATGGTCCAGCAGGGAGGGCGCCATGAAGCCGAAGCACATGTCGATAACGGCCAACGTCACTGAGGAACAGCTGCGCGCCATGCCGGCCGGCAAACTTGAGAAGCTACGCAACACTATCTGGAATATCGTTGAGGCGTACGAAGCCGCGTCGGCATCGTCCAAGCAAGCGTCAACAGCCACCGCCTATAAACTGGACGAGATGCAGGCCAAAGGCATTGCCATGAAGATCATGGCGGAAATCAACCGCCGGAAGGCTGAAGCCGCGGGTGCGGCGGGCATTTAGCCTGCCACCTTCTCCCGCTTTTTGGGCGGCCTCGCCGACCTGACCGATGCCGAACTCGACGCTGCCGCTGGGGGCGGTCTGAAATACCACCCAACGGGACCACTCAACGGGCTCCCGATGGACGCTCTTATCGGATCCCCTTTAGGGCCGAGCAACCCCACACTCTGCACCCGGCAGAACCCGGACCCGTCCACATCCGATTGACCATCGTGGTCGAGCTGGCGCGGGCGGCGTGGTTCTTGATGTCGGGAAATGCCGGCCTTACCCTGGCGCAGTGACCGTCGTGTCGACCGGACAATACGGGCCGGCGTCGGCCCACCGAAAGGTGGCTCGGCTGACGTAGGAGGTAACGTACCTACCCGGCGGTCACACCCCAAGCGCCTGCTGAGCCGCGAGGAGCCGCGACCGGCGATCCTGGATCCCATTCAGCCCGCCGTTGATGGCGCGGGTCAGCCCCTCGAAGTCGCCGCCGTCAGCGAAGCGGTTGAGGCGGTTGACCTGCCAGAACCACAGGGCGGATACGGTCGCCCCCTCCGGCGTCTCCAGCCAGTCGGGCATGGCGTCCACAGACCGGCCGACGGCGGCGGCGAGGCGCGTAACGTTCGCGCGCCCGGTCACCTGGATCAGGCCCCGCCCGCGGAACCTCCAGCCGTCGCCGGGCTGCGTGTTGCCCAGCTCCGTCGCCTTGCGCGAGTTGCCCAGGCCGTAGACCCGCTCGGCCAGGGCCTGCGGGTTGCGCACCAGGGCCGGCGCCTCGTCCGGCCGTATCGCCGCGGAGTGGCGGCTTTGCCCAAAGACCTCCAGGATGCGTCCGGCCGTGCTGTAGGTCATGACCTCGACCCAGCGCGTCAGGCCGGTCGACTCGTGCCCGGTCTGCGCCAGAAAGGCGGCCAGCCGACGGGGAGTGTCGACGCCATAGCCAGCGGCATAGCGGTCCAGGGCGGCGGCGAAATCCGGCAGGCTGCGGCCAGCCGGGAACAGGCGCTGGAGCAGCGCAAGGGTGGTGCTCATCGGAACCTCTCAGGAGCGGGTGGGGGTGGGGCGGGATCAGACCCGGCCGGTGCTGTTGGTGCTGTTGGTGCTGTTGGTGCCGTGGTGTAGGAAGCCGGCGCACATGCCCCGCTTCGCGATGGTCAGCAGGTGGGCCAGCAGGAGGAGGGCGGCGTCCTTGTCGCCGCCGCAGGCATCCAGGGCGGCGGCGACCTCGCGCCGGGCCGCCGGTTCGGTGTGGTCAGGCATAGGACCTCCGAGCATGAAAAAGGCCGCGCGCGGCGGCCTAAGGATTGGAGTGTTGTCGCGGGCGGTCAGGTGTCCGCGCTCGGCTCGCTGGGGGGCTCCGCGTCGTCCGGCGGACCATCGGTCACCGGGGGCGCGGTCAGATGCGCCCGCTCCTGCCGCAGCGCCTGGGCGCGCTGCTCCAACTCCGCCAGCCGGTCGCGGTCCCCTGTGTGGCGGTGCCGACGATCACGGCGCGGAGCGGGCGGGCCGATGCGGCGTCGATGTCGGCCAGCCGCCGGTCGATGTCGGCCAGCCGCGACGCAATGGACACCTCGGCCGCCACGATGGCCGCGGCCTCGTCATCGGTGACGATGCGCCATTCCACGCCAGCCGGGACCGCCTGCGCCGCGATGGCCTCCGGATCGAAGCCGGGCGCCGGGTTGACGACGACCGTCCGACCGTCCTGCTCATAAATGATCGGCATGGGTCAGCTCCCAAAGACGATGATGTTGACCAGCGGAAAATCGAACCCGGCGCCCGCGCTGTCGAAGGTCCGCACCGACACTTGCGATGCCGAGCGGCCGCCGTTGCTCACCACCGGGGCGAACCCATATTGGCCGCCACTTGCGTCCGCCGTGACCGCGCAGGCATAGCCGCCGTCGAACAGCGGCGCGGCAAACGCAATGGTGTAGACCCCGGCAGCGTTGCGCGTCACGCTCGCGATGTTCTGTGACGCGATGACAGACCCCGTGGCCCCAGCGAAGGTGCACCACGCCCTTGCCACGATGGCCCTGGATGCCGGGAGCGTGGAATAGACACGCTTCGTGCCCGCGCCGAAGTTGACCAGCCCGTTGCTGTTACTGCTGACGATGGGGGTGCGCGTCAGGGTGTCCGGCGTTCCGGCGGTCACCGTGCCGTACCCATACTCATAGGAGAGGCCGTCAATGGTCTCGATGCAGTAGAAGACGGGTTTCCCGCTGCCAGCCGCCTGGACGAAGCCGCGCCGGCTGGCGTCGGTCGGGGCAATCAGGGACAGCGTGCCCGTCCCCGTGGTGCTCGTGGTTTGCTCCACGCGATCATAAAGCATGTCGGATCCTCAAAGGGATTGGCGGATCTGGAACACGCGCTCGTAAAGCGCGAAATTCGGTTGCGTGATGGGGGAGACTTCCACGAGTCGCCCGATAATGGCCTCATAGCCCTGGTACGGGCCGCCGGGCTCCTGGATGAAGAGCACCTGCCCGGAGGTGCCGGCGAGCCGCCCCAGCTCCTTCATGGCGACCTTGGCTTCCGGCTCCGAGAGGGCGCGGAAGGCGAAGGTCAGCACCCGGCGCCGCGGGCCACGATCAACGAAGTCCAGCCCTGAGCGGCGAACCTCCGTCACCTCGGACAGGTCATCCCAGGCGTCCGTCCACTCGAAGTCGAAGTTGTTGGACGGTCGCCAAGCCGGGCCGACCCACAGCCGGCCGAGATCGAGGTATCCCGGAACGGCGGCGAGCGACGGAGCGGCGATGTCGGCCTGCCAATAGCGGGCCTGCACGGCCGCCGGCAGGACGTGCGCGTGCAGGCCATAGCCGGCGACGATGCCGCTGCCGATGTCCGCCTGCCACTCGCGGTAGCTGCCGATGGTGAAGTCCAGCGACAGCGCCGGGCCAGTGGTGGCGACAGCCCCCTGATAGAGGCTGTCGTACAGCGTCTCCGTCCCGGCCCCCCAGCCGATCGCCGCGCCCTCCTGCCACTCGCGGTAGCTGCCGGCGGTGAAGTCCAGCGACAGAACAGCGCCGCGCCGGCCGAGCCGGTGCCGGATCGTGTCGGCCGCCGCCATTGTGCCCACCGCCTCCCCATCCTCATCGATCCAGCCGGCATCGTCGGGCTGCAGCACGGCCAGCACCCCGACCTCCTTTTCGGCTCCCAAGTCGATGGACAGGCTGACGGAGGAGACCCCCGGGGCGGTCCGCATGCGGCGCCGGACCTGCGGCTCCTGCAGGCGCCGCACACCCAGCCCCTCGACGGCCGAGCTGGTGGCGATCGTCGTGGCGGCGGCGTCGAGGTGGTTGACCCACGACAGCAGGCAGTTGTTCGCCATGGTGCCTCACGCGGTCAGGGATTGCAGGTCGGCGGCCGGAAGCCGGCGCGAGAAGATCTCGACGCGCCGGATGTGGCGGGCTCCGACCGGCACAGTGACGATGGAGCCGAGCCGCAGCGTCGTCACCGCCGGCACCTGCCCCAGCCCGTCCGTCAACACAGAGCCCCCGCCCGTGCAGTAGGCGAAATCATTGACCGCCCAGGCGGCAGCCTCGCGCGTGACCGCTCCGATAGTCGCTGCAGGGCCGTATTCGAGCGCCTGAGACGTTCCGTTTTTTACCACCGCCAGGCCGCGGCCGGCGCCGGGGTTGTCCATCAGCATGATGCGGTTGGCGAAGGTGCCATCGTCGAGGCAGGCGGCGGCGGCGAACACGCCAGGAGGGAGCCGGCCCTCATAGGCGCTCTCCAGCAGCAGCGTCCCGGCCGAGGCATTCCACCAGCCGGCCAGCGGCATGGAGACGGCTTCGCCGCTGCGCGCCACGGTCGCCGTGGTCGTCGGCATGTAGGACGTGGGGAACGCCCCGAGCTCGAGCTGTGCCCCCCACAGATACAGGCCCGAGGAGCCATCGCCGGCGTAGACCGTTCCAGTCCCGTCGTGCGGACAGAAGATAGCTGCCGTCGCGGTGTTCGCCGCGCCCTTGGTTGCCGTCAGGCTGCACCGGTACCAGCCATTTCCGGCCGGGGCGATGGCCGCGGAGGGCGATGTGTAGTCGGTGCTGGCGACAGGCTGTGCAGCCACCGTGCCGGCCGACAGATCGAACAGGGCCGCTGCGGTCGAAGACGCGAAGTTGGCAAAGTAGATCTGGATCCGGCTGCGCTCAGCGGCCCGCGCGTAGATGCTGGCGGTCAGGGTCTCGGTCGATCCTGTTCGCACCCGGAAGAGGGAGTGCTCCACCGCGCTGCCGCTGGCTTCCAGCAACTTCTGCGCGGCGCCTCCATCTGGCGCCGTGACGGCACTGGCCGCGACGCTGGCGCTAGATGTGGCCCACGCCGCATTTGCGAGGTCAGCCGAGTAGGTCCAGAGGTTCCCCCGACCTTCCTCCACCAGCAAGCCCCGACACGCCAGCGTCACCGGGTCATAGTCGATCCGCGGCGTATCCGCCGGCACCACCTCGATCAGGCCAGACGCGTTGACGCGCGTCGCCGTTCCGCTGCGCAGGCACGAGAGCCGCGACAGCGGGATATCCACCAAGCCGCCCATGCGGCACCTCCTATGTGTGATCAGCCGAAACAGAGAAGATCGACGCGACGGCCCTGTGCGCGCTGCCCGACCAGCCGCAGGGGCTTTCCGCCGGCCAGCCCCCAGCGGGGCCATGTCACGCTGATGGTGTCGCCTAGACGTGGCAGATAGCCGGCCAGGCCGACCGGGACGCGGTAGTAGCGGCGTCCCGGCGGGTAGAGGGTCAGCAGGTTGTTGCACAGCGCCGTGGCGTCGGCCTCGGCATCGAACAGCGTATCCAGCGTCAGAGCCTTGGCGAGCGGCGACTTGCGCTGCCGCTCCGGCAGACCCACCGTCACCCGCCGGGACTGCGCCGCCAGCTCCTGCCGGCGGTCCTCGGTCGGGATCGTCGGCACCGGGGCGATATCCGTCCCGGACAGGGGCATCCAGTTTCGGCGGTACCCAGCCTCCACCCGCCAGACGCAGGGGCCGATGTCGTCGGGCAGAGCCACCGGCTCGACCTCATCGACGATCTGCTCCGGACCGAGCGCCAGCCCGCCGCCCAGCGGCGAGGCCAACCGGCCGACCGACAGCAGCCCGTCGCCGGCATCGCCCCACCAGCAGGCCGCCGCGACCGCGACCTCGGTAGCCGCGGCGGCGATCGTCTTCTGCTCGCCGACGTGATAGCCGATGGTGCCCGGCAGGTAGGCCGACATCGATGCGAAGGACGACAGGGCAAGTGCGCTGGTGGCGACGCCACGCTCCAGCAGCCGCCGGATCACGCCGGCGGTGTCGGAAACGTAGCCGCCGACAGCATCGCCCCGCACGTCGGCGGTGACGGTGCCGCCGGGCGACGTGCCGAGACGCCAGCCCGAGCCGTCCGAGCCGAGCCAAGCCGCATAGCGACCGGGCGCCACCGTGGCGGCCCCGAGGGCGGCATAGCTGGTATAGACGGTGCCGTCCCAGGTCACCGGAGCACCGGAGATGTAGACGGCATCCACCGCCTGCATGAGGCGGTCGTGGCAACGGTAGATCAGCAGGCCGGGCGACACTAGGTCGCCGGAGACGCCGCGGCACAGGCCGTAACTCTGCCGCATCGGCTTGCCCGTCAGCTCGGCCCCGCCGTCCGCCCCGCCGGTCCCGCCGTAGAGCGACAGGAGCGGCACGTCGAGGAGGTAACCGGCGTCGCGCATCCGGATGTGGAGGGAGCCGTCCGCCCACCAATCGAGCCCCTGCCCGCCAAAGACGGTGCCGGCGTCGCTGTACCGGCTCGACCGCCGCGGCAGCACCGCCACCCGGATCGGCGCGGCGTCGATGGCGTAGGCGTCCGGGTAGCTGTCGTAGATGCCGTCGGCATTGACGATCTGCAGCTCGCCGATGCTGACCGCCGCACGACCGGAGCCCGGAACGATGGGGATTGAGCGGTCAAATTGCGGCGGTTCGCACCTCCCCTCGAAATGGACGTTCGGCCGAACATCGTCCGGGCGACTGGTCCAGTCCCTATCCGACAGGTCGAGGCGGATGGATGGCGCCGCCGGCTGCGGGTAGGGCAGCGTCCCCCAAGCGCAGGTGCCCCAGGTCAGCGGCTTGTAGGTCGGCGCGACCTCCGCTCCGGTAGCCGGCTGCAGCTCGACCAGGAAGACGGCGTCGCACAGGCTGTCCTGCGCCGCCGCGGTGAAGGCGGCAGGCGCCGGTAGAGCGGCGTGGGATCGCACACCCCACGCCACCACGCCCCAAGCAGTGGTTCCCAATGTCATTACGCCACCATCGACAGATTGGACGCTCTGCGCTGCTCGGCCCGCAGTTCCGCCACCTCCTGCCGGAGGCGGGCAATCTCGGCACGCAGCTCGCCCGTCGACTGGCCGATAGCCCGCACGACGGCGCCGGTATCCACGTTGACCGTGACGGCCGGGACCTCCGGCTTGGCGGCGCCGGCAAGGATCTGCCGGGTCTGGTCGGCCGAGAAGATCCGAGACGGGCCGGTCCACTCCAGCTCCGGCCCGCGCTCGCCAACGATGCGGAGACCGCCGCCGAAATCGCCCCCGGCGGCGAACCCGGGCAGGCCCAGGGCATGGCCCAGGCTGGAGATCGACGCCCGGATCCACTGCTCCTGCGCGGCATACTGCGCCGTGCCCTTGACCATCACCGCGGCGGATGCGGACAACAGGGCATCGGCCGCCGCGGTGGCAGCGGCGATGTCGCCCGACACGCGCGCGGCGGCCACGGCATCGCCGAAAGCACCCTGCGCCACGGTCAGCTTGGCGCTCGGTGAGAGCGACGAGCTGTCCCCGAGCGCCTTCCTCAGCAGCCAATCGTTGAGCTTGGACAGCGCCTCTGCCTGTTTGGTCGTAGCGATGACGCTCTCAACCTGCTCCTTGCGCAGTCGCGCGAAGGCTTCCGCCACGTCATCCACGCCGTGCATGGCGTCGGCGAGGATCTCCAAGTTCTTCACGGCAGCCTGATCATCGCCTAGGCTGTTGACCAGATTGACGATCTGGGCGCCATAGAGCAGGACGGCCTTGCTCCCGTCCTGACCGGTGGACAGAAGCTGTTGCCCCACCGCCTCGAAGGTGGAGCGGATCGACATCGCCTGATCCACGAACCCCTGTCCGCGGGCGGCGCGGATCGCGGTATCGATCAGCCGGCCGGTCGCCCGCTCCGCGCTCTCGCATATCCATCGATCGCCAGTCCGAGCTGCCGCGCCCGGTCCCGGGCTGCAACAAAGGACTGGGCGACCGAGGCCACAGCAGCGGCGACTTGGTCGGGCTGGGCCTTGCCCACCTGGTCGAACGCCGTGCGGAAGTCGGTCGCCGCGAGCTGGAGGTTCGCGACCAGCTGCTCGACCGGCAGGCCGATGCTGGCCTGAAGCGCCTTCTGGATGTTCTGGGCGATGACCGGGTTGCCCCCGTCAGCCCACTTCGTGGTGCCGTCCGTCAGGATGCCCTGCAGCACCTCGGACACCAACGCCGCTGCGGCAGAGGAAGGATCGCCGAACTCGGTCCGGTTGTTATCGCCGCGGTTGATGAACCACTTATTGCCCTCCTCGAAATACTGGATCTCGGGGATGACACGCTCCTGCGTATTGGTCGCCCCGCCGCGGTCAGAGCGGCGTTGATGGTCGACGCGACGGATGCGCCAACCTGCCGCACCGCGTCGGTCGATCCCCCATTGTCCGCCAGGGCGTTCCGCACGCCAAAGCTGTTCCCGACGCCCGACCCGATGGCGACGGCGCTATTCGGCCCGACAGACTTCCCAGGCCCGAACATGCCGCCCAGGACCGTCCCCAGGAACGCGCCGGCCACCGCGCCGATGGGGCCGGCGGCCATGCCGAGCTCGGCGCCAAGCATCGTGCCGCCAAGCGCGCCGCCGGCCACGGACCCGAGGGTCCCGCCGACCATGCCGCCGATGCCGCCCTTGCCGCCCAAGCCCAGCAGATTGGCGCCCAGGCTGCCAATGATGCCCCAGGGAGAGGCGTCGAGGCCCAGGCCGATGCCCTGCGACAGGCCGGCCGAGCCGGTCAGGTCGAACACCGCCTCCGACGCGCCGGAGATGATCGACTGCCCGATGCCGCCACCGCCGCCCAGCAGACTGCCGAGCGAGCCGATGTTCGAGAGCGTGCCGAGCATGCCCATACCACCAGTCCCGCCGGCTGCAGCGGTGCCGGACGAGCGCGACAGGCCGATGGAGCCTCCTCCGAAGAAGTCGGCCGCTGTCGGGAGGTTCGTGCCGAACACCGCGTTCTTGATGGGGTTCAGAACCGCCATCTTGAGCGCCAATGTCTGGAACTCCGTCGCCAGCCCCTTGACCGCATTCGCCCAGGTCTTGGTGCTGTCCCCGCCCTTCACCACGGCGTCGATGACCGACGAAAATGCCTGATCGCCGAACCGCTCCAGCTCCTGATAGGCCGCCTGCAACCGATCAGTTTCGAGCGACTGCCGGGCGATGGCCTCAGCGTTTTTGATGTAGGCTTGGCTCTCAGCATCCATGATGTCGCGATGCTGGTTGCGCAGGTAGATGATCGCCTGGAGACGCGCGATCTCTACCGCCCGCTGTTCAGCCGATGCCCCCATAAGCCGTAGTTGGGCTTGGCCAAGCTCCAACTGGTCCTTCTGCTGTTGGATCGCCTGGGCAATCTGCTGCTTCTTCTGCGCCCGCTCGTCGTCCAGGATGGCCGCGGTCTTCTCCTCGATGATCTTCCGCAGCTTCTCCGCGGTCTCCCCCGAGGCGTTCTCCAGCTTGATCGTTTCGGTCAGCGTGCCGATCCGGACCTTCTCGGCCATCTCAGCCGCGTAGCCAGCCTCCACCCCCTGCATCGTGGCGTTCGCCACCGCTTCCCGGCCAGCCACCTCCTGCTGGTAGGTCTGCAGCGCCTGCGCCGATGTGGCCGCCTGGGTGGCCGCACGCTCGTTCAGGATCTGCCGGTAGCGGGTCTCGACGTCGATCCAGCTCTGCAGGCTGTCGAGCTGCGCCTGACGCATCGCCGCCGCGCGCTCGCCGGCCGCTGCCGACTGCATGTAGGCGTCAGCCATGTTCAGGCTCTCTCGGGCCTGGATGGTGATCTGCGCCGTCTGGTCAGCGATGGCAGCCGAAAGCTGGACACGGGCCATGCGCTCAGCCTCAAGCTGAGCATTCTGCGCCGCCTGCGGGGACTTGCCGGCGTTGATGGCCGCCGTGTACGCCTGTGCCCCTGCCACGGCGATCTGGCGCTCTGCTCCCACCTTCTTCATGGCCTGCGCCAACAGGTCGTTGGCGTGGCGGAGATCCGAGAGTTCTCCTGCCTCCTTCGGCGTCATGCCGTTCGACAACACAGACGGCTTGACGCCAGGAACAGGGGTTCCAGCAGGGGCCAGAGGGGGCAGCACGCCATGCCCGTTCTGCTCATGGCTTTGCGGAGAGGACGTGACTTCCGGACCCTTTGGCACCTGGATCAGCCCGCCCCCGAACATCGGGTTGGAGCCAAGCTGCCACTTCGCAAACTGCTCAGGGCTCGGGTTCTTCAGAAAATCGGCGAACCCCTGCAGCCACTCTCCTCCGGTGGTCAGAATTTTAATCGTGATCGGATGAGAAGCCGCCGTGGTTGCCAGATCGTCGTATGCGGTTTTGATGTTCTCGAGAGCTGCTTGGGTTGGCGTCAGCGCCTCGTGGTGCAGCCCATCGAACTTCTGCTTGAGGCCGTCCAGGACGATCTGGAGCGCCTGGGTGCGATTGCCGTGCTCATAGGCCGCGCGGGCGGCCTCGTACTGGGCGAGCGACAGAGCCCCCGTCTCCTCGTAGGCCTGACGGATGCCGGGAATACCCGCCGTGAGATAGCCAACCGCCTTCTTGAAGGCCTCCGCGGCGTCGCCGAACTTGACAGCCATGTCCGGCGCGAGGTCGGCAATCTGGCTGATCTGCGACTTGCTGAGGGACTGCTGGACGCTCGACACGGTGCTGAGGATCGACACGGCATCGGAGCGTGCAACCCCGCGATGCGACAGAGCGGTGACCATCCCCTCCAGGTCTGCCGCCGTCACCTGGGCCTGCTGGCTTCCCGCCTTCAGAGCCGCCGTGAACGAACGCATCTCGCTCGACGCCTGGACCAGCTTCAGCGCGACCGAGCCGATTGTCGCTACGGCGGCGGCCATGGGCACGCCAAGTGCAATCATCGCCGTGGTCGAGAGGCCGGCGTTCTTCGCCATCTCGGCAAAGGCGGGCGCCGTCTGCGTCGTCTGCGTCAATAGGGTCTGGCCGATGGGCAGGCCAGCCGAAATGCTCTGGAAGGTGTTGATGACGCCGGACCGGAGAACCTGCTGGCTCTCGTAGGACAGCTTGAATGCACCGGCCATCGCCTTGGACGTCTCGGCAGCCGTGGTCATGGTCTGGTGGACCCTCACCAGGGCCTCTTCGGCGCTGAGGTGACCGGCGCGCAGTTGCCGCTGGATCTCGACCAGCTCCTTGGACTTCGCAGACAGGACGGCCGTGGCCGACGCGGTGCCCTCGGCAGAGCGTTGACCAGCGGAGAACTGGTTGGAGAGCGTCTTCATTCCGCTCTCGAGGCGCGCCTGCTCGTCCGCCAGCTTCTTGTGCGCGGCATAGACCGGGTCCACCGCCGAGAGCAGCCCCTCCAGCGAAGACGCCTGACGCGCGGTGACCTTGGCGGCGTTGTCGACCTGCGTCGAATAGCCCTGCACGCCGTTGGTCAGGTCAACGATCTTCCCTTCCAGCTTGCCAATGCTCGACGTGATGGACGCGGCTTTGGCCTCCAGATCGCGCGCGTCGATCGACAGGACGGTGATGATCTCGTTGCGCTGCGTCGCCATCGGCCGGTTCCTCATAGAAAAAGGCGCCACGGACTCGCCGGGCGCCTGATGGTTCGATTTCCAAGGGTAGACTCTCGCCGCCCTGCGGGCGACGATGCACGGTTTCAACCTCGAGGACGTGCTATGCGATCAATCCTGACGGCAGCGGCCATATTCTTGCCCTTAGTCTCGGCATCTGCGGCAGACGAACCATTCACGTTCATGGGGCACGCCATCGGAGATCCATTGGCGAAATGGAAGTCATCGCTTGATATTAACGACACCATTGGTTGGTGCAAGAAACCAAACGAACTCGGCGTCAAGCGATGCAACGACAAAAGCCTTAAGAAGGAGGGTCTATCAAATAAAATTGGCACGGCGTACGTGAATTGGCTTTACTGGATATACCTTGATGACAAGCTGGCCGGCTTCGAACTATCTGGACAATGGGCAGATGTTGAGGCGTTAAGAGACATGTTAATCGGAAAATTCGGTCGACCAGATGAAATTGGTGGCGATACATGGACATGGCACATGTCAAACGGCCCGCTGGTCCTGGAGCAAGATCGCGGTAAGTCGCTACTGCACATGTTTGATGAGGCATCTCTGCGCGTCGTCGAGCAGCGGCAGGTCGCGAAGAAGAACGAGAGCATGGAAGCCGGAAAGCGCTCCTTCTGAGGATAGGGCGGCCCCTTAGAGCCGCCCCACCCTTCTCAGGTCGCCAGCGATCTGGCGATCAGCAGCACCGCCTTCCGCTGTTCATCGGTCATGCTCCGGAACGACCGGATCAGGAGCCATTCGTCCGCCGACAGGTCGCTGACGGCGACTGCGGCGCTGGAGGTGGTGGCCGCCGCGAGGCAAGCCACCACCGATCCCGCCAGGATCTCCCGGCGGGGCATGGAGGTCGTCTGCATGGAGGCCTCAGTGCTGGGTGTGGCCGTTGGACGACGGGGCGCCCAGCTTCTTGGCGAGGTGCGCGAGGCCGGCCGGCGTGACCCGGACGCGCTCCACCACCCGGTCGCCGCCGTTCACATGGTCCGGCACCACCGCGACCTTATGCTCCAGCAGGCCGGCCCGCAGCTTGTCCTGATGGGCCAGCCAGTCCTTGTTGCCCGCCCGACGGTAGATCCACTTCTGGGCGTGCAGCCATGCCGTCAGATCCTTGATCCGCTGGCACTGCAGCGCCTTGGCCGCCTCCGTGATGGACAGAGAGCCTTCAGCGTTGGCGATGCGGTCGTAGGCCTCCACCACCGGGGCCTGCTCCTTGACCTTCTCCTCCAGCGCCAGAACCTTCTCGGTGTAGTTCAGCAGCAGGCCGCGCATCGCCGCCGGGTCGTTCAGAACGGCCATGGGGTCCACCGGCGCAACCGCGCCGCGCTCATAGGCGTCGAACTTCTCGATAATCTCGATGGTGATCTCCGTCGCCTCCGGCGTCTCCGACTTCGCCGTGATGAAGATCGCCTGCTTGCGGTTCAGGTAGTGGGCCTTGCCGGGCCTTCCGCCCCTCGGAGATGTTTCCGCCACCGTGGCGGAAATACCGAGGGCCGCCAGGGCATCAGCGTGTCGCTCGATCAGGTTGCGGATCTTGTGCGGATCGGAAAACCCGAGTCGGGCCGCAAGGTCGAGGTCGCGGATGCGCGGCTCGCCGTTGATGCTGGTCGGCTCCAGTCGGCCATTGCCATTGCCGCCGGTCGGGGTCATATTGGTCGCCATGCACTTGCTCCTTTCGTGAGTGTCAAGGCCGGTGATCGGGGCGTGGTTGGCGCCTTCCCCGATCACCGGCTTTTCAATTTCAGGCCGGCACATGGCCAGCCTTCGCCGCTTCCATTTTGAGCCCAGCTTCAATGAGCTTGCGCAGAGCCTCCGCGTCAGTCCTGAAGCGTTTCTCGAACCGATAGTCGTCGACCCTCTGTGCCAACTCTGCCGGGATCAGCAGGGCCTTGCGCACCGTCGCATCCTGTGTCATTCGCGACCTCATCATTCAATGCATCAACGTTGCATCACAAATCTAGCTAGGGCTAATCCGTGACGCAACGCTTTTTGATGCTGTTGACGATTTTTGCTGAACCTGTATCGTCGCAATCATGACAACGACGCCGAAGCCGCCCCCGCGCAAGAACGTCGCGCTCCCTCCCGATGTGGTAGAGCGCGTTGATGCATTTCGGAAAGCTCAGAACATCAGCTCTGAGAGCGACGCGCTGCGTCGCCTCATAGAAACTGGCTTGAATTTCTATGATCGCCCGCGTGATTTGTTCATGAGGTGCGCTCTCGCCCACAAAAACGGAAATACTATTGGTGAAATAGTAGCCACGATCCTCAACGATCATCCGCTCGTTGAAGAGGTGAAAATGCGGCCTGACAGCCTTAGCATTATCATCCGCGGTGATTTCGAAATCTATTTTAGCCGTGATGCAGCCGAATGGTCCTTTGGTGAAACTGGCCATTCGCCTCACTTGTATTTCCCTCCTCGGCCCGAAGGAGGGTATGTTTCGCGTGGGGGCACTGCTCAATCTCAAAATTCTGACGATGATGATGAGATCCCGTTCTAACGAGCTGCTATCACGACGGCGCCAGCTTTCACGCCGGCAATACTAGCCCGCCCCCTCACCCCTTCCGGCTCTCTGCCCTGACGTTCAGCCAGATCGTGTCCAGCAGCCGGATCATCTCCAATTCCTGCTGGTCCGGCCGGCGCTGGTAGAGGTCCATCCATCCCTTGATGTCGCGGGCGGACAGCGGGAGCGGGTCCCCCATGCCGGTATAGGACCGCTCCCGCTGCAATTCCCCGAACCAGCGCCAGACGTGGCGGAGCAGGACGGGCAGCGGCGGCCCGGTCAGCTCCGCGTCGATCTGCTGGATCCTGGCGATGTCGCCGCGCCGCTTCGCCCGGTCGTGCATGCCCTCCAGGTGCTCGCGCTCAGTCCGCCCCTCCTTGTCGGTCTGGGAGAGGCGGAACTCGTGCTCCGCGTGCCGGATCAGGTCTGCGCGGAGCTGGGCAAAAAACCGGCGCGGTTGCTCAGCTCGCCGTTGAGCTGGTTGAACAGCCACTCGAAGCCGGGGTCGGCAAGGGCGGTCTCGACCGTCTCCGTGTCGATCCGCTGCCCGTTGATGACGACCGGCGGCACGTCCAGCAGACGGCGGGCGATGCGGGCGGCGTTCTCGGCGCGCATCTCGGCGATGGTCTTGCGGGCCTTCGGCGCGTCCTTGCCGGCCTTGATGGCGGCGATGGCCTCCTCCTGCCGGCGCTCCTCCTCCTCCTGCTGCTGGCGGAACTCCATCTCCACCGCCTCGATGGTCTTGGGGTGGCCCGGCCCGGCCAGGGTGATCGGCCAGCCGATCGGCTTCAGCGTCACCGGGTGCTTCACGTCATAGACGCGCTCGTCGGAGTAGCGCAGGTCGCCGAGGTCGATGACGGCGGCGGTGTTCAGGGCGTCTTCGCGGGTCTTGCTCATGGTGCTCTCTCCGTGGGGATGATGTGGGGTTTGGCCGGCGGCGCACCCCACGTGACGCCGCCGGCCCGCCGTCGCGCGACGGATGGGGTTAGTTGCTGGCCTGGATCTTCACCATGGTCTGGTCATAGGCGCCGCCGCGGGTGTCCACGCCGACCAGCTCCGCGGCGATGTTCAGCGTGACGGTGCGGGGGCCGCCGTCGCGCTTGATCTCCGACTTGTCGACGCCGCCGAGCGTGAAGTTCGGCACCGTCACCGACAGGAAGTCGATCGGGCTGGAGCCGGGGACCTGGGCCAGCATGGTCAGCGCCAACGGGGTCTCGGCCAGGAAGTCAGTGAACGCCTGGAGATCCTTGCGCATGGCGGTGATCGAGCCGGACACCTTCATCACGCCGTCGAAGACGTCGGGGCTGGTCTTGGCTCCGACCACGTCGGGGGCGTTCAGGCCCAGGTCGATCGACAGGCTGAAGGCGGTCAGGTCCACGAAGTCGCTGGATCCGACGCGCAAGGTGGCGTCGATGGCCGCCAGGGGCGTGGCCGCGGCGACCAGGGCGGGGCTGGTGTAGTAGGGCGAGGCGGCGCCCGTCAGGCCCTGAGCGGCGCCGGTGCCCATCCACGACGGCGTGATGGTCAGCATGCCGTTGGGCTGCATGGACAGGTCGATCTTGCCCCACTTGCAGTCGGTGAAGAGCTCCGACTGGTCGGCGTCGATCTCGGCCTCCTCGATGGTGAAGTAGCGCTGGACCAGCGCGCCGGCCGCGGGGTTGATCAGCTTCCGGCCCTTGACCGAGAAGGCGTAGGAACTGACCGGGCCGGTGACGGTGGTCAGCGCCTCGGCGACGGTGATGCTGGTGTTGGTCAGGCCAACAACCCGCAGCGGCTTGTTCAGGTCGCCCGCGGCGAGGCCGGACGTGAAGGTGACCACGTCGTAGACCCGGAGCCCGGCCGTGATCACGTTGCCGGCGCTGAAGGTGATGACTGAGCCGGTGGCGCTCAGGGTCGCGGACGACATCGCGCCGGTGGCCTGCGTGATGCTGACGCCGGACGCCCAGGTGCCGCGCATCACGGCCTCGAGGAGCGGGTCATAGTTCGAGAGCTGCAGCTCGCCCGGATACTGGCCGCTGGTCTTCTGCGTGCCGTGCCGGCCGCGGACGGCCATGCCGTCCTGCCGGACCTGCTGCGACTGGATGGCCTGCTTCGTGAGCTGGCCCTTGCCGCCGGTCAGCGGGAGGAGGTTGGCGCCGGTGCCGCTGGCGGCGGTGCCGCGGGCGGACTGCGCCTTGTAGGCGACATAGGCATTGAACTGCGTCTGATAGTTGGTGGGCATCTCATTCTCCGTGCGGGCGCAAAAAAGCCCGCGCGGCACGGGCCGGCGGGCGCGGAATGGTCAGCCTCTCGGGCTGGTCAGTCAGGAAAATCATAGTCCCAGGGGATGGACAGCATGCGGCAGAAGCGGGATCCGTCCTCGTAGGCGGCAACGCCATCGTCAGCCCGGGGGTCCATGGTGATCAGGCGGGCGGTGGTGGCCGGGTCAATCCAGACCGTCACCCGGCGGAAGGCGTCGGCGATCGCGTCGGCCTTCTCCGTGATGGCCGCTGTGCCGGTGCCCTGCGCCACCGACAGATAGAGGCGGCACACGCCGAAGGCCATCGCCCGGCGCTTCCCCTTGGGGCCGGCCGTGGCGGTCGTCCGGCCGGAGACCACCTCGGCTTCGATGGCCGGGGCCGGCGCGCCGTCATCGTCGACCGGCATGCTGGCGTCCGACAGCTTCGTACCCGGCGGCCAGGAGCTATTGGGCCAGCGGATCGGCCAATCCGGAACGACCTCGGCGAGCTTGGTCTTCAGCGCTGTTTCAACGTCTGCGATCATGCGCCCCTCGTCACGACGATGGCCGGGTAGCGGTACTGTGCCCGCTGCCGGCTGGTCATCCCTTCCGCGGCCCGGCGGCCACGCGGGGCGCCGTAGGAGCGGTATTCGTAGTCGATCTTCGCCACGGCGCTGAACCGCCGCCGCGCCTCGCGCGCCAGCACCTCGATCCAGCCCTCTGGCGCCTGCACGGACAGGCCTCGGGCGA
Source organism: Azospirillum thermophilum (assembly GCF_003130795.1). Classification (NCBI taxonomy): domain Bacteria; kingdom Pseudomonadati; phylum Pseudomonadota; class Alphaproteobacteria; order Rhodospirillales; family Azospirillaceae; genus Azospirillum; species Azospirillum thermophilum. The sequence goes on from NZ_CP029352.1 coordinate 348,132, forward strand.
TCTTGCGGGCATAGGGTCGCAGCGAGATCAGCACCACCTCTTGCGCATCGGCGACATCCACGACACCGGCCTCGGCGGCGTCCCGGCGGTAGCCGTCGACGAACAGCAGGATGTCGTCCCGGTAATGACCGCCCTCCGGAGGCCCGACCGGCGACCGCGCCACCCACTCGCCGTAGATCCAGTCGACAGCGTCCTGCATGACGTGGATGTGGTATTCGATGACGCCGCCATACCGGACGCTCTCCTCGGCGGCGCCACGGCGCCCATCCACGAAGACGTCGGTTGGATAGCGGCCCTGGTCCACCTCCAGCTTGGCGAGTTCGGCACGGGCCGTCTCGGCATGGAGTTTCACGAAGGCCTGCGGCGACAGGGCCTCGTTCTTCAGCAGCGTGATCTGCCGGCGAACGGCGTCGATGTTGCTGCCCATGGCCTACCCCTGGAAATCGATCTCGATGCGGACCGGGGTTCCGCCCATCAGGACGGGCGTCGCCGACAGGATCGTCCGTTGCGCCCCGTTCCACAGCACCTTGTCGGTGGTCCGCAGCGGCAGGAAGCCGGCGGGGAACGGCGACGGCGACAGGATCGCGCGGGACACCGCCTGGGCGCTGCTGGAGCCGGCACGCAGCTCCTCAACCCGCAGCCCCCGCACGCGGGCCTTCGCCTGGACCGCGGCGCCGTCCCGGAAGACCTTCACATCCGCCCCGGCGCCGGCAAGCGCACGGTCCAGGGCGGCAATGGCTTCGGCCGGCGTCATCCGAAGCTGACCATGCGGTAACCGCTCAGCCGCCCGGCGATGTCCGCCGGCAGCCCGCCGAGCGTCTCGACAGACGGAACAGCGGTCCAGGTCTTGGAGACCACGTCCTGGACATCCTCGGACCGCAGCAGTGGATCCCGAGATCGGGAGAAGTAGGAGAGCTTCACCATGTCGATGCAGCACCGCTCCACGTCCGGCGGGGTGGCACTGTAGCCCGCGGTGTAGGTCACCACCACCCGGCCAACCGGCCAACCGATGGAGCAGGAGGAGGCGTCCAGGCGCAGCAGGAAGCCGGATCCGGAGTTCTCCACCTCGTAGGAGGCGGGGTCCAGCGCCTGGCCGTTCAGCACCACCGACGCCACCGACACGACCGGCGTGCGGTCGAGGATCAGCCTCTCCCGCCACCGGTCGAGGCGGATGGTCTCCGTGCCGGCCGCAGCGGCGAAGGATCGGCCGCAGAACGTCTCGATGGTCGCGCTCGCCTGCTCGATCAGCGTCGTCAGGAGCGCATCGTCAGCGTCCGGGCTCTGAAGCTCGGCTTTCACTTTGGCGAGCGTGGTCAGCATGGCAGGAACTCCGAAATGGGGCGGCCCAGGGCCGCCCCGTCAGGGTCAGGCGGCTGCTAATTACCCACATCGTCGAGAGTGAGGGTGGCGCCGAGAACGATATCGGTCAGGCGCGTCATGCCGCGCCATAGGACCCTGTCGCCGGGTGGCGGGTCCCCCGCGCGGGCGAGCCAGCCGCCGAGCCTTGCGATCTTCCGCACGTAGCTGGCCAAATCTCGAATACGGGGCTGGTTGGAGCCGCGGTCGGGAACCACGCGATCGAGGACCGCGGTTTCGATTCCGGTCAAGGCGACACCCGGTTCGGCATCCGGCACCACCCGGTTCATCATCCGCAACCAGAAGACGCGCCAGCCCACGATGCACAGGACAGCAATCAGCTTCACCAGGCGCTCAGCCGTCCGGAGCCGCGCTGCCTCCACTTTGCACCCCGACTTCATAATCTTGTGGAATTCCTCCACGCGCCACCGCATAGCGTACCAGCGCAGCTTCTCCACAGCAGAGGCGGTGTCGGTGACTGGCAGGTCGGTGGCAATCTTCCAGTCGATGCGTGGGCGGTTCTCGGGTTGATCTGGTTCCCGGGCGTACAAGATTGTCAGGTCGAGGGCAGGATAGCGCTTTTCCTTCCCGATCGGTGGCCGGACGTGCAGGGTGGCGTAGGTGAGTTCGACTTCCGCGGTTTCGGTTCGCCCGCCGGCGTCCCGGACCTCGATGCGGTGCCGACCGCCCACCGCCACCTCGTCCATCAAGCGGGCGACCGTCGTGGTGCCGTCACCCGCGAGCCGGTCGACACACGTCCGAACCAGGAAGTGGGTTCCGAGATCCCGCGCGAGACAGAAGAACTCGTAAATATCGTTCTCACGATCGCCGATGTAGACGCAGCGGGCCGGATCCCCGAACAGCTCGGCCGTCCGCCGCATGTTGTCCAGCCAGCGGACACTTTCCTTCCCATCGATCGGGACCCGCGTCGGATTGATGTGCCTTTTGAGGGCGGCGGTTCCTTTGAATTTCTTGCGGGTCCAGAATTTGACCGCACCCAGGCCAAGCGGCAGCCCGTCCGTTGTGACCACCAGGCTGGAGTGCATCAGCAGCCCGCAGGCGGTGTACGGGCGCACGCCCCCCTGCCGCTCATTGCTGCCGTTGCCTTTGTAGGTCCAGCCGACCCGGTCGGGACGCTCGCGCTCGAAGGAGAACTCGGTGGTGTCCTGGATGACCAGGATGGTGCCGCGCGTGGCGGCAACCCGACGGCGCGTTGCTTCGACGTGGCCCCCCAGGATGTCGCCCTCGCCGACACGGCTGTTGGCGAAGAACCGGTAGGCCGCCTTGGTGTTGGCCCAGTCCTGGCAGGCAAAGGGAATGCTCTCTCCCATGTTATCCGCCAGTTGCCCGAGCAATCCGTGGAGCCGCCGGTTCAGGCGCTGGTCCAGCAACTGGCAACTGGCAAGTTCATCGTCGATCCAGGTTCTTGACGCATCGGCCATCGGTACCTCCAGCACCTCTTTCCGATGCCAACAGCCGGAGGCTCGACACGGCCAAGACCACCGCGCCGTCTACTGCACGACCTTCGACGATGTGGGTAATTAACAGGTCAGGCGGTCGGGTACACCGCCGGGTGGCCCTTCACGACCACGGCCGAGATACCGGTGCCGGTGCCGTGGGTGCCGGAGAAGTCGGCCAGCAGCTTCAGGTACCGCCTGCCGCCGACGTAGCCGATCTTCGTCACGTCCGACGCGGCCTTGGCCGCCGTCAGTGCCTTGACGATGCCGTTGCTGACCGAAGTCACGCCCAGCAGGTCCGACGCCGTGACGTTGGTGTAGGTCGTGTCGTCGTCGCTGTGGGTCAGCACGAACTCGATCTTGTTCGAGTTGGTGAAGGTGATGCCACCGGCCCCGATCGACATGACGATGGTGGCGGCGTTGAAGCCGGCGAGGTCGATGCTGGCCGGGGTAGTGTCGGCCGTGTAGACGCTCGGCGCGATCGCTTCCACGACCGCGACGTTGCTGTACATATCGCGCATGGGTGGCCCTCCTAGGCCATGGGGAAGGAGCGCGGCGAGGACTGGCCCCGCCGCCGCAGGATCAGGCGACCTTCAGGAACTTGATGGCCTCGTAGTTCTGCACACCGCCGGCCACGCGCTTGGTGGTGTAGAACAGGACGTTCGGCTTGCTGGTGTAGGGGTCGCGCAGCACGCGGACGCCGACCCGGTCCAGGATCAGGTAGCCACGCTTGAAGTCGCCGAACGCGATCGGGAACTTGTTGGCCGCGATCGCCGGCATGTTGTCGTCGGTCTGGACCGGCTTGCCCAGCATCGTCGGCAGCTCGGCCGCGGCGGTCGGAGCCGCCCACAGGTAGTTGCCGTCGCCATCCTTGAACTTGCGGACGGTGCCCATCACCGCATCGGACATCAGCCACGCCGCGCCGTTCCGGTAGCCGGCCTTCAGCGCGTAGTAGAGGTCGATCAGGGCGTCGGCACCGTTGTGGGTGCCGTCCGTCAGGCCGCCGGACACGCCGGAGGCGATGAAACCGATCTTGCCCCAGGCATAGTTGGCGTTCGCCACCGTGTCGTAGGCCAGCAGACCCTTGGGCTTCTTGTTGCCGTCGCCCGCGATGAAGGCGGCGCCCTCCTGCTCGGAAAAGGCGATCGACACCTCGTCGGCCAGCCACGCCTCGATGTCCATGTCGCCGTCGTCGAGCATGGTCTGGGTCGCCGCCGGCTGGGCATACAGCTCCATGGCAGTGAACTCCAGGCCGCCCAGGCGCGGGGTGCTGGTCTCGGGGCGGGCATCGTTCTCGCCGACCCAGCCGGCGGAGGCGCCGCCCATGTTCACCAGCTTCTTGTAGGTCGGGGCCCCCATCCGGCGAACGGTCGCCAGCGAGCGCATGGCCGACATGGTGCCGAGCACGCGATCGATGCCGGCCTCCATTTCCTCCGGAACCACATAGCCGCCATCCGGGTCGCTCTGGGTGGTGAGCTTCGCCTTCACCTCCAGCTCGCGCAGGCCCGCCTCGGTGCCCTTGCGGAAGAAGCGGCCGAAGGCGTTCTTGTGCTCGGCCTTCGCCGGATCGGCCTTGCCGGCACCGCCAAGCTGGCCGGCGGCCATCTTGACGTTCAGCTCGTCGAGCGCCTTCTGGAGGCCGGTGATCTCGGTGTTGATGCGGTCCACCTTCTCGGCCTGTACAACGTCGCCGAGGCCCTTGCGGATGTCGGAGATCTGCTTGTCGTTCTCGGCCTTGAACGCTTCGAAGGCGCTCTTGATCTGGTTTACCAGCGCGACGGGGTTATCGGCGTCCGCGCGCACGGCCGCGATGCCGCTGAAACGCGGCCTCAGAGCATGGTTCATTCTGATCCCTCTCAGGGCTTGATGGTGATGAGCAGGTCCGCCAGGGAGGCGGTCAGGAGGCCAGCGCGCGGCGTGGCAGTACCGGCAGCGTCGTGCGTACCGGAGGCCTCGCGAAGCATGGCGCGCCGCTCGGACCGCGGCACCCCCTGCTTGGCGAGAAGAGCGTCGATTCGGCGCCGGGCCGCGATCTCGGGACGGAGCGAGGCAGACACCGCAGGTTCCGGCATGTCCTCCACCACGTCGGCGAAGCCCTTGGCGACGGCGTCTCCCGCGCCCAGCCAGGTCTCGGCGTCCATCATGGCCGCCACGTCCTCGCGCTTCTGACCGGTCCGGGCGGCGTAGATGTCAGCCATGGCCGCGTCGAAGGGCTCCAGAACGTCGGCGGCGGCGCGCATGTCATGCCTGTTGCCGATCGCGACCGCCCAGGCATTGTGGATCATCAGGAACGACCCGGCGCCCATGCGGATCTCGTCGCCGGCCATGGCGATCACGGAGGCAGCCGAGGCGGCGTAGCCCATGACCTTCACCGTCACCTTGGCGGGATGCTCGCGGAGCAGGTTGAAGATCGCCAGCCCCTCGAAGAAGTCGCCGCCGGGCGAGTTGACGTTGACCGTCACGTCCTTTTTGCCGATGGCGCGCAGGGCGCCCGCCATCCGCTTCGCCGTCCAGCCGCCGCCGGTCCATGCGTCCTCGCCGATCACATCGTAGAGGCTGATCGTCGACGGATCATCGGCCTCCGCCGCCATCGGCCCGCCCGACCAGCGGGCAAGCGCGTCACTCGGCGCATCCCAGGACAGGCCGTCCGGCCGGTCGAATGCCTTCACCTCAGGCAGGCTGCGCAGGCTCATTGCCCGATCCTCCTTCGCTCGCCGGGGGCGCCTTGCGGCCATATCCGGGCTGCAGTTTCGAAGCGTCACCGCTCTGGCGCGGCAGTTCGGACAGGTCGCGGACCTCGTCCACCATCATCCAGGGATCGTGCCCGCCGGCGCCGAGTGCCTTGGCGAAGAACTCGGCCTGATCCTTCGGCGTGCCGCGGAGCAGCGCCTTCTCGTTGAACTTGGCGTAGTAGCCGTCGCGCTCGCTCTCGGTGAGCAGGACGCGGCTGACCTCCTCCTCCCAGGCCTTGAACCAGGGGGCGAGGCCGTACTGGATGAAGAAGAGGCCGAGCTGCGCAATGCCGGTGCCCCAAGAGGTTTCATCCAGCATCAGCAGCGGGCGGGGCACGTCGAAGGCCCGCGCAACCTCCTCGATCTGATGGCGGCGGTTCTCCAGGTGCTGGCTCTCGACGGAGGTCTGAGCCATCTTCTCGGCCTTCAGCCCCTCCTCGAAAACCGGCCATTTCTGGCTGTTCTCCGAGCCGGTATAGTCGGACATCTGCTCCTTGAGGCGATCGATGGCGTCCTTTGACAGGCGGCCCGTGGTGGTGAGGTAACCGCCCAGCATCATGCCGTTCTTGAACAGCCGTGATGCCGCCTGCTCGGCCCTGAGCGCCAGCCCGATGGCTTCGCGCGCCAGTTTCACCCGGCTGACGCCCTCCAGCCCATCCAGAGACATGTCGCGCAGGTGGAACATCTCGGCGGCCGGTATGGTCATCACGCCGCCATCCATGCGGGTGTAGCGGTACTCCACTGTCCAGTCGTCGTTCTGCTTCGCCTCCACTCGCGAAGGCTCCAGCGGGAACAGTCGGACGATCCGGCCGCGCGACCGAACCGGGTAGGCGTAGGCGCTGCCGTGGAGCAGCGCCCGCGCCTGCATGGTCGACTTGAAGGTGAATGGGGTCTGCCAGTCGTTTGGCGTCTTCATCAGGATGCGGTAGAGCGGGTGGTCGACCGCCTTCTCCACCGCGTCGCCGGCCTTGAAGAGCTGCAGCGGCAGCATGCCGATCGTCTTGGAGATGACCGAGACGCAACGCAGCACCGCGGCATTCCGCAGGGCCGTGTTGGCGTTCACCACAGCGCCGGACTGCGTCTCGCCGCCGGCGACGCCGGCGCCGCGCATGAAGTCCTTCAACGCCGGATCATCCAGGCTGTCGAAGACCTGGGCCATCGCCCCCATCGCCTGGGCGACAGCGTCGGCTTCGCGGGCCTTCTGCCCGCGCCCGAACATGCCGAAGAATGCCATATCGCCTCACACGAAAAGGATGCCGCGCGCCTCATAGACCGAAGGTCCGCCGCCCACCTGCGCCTCTGCCGCGCCGATGGCCATGCACAAGGCTACGATGCCGTCGATCCGGCCCGTGCTCTTGCGCTTTTCCCATTTCTTATTGCCCGCCGGGTCGGTCTCCAGGACCGCTGACGCGCTGTTCCAGTTCAGGACCGGGTTGACCAGCACCCGCAGCCGGCCTTGCATGATGGCCTGCTCCAGCAGGTCCACCGACCGCGGCATCCACAGCAGCTTGTCCGAGTTGCCGCCGCCGTAGCCCTGCCCGTGCCGCATCAGGCATAAGCCCGAGCCTTCCCGGCTGTTCGGTCCATCCCACACCCAGCTATCGACGCCGACCTCATCCAGCTCGCGCACGAACTCATCGACGCGCCACTGGTCATAGGCGAGCGCCTTCACGTCGTGCTGGCCGTTCAGTTCGGCGACCTTGCGGGCCGCATAGCCGTAGTCGATCGCCCGGCCCGGCAGCGCGGTCAGGAAGCCCCGCGGATCGTTCGCCCAGGTCTGGTACGGCACCTTGTCCTGGCGCGCCCGCTCCTCCAGCGTGTCGAGCGGCGTCCAGAACCAGACCGCCGCATCAAGCGTGCCGTCCTCCGCCTTCCAAACCATCGCCAAGGCCGTCAGGTCGCGCTTGGACGATAGGTCCAAGGCCATGTATGCAGGGCGCCCGCGCAGATCGTCCAGATCGAACGAGGCTTGGCAGGACTCCCATAGGTCGCTGCCGATCCAATGATCCGCTGCGTCCGTCCATTGGCAGAAGTTCAGCCGGCGGACGATGCCCTCCTTGGCCGGCATACCGCGCGCCTGCGTGACCTGCTCCCGCAGGTACTTCGGCCCGAAGGTGATGCCATAGGACGGGTTGGCCTTCGGCCAGCACGCCTCGTCCTTGAACGGGTCGTCCTCATCGTCCAAGCCGGCGACGAAGCCGAAGAACGCGTCGTCCTCGATCTGCCCGGCGGCCACCTTGGCGGCGTAGTCGTGGTAGTCGTAGCAGACCGACGTGCGGTCGGTGCCGCTGTTCGTAATCATGAAGATCAGCGCTTGCCGGCGGCCCTTGGTGCCGGCGCGCATCATCTCCACGACTTGGCCGTTCTTGTGCTCGTGGATCTCGTCCAGCAGGGCGCAGTGCGGGCGCGGCCCCGACTGTCCATCGTCCGAGCTGATCGGGCGGAAGAAGCTGCCGTTCTGGAGGTAGGCGAGGTTCCAGACGTTCAGCCCGGTTCCCGACTTGGTGATGCGCTTCGTCAGCTCCGGCGATTGGTTGACCATCGACACGGCGTCGCGGAAGAGGATCATTGCCTGATCCTTCTTCGTCGCGGCGGCATAGACTTCGGCGCGGGGCTCGCCGTCCGCCATCAGCATGTACAAGCCGATGCCAGCGGCCAGCGGCGACTTTCCGGAACCCTTCCCCGTCTCGACGTAGCCGACACGGAACCGCCGATAGCCGTCCGCCCCCTTCCAGCCGAACAGGCTGCCCAGGATGAACGCCTGCCACTCCAGCACCTCGAACGGCTTGCCCTCATGTTCGCCGCCGTTCAGCCGCAGGATGTCGCGGAAGAACCCCAGCACCCGGTCAACCGCCGCCGTGTCCCATTTCAGACCGCGCTTGCTGCCGTCCTTCAGGTCCCGAAGGTGGCGGGCGCACGCCGCCCTGATGTGCGGCCCGGCGACGATCTCCCCACGGTCCACCGCCATCGCATAGGCGGTCGGGCGGTCAACCGAAGTAGCTTTGGAGCGGGTCGGCTTCTTGCTCGCCATCGGCAACCTTCACCTTCGACCGCGCCGCCGGGGTGAGCCCGAATTCGACGAGGTAGCTTTTGAACCGCCGGTCGGCGTCCGCCAACATCGCCACCTCGGGGCGCGCCCGGTACATGACGCTGCCGGCTTCGTTCCGGGTTTCGTAGGTCCGCCCCACTTCGGCAATCACCTCCTGGCACTCCAGGATCTCGCCGTAGATCTCGCACAGCCGCTCCAGCGCGTAGGCATCCGCCTCGGTCAGCACGCCCATCCGATCCAGCAGGACCGTCAAGCGCCCCCAGGTCAGGCGGGCCCCATCGCTCAAATGGTCGGGCGGGCTCGGCAACGTGCGCCGCGGCTGCGGTTCCTGCTTGTTGATGCCCCGCTTCCCGGGGTTGCCCTTGACCAGCTTCAGGTGCGTCGGCGTGGGCCTTCGTCCTGCCATGGCCTTTTTCCTTCCATTTCGCGGATGTGCGCAGAACTGCCCTGACCGGTAGCGCCACCCTGAGGCCCTGAACTTTCAGACGCCCCCCCGGGGGGGCCTCACCCGGCGCGCCTCCACGGGTGGTTCGGGTCGAGCGGGCGGCCGGAGGCGTCGCACCCCTTGACGATCAGCCGACCACCGTTGCTCCGGCGGCCACTGGCGCCTTCCTTGACGCTCCGATCGTGATGGCCACAGAGGGTCCGCAGGTTGGACAGCACGTCCTTGTCGGTCGGGCCAGTGGCGCCGCGGGGGCGCGTGTCGATGTGGTCGACGTGCAGGTCATGCGTCGGTGTCGGGCAGCCCTTGACGACGCAGCGGTAACCGTCCCGCTTCAGCGCTTTAGCCCGCAGGGCATACCAGAAGGGCGAGTGGTAGAACGGGTTACCCGGCATCAGCGTCGCCCCAGGCTCTGCCGCAGCGCCTCGACCGTGCCGACCATGCGGCCGGTCACGTCGGCGGGGAGGTCGAGCAGGTCGACCTCTCGGCGCATCGGCGCGGGCTCCCAGTCGGCCAGCTCCTCGTCCGTCTCAGGCAGGCGGGCGCGGCGGGTGACGGTGACGCGGCGCAGCTCGTCGTCGGTGGTGCAGGGCTCGCAGTCGGTCATTGCTCCTGTCCTCCCGGCACCTTGACGCCGGCCTTCTGCGCGACGGCCGCGATGATCATCCCGAGCGCCTGCGGTCCGAGCCAGCCCAGGACCGACGCGACCGCCCAGACGACCGGCTGCGCGAGGTCGAGGTACGACCCGATGCCGCCGCCGACGATCCCCATGCCCATGACGGTGGGCAGCTCGTACAGCAGATGCGCCGAGAGGAGGCGGCGCTCCCCACGCTGAGCGAGTTGCGAATGACGCATGAGAACCCCCACGAGCGCGGATAACGCCGGGCCGATCAGGCCCGACGCGGCAGCAGCAAGGTCGGGCGACGGATCAGCGGGCATCGCAGACTCCAATGACTAAACCCGCCACGGCACGGTGCCGGGCGGGCAATAAAATACGAACGCTGTTCGCTTTTTCCGTTGACTGACGAACTCTGTTCGTCTATTGTCTCTTTGTGGACGGGGGCGGGGTGGAGCCCACCCCCGGGACCACAAACCACCAGAAGGATACAGAGATGCTGAACCGGCTCCTGACCCTTCTGGTCCTGATCCTCGAAGTCATCAAGCGGCTGCTTGACCTTCTTGGCTAAGGGCTAGACCGGGGGGCGGCGGTCCAAACGTCGCCCCCAAGGTCCAGCGCAGATGATAGGACGATTGCCATGACGCCGCAAGATTTCAAGAACTGGCGTGCCCGGATGGACTTGACCCAGAAGGCCGCCGCCGACGCGCTCGGAACCACGGTCCGGGCAGTACAGATGTGGGAGGCCGGCGACCGGCCGATCAGCCGCACCATTGCTCTTGCCTGCGCCGCTATCTCGGCCGGGCTGAAGCCAATCGGCGACCCAGAATGACGAAACCCGCCGCGGCGTCACCGGGCGGGTGGTTATTTTCCATTGCGGCTGCCGTGGAGGTGCCTTCAGGCTCCACCACGGCGGGAGGTCCAAACGCTTAACCTCAGAGACCACGAATACGCCTCGTGCCGCGTGGTGTCAACCCCAAGACGTACGAGATTCACTCCGCCGCGACGATGCCCATGGGCACCTTGACCGCCGTCTGGCGACCGAACAGGCTCAGCAGCACGCGGACACGGCTTCCCTCGTCCCCCCCTCGAACAAGCCCTCGAAGCCCGCAAAAGGCCCCTCCAGCACCCGCACGGTCTGGCCAGGCAGGAACCGCGGCACAGGATCGCGAGGCACCAAGTCCGCGATACCGCCATCCGCCCGCAGACGGGACACCACGGCCCCCAGCACGTCGGGGCGCAGGATCAGCGGACGGCGTCGGGCGTCGATGACCGGATGCTGCACGCCCGGTACGAAGCGCAGGGCGTGAGCCTCGTGGCTCCTGTCGGCCCCGGCGAACACGTATCGGCCGAACAGGGATCGCTCGACCTCGACGCGCTCTCCCTTCCGCACGACCAGTTCCCGGCACATCGGGCGGAGCGCCTGCCACCCGCGAGCCTGGAGTGCCTTCACCGCCATCGGGCCGGACTGAGCCAGCGGCTTCACGACGACGACGTGCCAGCGACGGCCGGTGAGGTCGATCTCGTCCAGGGGCGTGCCGGTGCTATGGGTGGTGGAGGTGGTGGTGCAGGCGGTGCTCATGGACCTCTCCGGCCGTAACGGTCCGTAACGGACGCTGTTTCGGCTAAGTGGTTGATAAGACAGCCCTGTAACCATGTAACATATGTAACAGATATAGATATATATATAGGAGGGTCTCTCTATGTGGGTCTCTCTCTATATATATCTCTCGATCCGCTGGTTTTTCGTTACCTCGTTACAAAGGCCATTTTTCCGTTTCAAATCAGTCTCTTAAGGCGTAACGACTGGCTAGTTACCGGGCGTCACACCAAGGAAACTCGACACATCTTTGATTTTACTGCATTTCTTCGTTTCACACATTTCCACACCATGTAACTAGTAGTTTGTTACAAGCCGCATGTAACGGCCGTCTGTTACGTACAAGCTATTGATCTAGCTTCAGTATTTCAGACAACGGGACGCCGACGGCTCGCTTGACCAGAGAACCAAACCGCATTGGTTTCTGCGTAGTTTTGACGGCCCCATTCACGCGACCGAGTTGTGTTTCCCACGCCGCCGCCCAGGGCGTCTCCTTGAACAACGAGGCCATCCGGCTGTGCGCGCGGGCCACCCACAGCATCCCGGCGTCGCGGGCTACCCGCATGCCGAGGTGGAGGAGGTGCATCTCGGCGACATCCGGAGCGACGCCATCGACGGATGGGCCGTCGAGCTTGCCGGTGTAGTCCGGGGCGCCGCCGGCCGCTGCAGCGATGAGGGACGCTACCGGCCGCTCGAAGGCGGGGCCGGAACCGGGCTGCACGCGCACCATCTGCTCCAGCAGGTGGTCGAGCGCCCGGGTCTGGTCTGGCGCCGTCTCGTCCTCGGCGGCCCGACGCGCCCAAGCCCGCTCGTCGAGGAAGCGGCGCGCCTCGTCGATGCTGAGTACCTTGGATGAGAACAGGCTGTGAAATCCGGCCAAAACGCCGCCTAGCGTGTCGCCGTGCCGCTGGGAGCCGAACCGCTCGGCCACGGCGCGGGAGAATGTGTGGGAGTTGGCGCGGATCACCCCGAGCAGGGAGAGCGTGCGGGCCAGCAGGCCGCCGCACCATTCCGGCGTCAGCGTGTCGGAGACGAGGCGCTGCAGGGCGGCGAACTGTTCCGCGGCGGCCAGGGCACCCTCCTCCGATAGGTTTCCGCGCCCGGCCAGCGAGAACACGATGGTGCGAGATTCGTCGGCGGCTTGCTGCAGGGCGAGGTTGATGCTGGAAAAGAGGAAGCTGCTACGGATCGAGAAGGTCTGCGCCCGTCCGGACTGCGTCCCCTTGGCGATCGGCGCCGCATCCTCGCTGCTGGCTTGGCGGGCGAGATCGAGGATGAGCTGGACCCGCTCGCGATCGCGCTGGTTCTGCGTCTCCGCCTCATCGAAGATGACGGGCCGGCCATCGGCGCCGAGGAGCTGCCGGACACCGGCCTCGGTCGTCTTCGACGACACCCGCAGTGCAATGGTTCCGATGACGGCGCGGGCGACGTTGTCGAGCAGCCACGTCTTGCCGGAACCCTTCTCGCCGGTCAGCCAGCCGTGTGCGCGCCACGACATCGCCCCGCACACGGGCGCCACGACAAGAAAGCCGGCGAACAGGGGGGCGAGCGATGGGTCTTCCCAGCGGGCCAGCTTGCAGATGTCGAAGAGCTGTTTCGCCTCCGCGGCAGCCAGCGGCTCGGCGAGCCGGATAGCGCGGGCCGGCGCCCGCTCATAGAGGAAATAGGACCGGAAATCGCGGATATCGGTCGGGACGCCATCCACGATCAGGCCGTCTCCAAGATGTAGGACCGCCCGGCCCTCGTCCCACCAAGCTCCGCGGCCGCGGGCACGGTCGGGGTCGTAGATGCCGACGGCGTGGGCCTGCGCGATGAGGTGGTTCGCCGCGGCCGTGCCGTCGAAGCCTGATTTCGCCGGGTATCTGGCCTGCCAGAAGTCGGCAGGGGCCAGCTCCATGAGGCAGGCGATCTCCCGCAGGTCGCGGCTGGCGAGGTCGACGATCTGGCCGCCGGCGCGCCGGATGAAGAAGTAGCGGCGCCGGTTGTAGCCGAGAACCCGGTACGGCAGATCGTCGTCATAGTCGGGCGGCGGCGGGACATCGTCATTGGTGCCGCTGGGCGGCGTGACCGGTGCGGGGTCATGGACTGGGCCGGCTGCCGCCGGCATCTCCCGCCGCAGCAAGCGGCACGCCGAGGAGACGGCCCTGGCCCGCTCCTCGGCGGTGGGCGCGTCCAGGGACGCCAGCACGGCGTCCAGCGTGGCCACCGCGACGCGATCGGCGCCGGCGGCGTAGAGGGCCTGCCCGACATCGGGATCGGTGGCGACGAGCTTGCGGCCGGGCGCCGGGACGCGCGACCAGTCGAAGTCGGGTCGCCCGGCCAGCACGGCGACTCCTGGGAGGGCCGCAGCGATCCGTGAACGCGCCTCGGTATCAGTGGTGACGATGACGCGGGTGGCATCGGCGATGCCGGCAAGCCCGATCGGTGGGTTACGCATGCACGGTCTCCGCCGGGGCGCCGCCGGTTAGCGCGCCGGGCTCCCCGATGACGAATGGTGTCCGCGCGAGCTGACGCAGCCGGGTCTTGAGGAGGCGGCCGACGTCCGGGCTGGCCGGTTCGACGCGCCGGCACCGTGCGAAGACGTCGCGGGGATCGACGCGAGACCAGTCCAGCACGCAGGCGGCGTCGCCTCCGGCGCGCAGCCAGTCCAGGGGTGTGGCGACGAGTTGGACCGGCGCTCCGCTCTCAGCGCAGGCCTCGACATGATCCTCGCCCAGCAGGTCGGCCAGCCCGGAGCGCAGCCACCAACGGCCGGGCTGAGCGAGGTTGAAAGCGACGAGGTCCCAGACCTCCGCCCACATGCCGGTGTCCGGATCGGACGCACCGACCGGCACGACGAACGCCTTGACGATCTCGGTGCCGGGCGGTTGCGGTCCATCGCTCACCGGCTCGAACGCGCCGGACAGCCCGTCGGCACCGGCATCGGCCCAGACCTGCGACCATCCGACGAGGCGGCGGGCCGGGTAAGTCTGGGGTTCAGCCGGTACCGGCTCCAGGCAGCCGCCGACCATCCGCCAACCGGTGTCCGAGGTGTGCGCGGCATCGACGCGCAGCACACCAGCCTGGGCGAGGAAGTCGCGGTGACGGGCGCCGATGCGCGCCGACGCAGTGGCGAATTCGCTGATGAGCCACGTCATGACGACACCTGCCCAGGCCCAGCCGCCAGCAATGCCGCAGCCTCTTCCGGCGACCGGGCGATGCCGGCGATCCCGCCCATGCGCTGGACCATGGCGACGAAGGCACGCTGCGCGTCGGTCGGGCGGCCGCGCGGCGCCTTGACCTCGATGGCGGTGAAGACGGCGAGGCGGCGCCCGATCATATCCGGGGTGACGGTGATGCTGGTCAGGCCGATGAGGTCTGGGCTGCCTGGCGCCAGCCCATAGACGACGCGGCTGCCGTCAGGATAGACCGCGACGCCGACGTTGTTGCGGAACAGCCGGACGCTGTCCCTGGCGCCCAGCGCCAGCAGGATGCGGCGGAGGATCGGGGATTCGGTCATGACAGGATACTCGGCAGTTCCGGTTGCGGCGCAGTCGAAGATCGAAGGGCGGCAGTCCTGGCAATGCCCAGCAACACGTCGCGGAATGGCTGTGGCGTTGCTGCGCGGATCTTCGCCTTGTCCTTGCCACCGATCATCGCGACCATGCCGATCCGGCGGGCCTTGGCGTAGCCATGCAGCTCGACGGCGCGGGGATGTAGGCGCTGCTCTCCCTTGGTCCAGATCAGGTCCGGGAGGTCCACCCCGCGGGCGTAAAGCCACGTCGGCTTGTTGGCGACGTGGCCGTAATGCCCCTGCTCAACGTAGCAGGTCCAGCCGCCGAAATTGTCCGCCGGCACCCACCCGGCGCCGATAGCCGGCTCGCGCAAGCCGAAGAACGACCAGGCGCGCGACGCGGCCGGGTGTTCCAGCACACCTCCGAAGTTGCGCACTGCCGTCAGCGCCGAGGCGAAGCACCCGCCGTCGGCGCCAAGCCGGAACTGGTGCGGCTTTCGCGTGCTGCCGTGCCAGAATCGTCCCCACCTTTGGCATGGCGGGTGCGCTACGACCGGGTGCGGCCCGTCGTACCGGCGCGCGTCCCGCACCTCGTCCCACGGGTCCACGCCAGGGAGGCCGTAGTAGGCGCCGTTTGTCTCGACATAGAGGGCGGCTACGATGGGCTCGATCATCCCGCGGCCCTCCGCGCCCCGTAGCCGTAGAGCCGTTCCTGATGCTCGATCAGCCCGTCAAGCCGGCCATGGCCTCCGCCTCTTCCGCGGAATCGCAGCTGGTGCTCCACCCATCCCGGTTTATAGCCACGCTCGGCCGCGATCCGCTCCAGGTCCTCGCGGGTCCTGGCCTGCTCGACCTCGGCGCGACGGGCGGCTTTCTCGGCTTCCTTGGCGGCAGTCAGGGTGTCCCGGTCCACCGGCCTCAGCTCTCCATCCACCTCCTCCGGCGTCCGACCCTCCGGCTCGTAGATGTATCCGCAGGCCGGGCAGGCCGGCGCCGGGCGGTGTGCGGCGAAGCACTCTGGGCACTGCTTGACCGGGGGCGAAGCGACCTCGTCCTTGGCCCTGTTGCGTTTCGCGCGCCCGTCCAGGCTCCACTCCCGGTCGTCATCCGGCATGCCGTGGCGCAGCACGTTGCCGACGTGGTCCAGGATCAGGGCACGGTCCTTCCCGGGAGCAGGGCGCAGGGCGCGGCCGACCTGCTGCAGGAACATGGACAGGCTCTGCGTGGGTCGCAACAGGATGGCGGCCTCGACCGCCGGGACGTCGAAACCCTCGGAGATCAGGGCGCAGTTGGTCAGCGCGCGGATTTCGCCCCGGCTGAACGCGGTGATGACGCGCGTCCTCTCGTCCGGGTCAGCCTCACCGTCGAGGTGCGTGGCCGGGATGCCGGCAGCACGGAACTCGGCGGCGACGTGCTGGCTGTGCGCGATGGAGCAGCAGAACGCCACTGCCCTGGCACCAGGGGCCAGAGACCGGTAATGCCCGACCACCGACCCCGTGATGGCCGGCTTGTCCAGCTTGGTCGCAGCCTCGTCGGTCGCGAAGTCGCCGGCCCTGGTGTGGATGCCGGACAGGTCCGCTCCGATCGGCGGCGCGTAGACGACCGGCTGGACGAGGTGTCGGCGCCGGATCAGGTCGGCGATCGTCGGACCCTCGACCAGTGCGTCGAAGATGCCGCCGCAGCCGGCGCCGAGGCCCTTCCCGTCCAGACGCTCCGGCGTAGCGGTGACGCCCAGCCAGCGGGTATCGACCAGCGCGGCGCAGACGCGGAGGTATTGCGCAGCCGAGGCATGGTGCGCCTCGTCCAGCACAATCAGGTCCGGTGCCCACAGCGAAGACCGCCTCCCGTTGGCCGGGAAGTAGAGCCGGCCGGACCGGGCGTCACGGAGCAGTCCGCGCCGCACCCAGCGGTCGAGCGTCTGGATCGTGATGATCTGGATGGGCGCAGATATGTCGGGCGTGAACCCGCTGTGCAGGACACCGGCCCGGATCCCGTATTCGCGGAACTTCTCCGCGGTCTGGGACAGCAGGACCAGCGACGGAACGACGAACCATGCGATCCGACCGCGCCTGGCGACGCCGTCCGCGATGGCGCCGGAAACCGCCGTCTTGCCGCCGCCGGTGGGCAGGACAGCCAGCGGCGCGCGGGCGCCGGCGGAGATGGATGCGCGAAGGGCCGCGACGAGATCGGCTTGGTAGTCTCGGAGGGTAAGGGTCATTGGGGTCATCCCCCGTCACTCCGCGGCCAGCAGGTCGAACAGCGACCCATAGGCGACCTGCCGCGACGCCTCGTCGAGGAAATGGCACGCCTGCCCGTAGTAGGTCGGATGCAGCTCGGTGCCGATGAACTTCCGGCCCATCGACAGAGCCGCGACTCCCTCTGAGCCGATCCCGGTGTAGGGGCTGAAAACGACCTCGCCCGGATTGGTCCACAGCTCGATGGCGCGTTTCGTGATGTTCAGCGGCATCGGGCAGAGGTGCCGCTCGGCGTCCGGGTCGCGCGCCACCTCGACATTGAGGACGTCCGTCGCCGGCAGGTCGCCGTCGCCGCGGCCGGGGTCCTGAAGGTTCCAGACCAGCGACCCGACGGCGCGGCGCGGGTCGCCATAGGTCAGCGCCACCGACGCATCGTCCGTCCGCCACACTGGACCGGCGAGGTCCTGCCAGCGTTCCAGCGGCACCTCCGCCTTGGGGTGCAGGACCGGCTTGACCAGCGCCTTCTCGCCCGGCCTCGCCCAGCGCCGGTAGACCATCAGATATTCGGGCATACCGACGCGGCAGAACGAGGCGTCTCCCTGAAAGGTCTTCCACAGCAGGCCGTGTGGGTTTGCCTTGGCGCGCTCCAGGACCGGATCACGGTGGATCGTGATCCGGCAATGGAAGGTGAACCCCTCCTCCAGGTGGACGCGGGTGCATCCGTCCGAGAATGCGCGCAGTCCTGCAGATCCGTCGGCGCTGCTGTTCTGGTAGTAGACGAGGTCCTTGACGTGAATCGCGCAGAGCCGGCCCGGCCGCGTGACCCGGTACAGCTCGCGGACCAAGAACCGGTAATGGTCGAAGAACTCCTCGTCCGTGACGCAGTTGCCGTGATCGGCGGCGCTCTCGCTGTAGACGTAGAGGTTGGAGAACGGCGGCGAGAACACCGACAGGTCGACGCTGGCGTCGGGCATGGCTTGGGCGAAGGTGACGCAGTCGGCGTTGTAGATCGACCAGTCGGCGCCGTGCGCTTGGTCGAGGACGAGCGGATCACGCATGGCGACAATCTCCCGCGCCGGCGCCGCGCAGCCACACCGGAAGCTCTGGTCGGACCGTCGGCGCGTAGCTATGCTTGATGGTTCGGTGGTCGGCGGCGCGCTGCATGGCATCGGCCATGGCCGCCTTCATGGATTCGTGCTCGCCGGACTTCCGGCGGAGGGCCTCGCGCGGGGCAGCTTCGGTCTCGGCGTAGGCTAGATAGACGTTTACCGGTCGCTTCTGACCGAAGCGCCAGTTCCGGCGGACGGCCTGATAGAACTGCTCATAGCTGTAGCTGCAGCCGACGAACGCGGCATGGGCGACGTGCTGCCAGTTCAGCCCGAACCCGGCGATGCGCGGCTTCGTCACCAGCACCCGAATGTCGCCGCGGCTGAAGGCCTCCAGCCGCTCCTCCTTCATCTCTGGCGACATGGAACCCCGCACCTCGACGGCATCGGGGATGGCCGCCATCAGCGCATCCGCCTCGTAGTCGGTATCGCACCAGACGTTCCAGGGCTCGGCGCGCAGGTCCATGACGGGCTCGGCGATCGCCCTGGCCCGCGCCTCGGCCGTCCGGCGCTTCTCGGCGTGCAAAGCGGTGGAGCTGGTTCCGGGAATACGGAGCAATCGGAGCTGGCCGTCACGGTCCTGGCCGGCGTCGGTGGAGGTATCCACCCTCACCAGCAGGTCATGCATGACGAGGTCCGGCATCTCATAACCGGCGTCGCTGTAGCCGAGGTCGGACGGGCGGGACGCGCAGCGCGCCCAGCTCGCCACCCAGGACCAGAACGGGCGGACGCCGTGCTTCTTCAGCCGGTAACGACCCATCTGCTTCTGATCGGCGACGAACCAGCGGGACAGCATCTCGTTGCTGTCCATCACGCCCAGGAACTGGCTGTGCTGCCCCAACTCGGTATGGTCGTTCGGGGCCGGCGTCGCGGTGAAAGCGGCCCGCCAGTTCAGCGCGGCGCTGAACTGCATCAGCTTGCGTGTCGTGACGCCCGAGAACGACTTCAGGATGGACGATTCATCCAGGAAGACGCCGCCCAGGGCATCCGGGCTGAAGAGGTGCATCCTCTCGTAGTTGGTCAGGTTGACTCCCGGACGGATATCGTCCTGGCAACGCACGACGCGGACATCCTGGATACCGGCGGCCTCGGCCTCTCGGACGTGCTGTGGCCCCACGGCCAGCGGGACGAACCCAAGCACCGGCAGACCGGTGACCTCAGCGACGACGCGTGCCCAGGCGAGTTGAATGCGGGTCTTGCCCAGCCCGGTGTCCAGGAAGCCGGCGCCGCATCCGGACTGCAGCAGGAAGGCGGTGACGTCGCGCTGGAGGTCCGACAGGGAGCTGGGCAGGGGCGGTACAGTGTCGAGGCCGCGCTGCGGAGCGGTAACGGCCTTGCGCGCCAGCATATCAACGTATGCGTCGCCCATCACCCGACTCTCCAGACCCGCACTCCGCCTTCGACGCGGCGCATGGTGAACTTGAAGCCGGTCCGGTAAGTCGCCGCTACGACGCGGCCACCGAAGGCGTTGGCGCTGGGGACGCCGGCGGCCAGGAAGCTGTCGCCGATCTCCATGTCGCCGAACGGCCACTTCGTGCGCATGCGCGGCTCCGGTGTCGGCACTCCGCGGTCGATGGTGACGGGCAGGGAGGAGGGCGCGCGGCCGGCAGCGCTGGACCGTCCAGCGGCAACGCGGACACGCGGCCTCGGTCCTGCACCGCGGATCGGGCAGTGAATGACAATAGCCTTACCGGCCGGGGCGACGCGATTGGTAATCGGGGGCTGCATTGGAGCCTCTCGCATTGGTGTTTCTGGCTGAAAATGGAAAAACGCAAAATATTATTGTGATAGATCCGTGTATTGAATTTCGGTAACTTCGGTTATTGAGCTGAAACAATACTCGGAAGTATTATAGCTCTGTAGCCGTATATTTGTTGCCACCTATACGATTGCTTCGTCACCGTATTCGCATGATCAAGACTGCTACATACGAACGGCGCAATCGCCGGTGCGCATCGAAGGTGGTGGGTATCGCCTCGTCAGAGGTGCCGGTGCCCCACCGATGCGCGCTGGGCGTGGGGTGGCGCGATTTCGTAGGATTGACAGGCGTGGGATGGTGGGGGGCGTGTGCCCCGTCCTGGGGTGACGGCGAACGGCGAGCACATCATGCTGAGGGCGAGCATCGATTAGGCCCGTGCTCTGGCGGAAAAGGTCGAGTGGACGGAGCGGGACCTGGAGCGCTCCAGGTCGCTGAGGAACTGACGGAGACCGCGTTTGCTGAAGCTCCCATCTTCGGCGCCGAGCATAGCTGCGGCCGGAACTCCATCCCGGGAAAACCGCGCCTCGATCCGGCCGTCGCCGGTGGGATCGAAATGCGTCACGGTCAGGCCGTACTGGGTGACGAACGACTCCAGGTCGGCGCGGGAGGTGATGCGGGGATATTCCTCTCGGCAACGCTCCAGAAACCGCATCTGGTGCTCCACCCAGCCCGGCGCGTAGCCGCGATCCTTGGCGATGCGTTCGAGGTCCTCGTGGGTCCGTGCCGGACGGGCCTCGGAGCGCCGGTCGGCGCCGAACAGCCGGCGCAGGAACGCGGCGATGAGATTGCTCATGGGGTTTCTCCTCTACGGCGACGGACGCGAAGGAAATCCTCGGCCCGAACGGCCCCGTCGGTTGCCTCCTCGATGCGTTCAATGATCTCGGGGCGCGGGAAGCGAATACCGCGCTCATAGCGGCTCATTGCCACTTCGGTCACGCCAACCGCCGCCGCCAATCCGGCCAGCGTGATCGACTTGGCGTCTCGGTATTCCTTGAGTTCCATGCACCGACACTAACCGCAGCGGTAATTCATGTCAACCGAAACGGTAAATGACTTTCCTTACCATTCCGGTAAGCTCGCTGGCATGAATATGCTGCGACAAATCCGAGAGGCGCGAGGGCTGACTCAGAAAGAGTTGGCGGAGCGCCTTCATACAACCGATGTCTCCGTTTCTCGATACGAGAAAGAAGACAGTCGGTTAAACTTGCCGCTTCTCCGAAAAATCTCTGAAGTTCTGGATTGCAGTATCGGAGAGTTAATTGGCGAAAGGCCGCTCTCTGATACCAAGATCGCAACGCTTGACATCCCTGGTGTCCAGAAGGGTGCCGCAAATCTGAAAATCCGCGCTGATCGGAGCGCGCATCCCGTGCATCCAGCTTCTCCAGTCCCGGAGATCGATGTCCGTGCCGGCATGGGGGCTGGTGGTGAGGCGCTGCTGGAGTTCCGGCCGGATGGCAACGGCGGCCTGATGGAGATGGACGCGGTTACGGCTCTCTGGGAGCTGCCGCCGGATTACTTGCACCGTGAGCTGCGGGTGCGCCCCGGCGCGGCCCGGATCATTGAGGTGCAGGGCGATTCGATGGAGCCCCTGCTACAGTCCGGCGATCGCGTGATGGTCAACCTCCTCGACCGCGCCCCCTCGCCGCCTGGCGTGTTCGCGGTCTGGGACGGGATCGGCGTAGTGGTGAAGCGCCTGGAGTTCATCCCGAACAGCGATCCGCCCTGCATCGTCATCAGTTCGGACAACCAGAAGCACCGGACCTACGAGCGCACGGCCGACGAGGTGAACATCATCGGCCGCGTGGTGTGGTTCGCCCGGCGCATGTAGGCGGTCAGCCCAAGACTTGACTCTCGACGCCTCGAACGAGAACATAATGCGAACACGCATTATGGAGTTCGCCATGCCAGAGCAGGATGCCCATCAGCTCTATGTCGTTGAGGCCGCCCGGCGACGCGTGGTCGTGTCGGCGCGGGATGCCGGCCGGGCTCGCGCCATTGCGGCGGTCATGCTGCTGGGCAGCCCTCATGCTCCTGCGAGGGATTCGCTGGTCGTGCGGGAGCCGGAAGAGGAGGAACGAGAGGCGTTCCGGGCGCGCGAGTTCGGCCCCGGCAGCGAGGTCAGGCTGGGCGCCATCCCGCTGTGAGCGGCGGCGCTGCTCGGTCGGCGGGGCGCCGCGGACGCCCCTCGCCGAAGCAAGCCAGCCCCAGGCACCGGTGGCCCCTTTTCATCCGCGTTGCACGGGCGTCTCGGGGAGCGACGGATCCTCGCCGGCACCGCCTCCGACTCGGCGGGAACACTGCGCGGCGACCCAGGTGGATGGCCCCAGGCTGGTGGTTGAGTTTATCTCACGATCGATCAACCAACAGCAATAGTGCCGATTCGCAGAGGTTGTATGCAAAGCAATTGCGTTAGGTCGACACAAAACAGCCCGTCAGGTTGACTGACGGGCTAGTCCCACAATCCGCTAATGCTGCCTATACCAATATCATCGACTCGTTTTCTTTGTACGACGATTCTGCTGCGGCTTCCTCTTCTGTGGAGGAGGCGCTTCAGGCTGTTGTTTAGCTGAGTCAAACCAATTGAATAGCCCTCTACCCTTGATAAATGCAGGAATTAAGCCCAAGGTTGTCGCTCCAATAAGAGCGCCAGCAAGTGCGTCTTTACCCAGATATGCGCATGCAACTGCCGCAGACACCAAAACAACTAGAGCTAGAAATCCAAAGCACAAACCGAGAAATGAGCTTCTAGTTTCTGCGCGTATTGCTGTTTGTTCCCAGAATATTCGATGCGCTTGCTCCGACTCCGCCATCTGAAGTATCCGATCCGCCGCCCCCGGAAGAACATGGTCGTACTGACTGAACTGCTCTGGCGGGGGCAGTGGGCCTTGGAAGAACTCCTTAGCGACAACTGCCAGAACTTGCTCCGTGGCTTTGGGGAGTTTATCTGGGGGAACGACCCCACCTAGTGCCCTTTCAATTCTCTCCTCAACACGAACCGGCGCGAGGACGTCCGCTTCGGACGCGCTAGGCGCACCATCTCGTTGCGCCGGTTTCACAGTTCCCTCAGTAGATTGCTCAACGATCTCGAATTTCGTCGTACCGGCGGAGTGCATTACGCATCTCCTTGCCGACGGAACGCCAGTCCGCGCCAACCCCTTCCCCTGGATAGCGAGGAGGGTTGAACTGAGGCGCCCCTAGCATGGTAAGTGCACCGATTCCCATCAGGAAGCCTGACCACATCCCACGAGCCGACGGACGAACAAACGCATGAAATTGCACCGATTGCTTCTTGCCGCGCATGTCGCCCTCCCTGGTTTCGCATATGGGCCAATTTTGAGGCCGGATCATATATCAGATTGGTGTGCGATAACGCTAGATCAATTATGCCATGCCTTGTCAACAGCGTCACTCCACAAAGTAGCTCTGTCGAGGCGAATGGCCAGCTCTAAGGCCTATTCACTCGCCCATTCTCCTCAGCCATCCCCGCTTGCTATCGCTCGAGACAGGGCAGATATGTCGTATGGCCCGTCTGTCGCTCCCCCACTGAGCGAGCATCCAAAGAAGCGGGGCATCGCCACGGCGCTGACATCTCACCCTTTGTTAGTCATCTGATTATCTTGGCTGCCCTCCAGTGGTTTCACGATCGAGCATCAGGCGTAGAGCAGCGTCATGATCGCACAGAAAGCCACGCCCTCAACCAGCACGCTCAGCCAGTTTGGTTACTGTCTCACCGCTCCGACCTCCGCCAGCCGGCCGACCGTGCCTCGTCCTCGCTGCAGAACCAGCGCTCCCCCGAGCCGGTGTCGATCTGCGTCTGGTCGTAGAAGCGCCCGCCGGGGACGTGGTAGATGCGCTCCCCCTTGCTGTTGATGTTGCCCTTGATCTGGCAGCCGCTGGACGGCGCTGCTGACGGGGCTGCCGCTGGGGCCGGGCGACTCTGGTTGGCGGCCTGGGGCTTATCGCCGTTCCGCTTCGCCGTGCGCCATTCCCACGGCGGCTGAAAGGTGCCGGCCCAGATGCCGGCACGCGCCGCCCGGGCCGTCGCCTCGGCGCCGACGTAGTCCGTGCTGTACTGGCGGTAGGCCATCGCCCAGCCCTGCGACACCATCCAGGCATTGAGCGACTCGCCTGCGACCGAGCACGCGGCGACGCTCCGGCCGTACCTGTCGGTGTCCTTGACCTCGCAGCTCACCGGCCGCCGGGCGATCCGGTCCGACAGCGCGAGCGCCGCCTGCTGACCGCAGCGCCAGTCCTTGCCGGCGGCGTCCTGGCAGAGCTGCGCAGACTCCGGGGAATCGATCCCGTGCAGGCGAATGCGCTGCCCGTGGACCTCCAGCGTGTCGCCGTCGATGACCGTGGCCGTGCCGGTTAGATCGGCGGCGAAAGCGGGGGTGGCGAGGATCGCGGTGCAAAATGCAGCCGCAATCAATCCAATTTCCCTCATCGCCGATTTCCCCTGCATACTCCAGGATGTTCGCTCACCAGCGAGCGCAACCGGATTATGAAGGCGGTCGAGCGGCGATGTCACTTACCAATACGGTTGACTTCCTCCAACCGACGCGGTAACTATCTCCCCATACCACCTCTTCGGCGGCATCGAGAACCCGACCGAGGTGGTTGGCTCACCCATCCGGAGAGCCTGGCACGCACCCCATCACTTCCACCGCCAGCGCCGAAGTCTGACCATGAACCCGATCAAGATCACGCAGTTCAACTCCTACGAGGTCTGGGCGCTGGGCGGAGGCCGCTTTGCCGTCCGTGACGCCGTGGGCATCCTGGATGTCGAGTTCATCAGCCTCGACCTCGCCACCGGCTACGCGATGGACCTCGCCAGCCCGGACGGCAAGGCGTCGCTCAAGTATTTCCGGGCCTCCTGACCAGGCGGCCCGCGCCACCGGTACCACCACCAACCACCCTGACATCGACCGGCCAGCGCGCCGGAACAGGAGAGCTTTGCCATGAGCAAGATGCCCGACGCCGTCCCGAGCGACACCGCGCGCACCATCCCCTTCACGTTTCACGCCGGGGCGAGGGCGTGACCCGCTTCATTCTCGACCTGCTGGCCCTGGCGCTGATCTGGGGCGTGCTGGCCATCGCCACCATCGCTTTCGGAGGTTGACATGCGTTGGCATGACGCCCCGCCCGTCATCTTGACAGTTGACGGCGACAGGATCGCCAGTTGGCCGCTGCGCTTCTGCGGGATCATGCACCCGGAGGTGCGTCAGACCTCGACGGAGCCGGGCTATCCCCCCGGGTTCGAGGTCTACAGCATCGAAACCAGCTATGACGGAGAGCATTGGCTCTCCCTGCCCGATGCGCTTCTGACGGAGGAGCTCTACGAGGCCTTGGCGCGGATCGGTGTCGATGCCGAGACCGGTGCGCAGGAACGGGAGCGATCGGAGCGCCAGCCGATGCGGGGTGGTGAATGATCCGCCGCGATGACATTCCCGACGACCTCGGGCACACGCTGGCTGTCGTCATGTCCGCCAAACTGGACGCTTACAAAGCGCAGTACCGAGCCATGGTCGCGTCCAGGCTCGTCGAGATCCGTGACGGATACGAGCCGGGCAGCCCAGAGCACAAGGTGCTGGACGCAGTGCTCCGCCGCATCGGTGCCGCACCGCGGAACCCGGAGGCGTGAGCATGCTGGCCGGCAACATCACCCCCTCGCCAGCCCAACTCGCCGTGATCCGCCAGATCGTGGAGTGGTACGGCGAGCGCGGCCATCAAGAGTTCTACCTGGCCGGCTATGCCGGCGTCGGTAAGACGACGATCGCGGCCCTGGCCATCGAGGAAATCAAGCACCGCTACAAGCGCTGCAAGAAGGTCATCACCGGGGCCTACACCGGCAAGGCCGCGCATCGCCTCCGCCAGAAGGGCGCTCCGGACCCCAGCACGATCCACGCCATGATCTACCTGCCGAAGGTTGTCGAGGGCCGGCTGGTCTTTGAATTGGCTGCCGACGGGCCGGCAAGTTCCGCGGACCTCATCGTTCTGGACGAGGTCTCCATGGTCAACCGTGAGCTGGCCGCCGACCTGCGCTCGTTCGGAAAGAAGATCCTTGTCATGGGCGACCCCGGCCAGCTCCCGCCGGTCGCCGGCGCCGGAGCATTCACCAACCGGAATCCTGATGCCTTCCTAACGGAAATCCATCGCCAAGCGGCCGGCAGCCCGATCATCAGGCTCGCCACTGCGGCACGTCTCGGGGAAACGATCCGGCCCGGCGACTACGGCAGCGACGTCCACGTCGCCGTCCTCACGCAGGAGACTCAGCACCAGGTCTATGAGCCCAGGACGCAGGCCATTTGCGGCGTCCACCGCGTCCGCTGGACGATCTGCCAGCGCGCCCGGCGCCGGTTCGGGTTCGAGGGCCCGCTCCCGCTCAAGGGCGAAAAGCTGATCTGCACCAGGAACAACCGGGAGGAAGGACTCTTCAATGGTGCTTTGGGCGTCGCAACCGCCGATGCCGAGCCCGAGGTGCGGCCCTACGTCAACATCCGCGTCCACCTGGAGGACGAGCCCGAACCGCGGAACCCACTGCTGACGCATCCCTGGCAGTTCGCCCAGCACTTCGATGCCAGCACCCGCAAGCCGGAGCGGCTGGAAAAGGGCATCAACGAATTCGACTGGGCCTATGCGATCACCTGCCACAAGGCGCAGGGCTCCGAATGGCCGCATGTCACCATCGTGGACGACAGCGCCGCATTCCGCCGCGCCGGCCAGAACGACGCCCCGAAGTGGCTCTACACGGCGATCACGCGCGCTCAGACCGGGTTGACGCTGCTGTTGCGGGGTGCGTGATGGAGGCTCCCGCCGCCGGCCTGCGCCGCCCCAACACCAGCGGCCCGCGCCCCGTCGCCCGGCTGCCGACACGCCCCGGCGAGACCCGGTATTTCCGCACGCGCCTCGTCAAGGGCGGTCCGTGGGTGCCGGCCAGCGTGTCGCTGATCGACGGCGACCGCGACCCGGTGACCTGGGAGCTGATGTCCGATCAGCAGCTCACCGCCGAGGTCGACGGTCGGCCGGTGCCCTGCGACGGCTGGGAGCCGCGAGGCTGGCCCTGGCACCCTATTGACGAGGCCGAATACCGCCACTTGCGCGACACCGCCGACTGGGCGCGCCGCTATGCCGCGGTCAGTCCGGAGGCTGCGTCTCACCCGCTCGCCAACCCGCGCCAGCCCATAGACCGGGCGGTCGCGCCGATATTCTGAGGCCATTCATGAGCTCCCCCACCACCGGCCACAACGGCGGACCGGATATCGCCGACGTCCTCGCCGTCCTCCGCGCCACCTTGCTGGACCCCGACCAGCCCGGCCGTTCCGGTCTCGTCTCCGACCTGCACGGCCTCCTCCTCGCCGTCGCCACCGCCGACGATCCTGCCCGCGCCGCCGGCCGAGCCAAGCTGGAGGCGGTCATTGCCCGTTGGGACGCCGAGCGGCCGGAGATCACGGACGACGATCAAGCCGCCAAGGCCACGGACTGCGCCGGCCGCGTCGCCGCCGCGCTGAAGGCCGAGGAAGGCGCCCGCACTGCCGCGAAGCGGCCGTACCTCGACGGGCAGAAACGCATCGACGCCGCGTTCAAGGCGCGCTCCGTCGCCCTGGAGGCTGGCCTCGGGGACAACCGCCTCCGCACCGGGCTCCGCGGCCGGCTGATCCGCTGGACCGAACTGCAGCAGCGCCGGCAGGAGGAGGCCAGGCGCAAGGCCGATGAGGAGGCTCGCCGCCTCGCCGCCGAGGCGCAGGCCGCGGAGCAAGCGCTGCGCGAAGCGGCTGAGGCTGCCGCCCAGGGCGCGCCGGTAGACGATGCGCTGATGCAGCAGCAGGCCGCCGAGGCCGCGAAGCTGCGCGAGCAGCAGGCGGCTGTGCAGGCCTCGGCGCCGACCGTCGACGCCGGCCGCATCAGGACCGACTACGGCACTCTCGCCAGGGCGCAGACCCGGTACCGCGTCGAGATCACCGATTCCGCTGCGCTGCCCCGCCAGTACCTCATCCCCGACATCGCCTGCATCAAGGCCGCTCTCGAAGCCGGCCAGGAAATCCCCGGCGCCCGGCTGGTGCCGGAAACCGTGCTGACCGTGCGCTGAACCGCACCACCACACCCCAGAGGCCATCCGATGACCAGCACCGAACTTGTCATTCCCGAACGGCGACAGCTCGCCGATTTCCGACCGCAGGGGCGCTCCCTCCGCATCAAGACCATGCCCCTTCAGCTCCCCGAGATCGGCAAGATCAAGATCGGCCAGAAGGGCGCCGTCCGGCAGAGCCGCAGCGGCACCGAGTTCCAGCCCCCGCAGAAGCTGGATCACTTCCTCGTCACGACGCTGGAGCGCGGCCAGGACAACAACTATCTCCGCGACGAGCGCGTGCACGCACAACTCGGAGACAAGCCGCGCGACCTGCCGGTGCGGCTTGTGTTCGATGACCCGGAGTTGAACTTCCAGAGCCGGCTCGTCGCCTATCAGGGCAAGACGCTGTGGTGCCACGGCGACGGCGTCACCTCCCAGAGGCTCCAGAAGGACGGGACATGGAAGGAGCACAACTGCGCCGCCTGCCCGCTGGCCGACCCCACCTTCCAGGCCATCCCGGAGAACCAGAAGTACCCGAAGTGCAAGATGAACGGCCGTCTCGCCGTCATGCTGGACACCGCCAGCACGGTCGGCGGTGTCCATGTGCTCCGGACGACCAGCTACAATACCATCGTCGGCATCACCTCATCGCTGGCCTTCCTGACCTCCGTCACCGGCGGTCCGCTCGCCGGCATCCCCCTCACGATGTCGATCCGGCCGAAGACCGCGACCGACCCGACCGGCAAGACGCAGACCATCTACGTGGTGTCGCTGGGCTTCGCTGGGGCCATGGAGGAGTTGCAGGCGACGGCCCTGGATATCTCCCTTCGCCGCGAGCGGAACCGGGCGCGGATCGAGCAGGTCGAGCAGGAGGCCAAGCTCATGCTGTCGGCCCCGATCGGCAGCGGTGATGTGCTGGGCGACGATGCCGGCGATGTGGTGGACGAGTTCTATGCGGAGGAGGTACAGCGCGCCGCCGATGCCACCCCTCCGAAGCCGGCCCGCGCCAAGGCCGCCATCGCGACCGACAGACCGGCGCCGGCCGAGGTCATTGACGCGGGCCCGGCGCCGATCGCGCCCGATCCGGTCGCCCCGGAACCGGAGCCCATCGCGGCCGATCCCGCGGCCGATTACGAGCTGGTCGCCGCGGACGGAGAGGTGCGGACCTGGATGCGCGGGCAGGAACAGCATTACGTGACGTCGTTCCTGGCGGAGCTGAGCAATGCTGCCCGCGCCGGCCTCCAGGAGCTCGACGGCCTGTGGGAGAGCAACTCTGCCGGTCTGTCCGCTGCTCCGGAGGGGCTGATCTCCGAGATCCAGGGCGAGTACCGCCGTCTGCGCGGCGAGATCGAGGGGAAGGCCAAGCCCACCCAGACGGCCACTCAGACGGGCGGCCAGCCCCCGGCCGCGATCAAGCAGCCCAAGGCTGCCAGCAACTCCGCTCCGCCGCCCCCGCCGCCTGCGGCCGATGACGACGACCTGTTCTGATCGATCCGGCAGGCGCGTCCCGGCGGCGCGCCTGCCGAAGGAGACCGCCATGACCGACATCTCGCGCACCACTGGCGTCCCGATGCCCAGGGGCAAAGCCATCGCCGCACTCACCGTCGAGCAACTCCGGCGCCCGCGCAATCTCGTCCACCTGCCTCATGGCATCTACGCCCGCGCGGTGCGCCACCGGCTCGACCCGCTCTGGGGTCTTGCCGGCGACGAGCCGGAGCTCTGGGCCGAGCTGGAGAATGAGGTCCGGGATGCTGATCTGACTTGGCACGAGCCGCCGCTGGCCGCGAAGGGCTCGGTCATGAATCTGGAGGACGCGGCGCGACCGCTGATCCGGCATGGCACGAATCTGATGCTGCTGGACCTGATCGACGAGGTCTGGTGGGGCTTTGCGGGGAAGCGCTGCGGCGGATGCGACGAGCCCGTGCGGGATTGCACCCGCAACGATGACGACGAGTGATCCATCATGCACTTCACCATCGACCGCGCCGACCTGCTGATGGCGCTGCGCCGCGGCGGCCAACTCTCCGGCCGCAACAAGACGATCCCCATCCTCGGCTGCGTCGTGCTGCGCGCCGCCGGAAATGGCCTGACCGTCGCCAGCACCGACATGGACCACTGGTCCTCGCTCCAGGTCCCCGCCGCCCTGGCCGCGCCCGGCGACATCGCGGTCAGCGGGCCGCTGCTGACCAAGGCCGTGTCCGAGTTGACCGCCGGTAACATTGAGGTCTGTCTCGACAACGGCATGCTCCGCGTCGGCGCCGGCCGGACCAAGCTGCGCTTCGCGACGCTTGATGTCCGCGACTTCCCCGCTACTGATCCGGTCAAGGGCAGCGCGCTGACGGTCACGGCCGGAGAGTTGCGCAGGATCGCAGAGGTAACGACGTGGGCAGCATCCGCGGAGGAGACGCGCTATTACCTCCGCGTGACCTGCCTGCGGCCCACCGAGGGCAAGCTCTTGGCCTGGGCGACGGACGGACACGCGATGACGCGTACCGGCGTGGCATGCGCCGGCGACGTTCCTGCGCACGATGTGATGCTGCCGACAACGGCGTGGGTTCCGCTGCGCTCGATCCTCGATGGTGTCGGCGACGAGGACGAGGTCACCGTAACGCTCTCCGCCAATGCTGTCGCGTTCAAGGCCGGGCCGGCCCGGTTCCGCTGCAAGCTCGTCAAGGGTAGCTTCCCGCACAACTCGGCCGTCATCGTCGACCATGCCCTGGCCGGCAAGCACGCGACCGAGTTCGACCGGGACGCCATGTTGGCGGCCCTGCGCCGCGTCCGCGTCGCCGCGACGGACAAGATCAACACCACCCGCCTGACGATCGCCCCGGACGGCATTGGCCTGCGCGCGGCCGGCGGGAATGGCGCCGAGGCCGAGGACGCCATCGAGGCCTCGGGCAATGCGGAGATCGTCATCGGCTTCGCCGCGCCCCTCCTGCTCGACGCGCTGGGCTCGATGCCGGTCGGGCGCGTCGCTATGCGGCTCAGCGACCCGACCGGACCCGCGGCGCTTTGGCCGTCGGGAACCGGTCCGGACGAGGCGCCCCAGGTCGCGCTGGTCATGCCGTGCAAGCTGTAGGGGGCGCCAGCAATGAGCGACCCATCCGACCTGCTGACCATCCCCGAGGCCGCCCGGTTCCTTCACCCGGGCGGCGCCGTGAAGCCGGCAACCGTTCGGGCGGCGATTGCCAGCGGCACCTTGCCCGCGAAGCGATTTGGCCGCACGCTCCTCGTCCTCCGAACCGACCTGGAGCGCTACAAGATGACAGGTGATTCATGGCAAAAGCCAACACCGGCCCCAAGCTCGTCCTCTACGGACCGGACGAGCGACATGGGGCCACGCCAAAGCGCGGCTTCAAGCAGTACATCTACTTCATCCGCTGGTACGAGCACGGCGCTAAGCGCGAGCGCTCAACGGGTACTGGCGATGTGCGGGAAGCCCAACAAGCCCTCGCAGCCCTCATCACCGAGCAAGCCCAACCCGTCGATGTCGTCCGCCGAGGTCCTGCGCCTGCCGACCAACTCAGCGTGACGGACATGCTCGGGCTGTACCTGGAGCACCACGCCCCGCACGCGGCCGACCCTGAGCGCATCCGCTACGCGATCCGCAACCTGATCCCGTGGTGGGATGGCGCGACCGTCTCCGGGATAACTGCCGGCGCTTGCCGGCGGTACGCCTCGGAGAGCGGCCGGGCGCCGGGAACCGTCCGTCGCGAGCTGGGCACCTTGGCCGCCGCCATGAACTGGTGCGAGACCGAGGGTTATCTCGCCGGGCACGGGGTGGTGGTTCTGCCGCCCGTTCCGAAGGACGAGCAGGCGTTCCTCACCCGCTCCGATGCGGCCGGGTTGCTGTGGGCCGCGTGGCGGCGCCGGTGGCGGTGGAAGGACGCCGACGGCACGATGCACATGAACCTTCACCTGCCGATGTTCATCCTGATCGGTCTGTATCACGGGGCACGCAAGGAGGCGATTCTGGGGCTGCAGTGGCAGCCGAATACGGACGGCGGTTACGTCGATCTGGATCGCGGATTCATCGACTTCAATCCCATCGGCCGGGTGCAGACCAAGAAGCGTCGGGCTCGCGTGCCTATTGCCCCGCGGCTCCTGCCGTGGCTGCGGATCGCGCGACGGATTACCCGCCAGTACGTGGTGGAGTGCGATGGCAAGCCGGTGGGGGATGTGAAGAAGGGGTTCGCCGCGGCCGCGACGGCGGCGGGGCTTTCCGGCGTCCACCCGCACACGCTGCGCCACACCTGCGTGACGTGGTTGCTGCGGGACGGGCTGGATGTCTGGCAGGTCGGAGGCTTCGTCGGCATGAGCCCGCAGACGGTCCAGCAGGTCTATGGCCACCATGCGCCGGAGTACATGCAGGAGGCCGCGAACGCATCGCGTGGCAGGGATGCGGGGATGAAAGCGGGGATGGAAAGTAAAAGAGCCTAGCCGTTGCAGCGGCTAAGCTCTTGAAGAAACTGGCGGACCCGGCGAGATTCGAACTCACGACCTCTGCCTTCGGAGGGCAGCGCTCTATCCAGCTGAGCTACGGGTCCGGCGTCAGCGGAGGCGCACCATAGCGCAATGCTCCGGGCAGCGCAAACATTCCTTTCAGGAAAAATTGCATCCCCTATTTCGCCGCCAGAAGCTGCCGCGGGGCGCGGTCGGCGCCGCTGGCCAGCGGTATTTTGGGATCGGCGATCCAGGCGGCGATGTCCTCCACCACCAGCGAACCCTTCAGGTCGCGCAGAAGCATGTGGTAGCCGTCGGGATAGACCGCCACGACGTGCCGGCCGCCGGCCTCGAAGTCGGCCAGCGCACGCTCCACCGGTTTGGGCGGCAGCACCTGTTCGCGCGCTCCGTACAGCACCAGCGACGGCACCTCCAGCCTGCCGCAGGCGGGAAGGGCGGCGCTCATCAGGTCCGTCAGTCCTTCCAGCGCATCGACCCGCGAGCCCTTGATCACCAGCGGGTCGCGGCCGAGCGCACGCAGCATCTCGATGTTGTCGGACGGCTGGATGTTCAGCTCGCGCGGCGGGTGGACCACCATGCCGGGGACGAGGTTGTAGGTCACCCACAGCGCCGCCCGCGGAAAGAAGCCCATGGTCTCGCGCCCCCAGACGGCCGGGGCGACCAGGATCGCGCCGTCCACCCGCGGGGCGTCGGGGCGGGTCAGGGCGGTCAGCACCACCGCGCCGCCCATGCTCTCGCCCAGGACATGGACCGGGACCCGCGGATGGCGGGCGCGGACCTGCTCTACAGCCGTCCCGAGGTCGGCCACCAGCGTGTCCGTGCCCGGCCAGATGCCGCGGTCGCGCGTGGCGCCGAAGCCGCGCTGGTCGTAGGCATAGGTGGCGATGCCGTGGCGGGCGAGATTGCGGCCGGCCGTCTCGAAGGCGTTGGAGTAGTCGTTGAAGCCGTGCAGCGCCACGATCACCGCCCGCGGCGCCTCGCCCCCCTCCGGCAGCCAGACGCGCATCGGCAGCTCGAACCCGTCGGCAGCGACCAGCGACTGCGCGGTCAGTCTCGGCTGGGTGACCGGCCGGCCCATCGGCTGGAAGGTGGCGGAACAGGCGCCGAGCAGCAGCCCGAGGCCCAGCACGGCGACCGTCGCGACCCGCCTACGCAGCGTCATTCACGGACCCCGTGCCGCTCTCCCCGGACGGAGGAAGGGTGCCGAGCTCGCCGTGCGCTCCGCCGGTAAGCTGAAGGAAGATGTCCTCCAGGTCCGACTCCTCCGTCGACAGGTCGACGATACCGAGCCCGGCCGCCGACAGTGCCGCCAGGATGGCGTCCACCCGCTGCCGGCTCGGCTGATAGCGCACGATCAGGCGTCGCGGCTCCGCCAGCTCGACGGTGAAGCCTTCCAGCGTGGCCGGCGGCGCCGTCAGGTCGCGGTCGAGCAGGACGGTCAGCGCCTTGGCGTCCACCCGGCGCAGCAGGGTCCGCGTCGGCTCGCAGGCGACCACCTGGCCATGGTTGATGATGGCGATGGTGTCGCACAGCTCCTCCGCCTCCTGGAGGTAGTGCGTGGTCAGCAGCACCGTGGTGCCGCGCCGGTTCAGCTCGCGCACATAATCCCAGAGGTGGCGGCGCAGCTCCACGTCGACGCCGGCCGTCGGCTCGTCCAGCACCAGGACGGGCGGCGAATGCACCATCGCCTTCGCCACCATCAGCCGCCGCTTCATGCCGCCCGAAAGCGACCGGGCATGGGCGTCGGCCTTGTCGAGCAGCCCGACCGCGTCGAGCAGTTCATCCGTGCGGCGGTCGCGCTTGGGCACGCCGTAGAGGCCGGCCTGAAGCTCCAGCATCTCCCGCGGGGTGAAGAAGGGATCCATGTTCAGTTCCTGGGGCACGATGCCGATCGAGGCGCGGGCGGCGCGCGGCGCCTCCTCGGTATCGTGGCCCCAGATCAGGGCGTTGCCGCCGGTCTTGTTGACCAGCCCGGCGAGGATGTTGATCAGCGTCGACTTGCCGGCGCCGTTGGGTCCCAGCAGTCCGAACAGGGAACCGCGCGGGATGGCGAGGTCGATCCCCTTCAGCGCGTGCTTGGGACCGGCCTTGCCGGTCGGGCTGTAGATCTTGGTCAGTCCGCGAAGCTCCACGGCATGGGCCGGGAGGTTGACGGCGGCGGGGGAGGCGGCGTGGGCGGGCATGTCTGTCTAACCAGGGTCTTTCGTGAGCGGGGAGAAAGCGTCCGGTCCCCTCAATCCCGTTGATCCGCGCGGCGCGTTGGGTATCATCCGGCCCGCGCCCGCGTCCCACGCTTGGGGGACAGCTTAACGATGCCGCCAAACCACGGCGTGTGTCAAAAGAGAGGATGACTGCCATGCAGCCGATCGAAACGATTCAGGTGGAAACCCCGACCGTCGGGTGCGACGGGGGTGGCGGCGCGCTGGGCCATCCGCTGGTCTACCTGACGCTCGGCAAGGATGGCCGCGTGGAATGCCCTTACTGCTCGCGCCAGTATGTCCTGAAGGAAGGCGCCAAGACCGGCACTCACGGACACTGACCGTTCCGGGCGCCGTCCGGCCGGGGGCCGGACCGGCCGCCCCCGCCGGCAGGTCGACAGGACAGGCGACGCCGCGGCCCCGACGGGCAAGCGCGTCGCCTATTTTTGTTGGTCATCGGCATTTATTGACCATTTGCCGGTCTGCCGCGCCTGTCTGGCTCCTGTGCGCAAAGCCGTTCGACTACGAGTCTTTTTTTCTTTTGTATACGTTGGTTAAGAGTTGATGCATCCGTGACCACCGGTAACGAAGTCGCCGGGGTGCGCTGTTTTTCGCCGGGACTCCATTACAATCCTGTTATATTTTTCGTGCGCTTGTGCGAAAAGAGATGAGTTGTGCCTTGACGGGGATGCGCCGGCTGGCGTCTACTTTGCTGCAGTGCAGAAAGGCTCATGGTTTGGCGAGTCCTTAGGTTCGGATTGGAAGATGTTGTTTCCTGGCGGTATAGGCTTGGCGTCGGATGAGGCGCGCACCATGAGTCAAGAGACCGAAGAGCAATACCGCAGTATTTTCGAGAACGCGGTCGAGGGCATCTACCAGACGACGACGGATGGCCGCTACCTGCGGGTCAATCCGGCATTGGCGCGGATATACGGGTATGACTCGCCGGACGATCTGATCGACAACCTCACGGATATAGCCGGGCAGCTTTATGTCGACCCCGGCAAGCGCGAGGCCTTCGCCGACCTCATGGCGCGGCAGGATGTGGTGCAGAATTTCGAGGCCCGCGTGTTCCGCCGCGACGGCTCGATCATCTGGATCGCGGAGAATGCCCGCTGCGTGCGCGATGCCGGCGGGCGCATCCGTTACTATGAAGGAACAGTCCAGGACATCACCGAACGCAAGCGGCACGAGGAGAAGATCCGGCTGCTGGCGACCGTCTTCGACAGCGTGGCCGACGGCATCCTCATCGTCGATCCGGAACTGTCGGTGCAGGCGATCAACCCGGCCTACGAGGTGATGACCGGCTTCCAGCGGGACGAACTGATCAACCGGCCGCTGGTGCTCTTCGCGCCCGGGTCGCATGAGCGCTCCTTCGTCGACAACATCTGGATGACCGCGCGCCAGTCCGGCCGCTGGCAAGGCGAGGTGACCAGCTTCCGCCATGCCGGCGACGCCTTCGCCGCAGCCCTGTCGGTGACAGCCGTGCATTCGCCGGCCGGAGTGCTGGAGCATTATGTGCTGACCATCGCGGACATCAGCCAGCGCAAGTTCCAGGAACACCAGATCCGCTATCAGGCGAGCTTCGACCGGCTGACCGACCTGCCCAACCGCTGGCTGGTCTGCGAGCGGCTGGAGGACGCCATCGCCCGCGCCCAGCGCTCCAAGACCAAGGTGGCGGTGGCCTTCCTCGACCTGAACCGCTTCAAGCAGGTGAACGACACGCTGGGCCACCACGCCGGCGACGAGCTGCTGAAGCTGGTGGCGCGCCGCCTGCGCAACTGCACGCGGATGACCGACACGGTGGGGCGTCTGGGTGGCGACGAGTTCCTGATCGTGGCGCCCGATGCCGCCGACCGCTCCGCCGGCGCCCGGCTGGTGGAGAAGATCCTCTATTCGATGGCGGAGCCCTTCGGTGTCCACAACCAGGAGCTGTTCTGCGGGGCGTCCATCGGCCTCGCCTTCTATCCCGACGACGGCGAGACGGCCGACCAGCTCCTGCGCAACGCCGACCTCGCCATGTATCACGCCAAGCGCAGCCCGGAGCGCAAGTACGTCTTCTATGAATCCGGGATGCGCGAGCGGTCGGGCTTCACCCTGGGGCTGGAGAGCGACCTGCGCCGGGCGGCGGCGAGCGGCGACGAGTTCGAGCTGTTCTACCAGCCCAAGATGGACCTGCTGGCCAACCGGGTCATCGGGGCGGAGGCGCTGATCCGCTGGCGCCATCCGGTGCGCGGACTGGTCAGCCCGGCGGAGTTCATCCCGCTGGCCGAGGAGACCGGGCTGATCTGGGAGATCGGCGCCTGGACCCTGCGCGAGGCCTGCCTGCGCCTGTCCGGCTGGCTGCGGCGCGGGCTGCCGGTCGGGTCCGTCTCGGTCAACCTGTCGCCCCGCCAGTTCCAGGACGCCCGGCTGGTCGGCTTCGTCCGCAGCGTGATCGAAGGCACCGGCGTGCCGCCGGAGCGCGTCGAGCTGGAACTCACCGAAGGGGCGATGATCGGCGACATCGAGAAGGCGGTGACGATCCTGAACGAGTTGAAGGACGTCGGCGTCCGCCTGTCGATCGACGATTTCGGCACCGGCTATTCCTCGCTGGCCTATCTGAAGCGCTTCCCCATCGACACGCTGAAGATCGACCGCAGCTTCGTGCGCGACATCGTGAAGTCCAGCACCGACCCGGCCATCGTCGGCACCATCGTCAACCTCGCCGACAGCCTGGGCTTCGACACCATCGCCGAGGGCGTCGAGACGACGGAGCAGGCCGACATGCTGATGCAGCAGCGCTGCACCCGCATCCAGGGCTATCTGATCAGCCGCCCGCTGGACGTCCCGGCCTTCGAGCGGTTCCTGGCGGGGGAATAGGCACGGTCGCAGCACTGTTGCAGTTTTGCGGATAAGCGCCATATCCTGCAGGTATGCAGCAGGAGGGTGCGATCATGGGTGCCGTCGCGCAGCAGGAACAGGCAATCCCCGGCGATACCGTCGCCCGCGGCATGGCCGGCGTTTTCGGCATCCTCAAGGCCTGGGGAGCCAGCAACGAGCAGGCGCGCCGGATCCTGGGGTCGCCGCCGGAGCGGACCTTCTACGCCTGGAAGTCCGGCAAGGTCGGGACCGTTCCGCACGACACGGTACGGCGTCTCGGCTATGTGCTGGGCATCTACAAGTCGCTGCAGATCGTCTATTCCAACCCGCAGCAGGCCGACGGCTGGCCGTCGCGTGAAAACCGGGCCTTCGGTGGCCAGACGCCGCTGGAGCGTATGGCGGCCGGCGATGTCACCGATCTGGCGGCGGTCCATCACTATGTCGATGCCCATCGCGGGGCGTGGTCGTGAGACTCGGCACCGTCTGCTGGCCGTCGGCGACCCGCATCATCGCTTCCCGCTTCCCCCCGATCGACCTGTTCGAGCGGCTGTCGTCCGATCCGCGCGACTGGGAAGCCTTCATCGCCCTGGAGTCGCTGGTCAATCCACGCCTGCGCCAGGAAATCGGCGAGATCTCCCTCGTCCCGCCGGAGGAGCGGGTGGCCGGACCGGGCGCCAGCTATGTCATGGGTGCCTTCACCCACGTCAATCCCAAGGGATCCCGCTTCTCGAATGGCCGTTACGGCGTCTATTACGCCGGGCGGGACTTCCGCACGGCGCTGCGCGAGACGGTCTTCCATTACGAACAGTTCTATGCCGACGCCGATCTCGGCCTGATCCGGTCGGAGACGATGCGGGTTCTGGTCGGGCGCATCGATGCCGCATTCCACGACGTCAGCAGCCTGGAGGAGGCGGAGCGCCTGCGGGTCCTGCACCCGGACGACTATTCCGCCGGACAGGCGTTGGGCGCCGCCCTGCGGGAGGAGGGATCGACCGGCGTCGTCTATCCCAGCGTCCGCGATCCGCAGGGGCTCTGCGTGGGGGTGTTCCGGCCGAAGGCGGTCGGCATTCCGGTCCAGGCGCGGCACCTGGAGTATCACTGGAACGGCGCCCGCATCGACAAGTACTTCGACTACGAGACGAAGGAGTGGACGGCGCTGTGACCGCCCCCTCGGGGTCCAGGCGTCAGCGCCGCCGTCCCGGCCCCGTCTTCTCTCCAGCCTTCGCACCGGTCTTCGGTCCCGTCTTGGGGGCGTCCCTCGGCGGCATGCGGCGGCCCTGGCCGGTCTGCTGGGTGAGGAACTTGCCGCCCTTCGGCGCCGGCTTGCCGCGCGGCGAGGACACCGCCCCAACCGGCTGCCAGGCGGGGACGAGCTGGTGCTCGCCCGGACCGATCAGGTCGCTGCGGCCCATGCGCTTCAGCGCCTCGCGCAGCACCGGCCAGTTCTCGGGGTCGTGGTAGCGCAGGAAGGCCTTGTGCAGCCGGCGCTGCTTCAGCCCCTTGGCCGAGAAGACCTGTTCGGAGCCGACGCGGCGGATCGGGCGCAGCGGGTTGTGGTCGCTGTGGTACATCGCCGTCGCCAGCGCCATCGGCGAGGGCAGGAAGGTCTGCACCTGATCGGCCTTGAAGCCGTTGCGCTTCAGCCAGAGGGCGAGGTTCATCATGTCCTCGTCCGTCGTGCCGGGGTGGGCGGCGATGAAATAGGGGATCAGGTACAGCTTCTTGCCCGCCTCCTTCGCCGCCTTCTCGAACATCTCCTTGAAGGCGTCGTAGGTGCCGATGCCCGGCTTCATCATCTTCGACAGCGGCCCGGCCTCGGTATGCTCGGGGGCGATCTTCAGGTAGCCGCCGACATGGTGGGTCACCAGCTCCTTCACGTATTCCGGGCTGCGCACGGCGAGGTCGTAGCGCAGGCCCGACGCGATGTGGATCTTCTTGACCCCCGGAACGGCGCGCGCCTTGCGGTAGAGCTGGATCAGCGAGGAATGGTCGGTGTTCAGGTTCTTGCAGATGTCCGGATAGACGCAGGACGGCCGCCGGCACAGGGATTCCGTCTTCTTGTCCTTGCAGGCGAGCCGGTACATGTTGGCCGTCGGCCCGCCCATGTCGGAGATGACGCCGGTGAAGCCCTTGGTCTTGTCGCGGATGTGCTCGATCTCGCGCAGGATCGACCTTTCCGACCGGCTCTGGATGATGCGCCCCTCATGCTCGGTGATGGAGCAGAAGGAGCAGCCGCCGAAGCAGCCGCGCATGATGTTGACCGAGAAGCGGATCATCTCCCAAGCCGGGATGCGCGCGTCGCCATAGGCGGGGTGCGGCGCGCGGGCGTAGGGCAGGTCGTATACCTGGTCCATCTCGGTGGTTTCCAGCGGGATGGGCGGCGGGTTCAGCCACAGCTCCTTGTCGCCGTGGCGCTGGACGAGGGCGCGGGCATTGCCGGGGTTGCTCTCCTGGTGCAGCACGCGCGAGGCCTGGGCGTAGAGCAGCTTGTCGGCCGTGACCTGCTCGTAGGAGGGCAGCCGCACCACCGCCTTCTCGATGCCGGCGCGCGGGGAGACGACGGTGGTCTCACCCTCGTCGATGCTGGAATAGTCGACGACCGTCCAGTCCTCCGGCACGGCGTCGCGCACGATGGCGGTGCCGCGGATGTCGGTCATGGCGCGCGGCTTCTCGCCGGCGGCGACCCGGTGGGCGACCTCGACGATGGCGCGCTCGGCATTGCCGTAGCACAGGATGTCGGCCTTGGCGTCGACCAGGATCGACCGGCGGATCTTCTCGCTCCAATGGTCGTACTGGGCGATGCGGCGCAGTGACGCCTCGATGCCGCCCAGCACGATCGGCACGTCCTTGTAGGCCTCGCGGCAGCGGTGCGAGTAGACGATGACCGCCCGGTCCGGCCGCTTCCCGCCTTCGTCGTTGGGGGTGTAGCTGTCGTTGTGGCGCAGGCGGCGGTCGGCCGTATAGCGGTTGACCATGCTGTCCATGTTGCCGCCGGTCACGCCGAAGAACAGCCGCGGCTTGCCCA
The DNA here is from genome assembly GCF_003130795.1 of Azospirillum thermophilum. Taxonomy (NCBI): domain Bacteria; kingdom Pseudomonadati; phylum Pseudomonadota; class Alphaproteobacteria; order Rhodospirillales; family Azospirillaceae; genus Azospirillum; species Azospirillum thermophilum. Next base: position 388,554 of record NZ_CP029352.1, read on the forward strand.
GAACCTTGAACGGCTCAGCACTGGTCCAGTCCGGCTGGGCGATGATGCCGACGCGGAAGCCCTGCGCCTCCAGCAGGCGGCCGATGATCGCCATGCCGAAGCTGGGATGGTCGATATAGGCGTCGCCGGTGACGACGATGATGTCGCACTGGTCCCAGCCCAGGCGGTCCATCTCCTCCCGCGTCATCGGCAGGAAGGGGGCCGGCTTGGCGCGCACGGCCCGGTCGGGGCGGCGGGCGAACAGGGCGGGGGCTTGGAGCATGACGCTCTCCGGGACAGGCTGAACGACGATGATATGGAGCGGGCGCAGTCATAGCGCGTCCGCGGCGCGAATCCTACCGGCCAAATCGCACCGGGTTAATCGGATATTGCCGTGGCGGCCGCCTTCGACGACCCGAAGCGTCCCATTTGGGGAGGCACCCTCCAAGCGTCCAGAGGGCTTCCCCAAGTGACAGGGAATTTGAATGCCGGAGAAGATTTGTCGGGTGGTCGGAGCGGACCCCGGCAACCTTTGCCGGTAAAGCTCAAGTCGGAAGTAATATCGGCGCCACAGGGGGTAGCCCTTAAAAATATAAAATTCCAGCGCGAAAGTGAGTCGAGGGCAACACCGATGCTGCCTGGATAGAGGGCAAATGCATCGATATTTGTTATTCACTTTTTTGAATTGAGGTGATGGCGATGCGGCAAGACGTATGGCCGGCAGGTGGAGATATGGCAGGCAATCGACAGTCCGATGCGGCTCCGCCACTGGCGGATGACATTCGCGCCATCCTGCGGGAAAGCGCCGCCCTGGCGGTCGACCCGGACAGCGTGTCGGACAGTGACGACCTCTATGCGGCCGGGCTGACCTCCCACGGCTGCGTCAGCCTGATGCTGGCGCTGGAAGAGCGCTTCGACGTCGAGTTCCCGGAACGGCTGCTGCACCGCCGGACCTTCGAGAGCATCTCGGCGATCGGGAGCGCGGTGCGCTCGATCTTCGACGAGGCGGGAAGGAACCCGACATGAGCAGCCTGTCCGCCCTGGCGCGCGAGATCGGGGCCGAGGTCGCGGCCCGCCACGCCGACGCCGTCGACCGCGACGCCCGCTTCCCGCATGAGGCCTTCGAGGCGCTGAAGTCGCAACGGCTGCTGAGCGCCATGGTCCCCGCCGATTTCGGCGGTCCCGGAGCCCCGCTGTTCGACATCGCGGCGGCCTGCCACGCGCTGGCGCGGGCCTGCGGGTCGACCGGCATGGTCTACGCCATGCACCAGATCCAGGTCGCCTGCCTGGTGAACCATGGCCAGTCGAGCCCCTGGCACCGCGCCCAGCTCGAACGCATCGTTGAGGAGCAGCTTCTGCTGGGCTCCGCCACCACCGAGGCCGAGACCGGCGGCGACATCCGCAACAGTGTCTGCGCCGTGGTGCCGGACGGCGAGCGCTTCACCCTGCGCAAGAACGCCTCGGTCGTCTCCTATGGCGACGAGTGCGACATCATCCTGGTGACGGCGCGGCGCAATCCCGAGGCCCCGTCCTCCGATCAGGTCATCGTGCCGCTGACCAAGGAGCAGTACCGGCTGGAGCAGACGCTGGGCTGGGACTCCATGGGCATGCGCGGCACCCGCTCCAACGGCTATGTCCTGGAGGCCTCGGGCGAGCTGGCGCAGATCATGCCGCTGCCCTTCGCCGACATGTCGGCCCAGACCATGCTGCCGACCACCCACATCCTGTGGAGCAGCGTGTGGCTGGGCATCGCCGCCGACGCCGTCAGCCGGGCGCGCGCCTATGTCCGGCAGGAGGCCAAGCGCAAGCCCGGCACCACCCCGGCCTGCGCCACGCGGCTCGCCGAGGCGGTGACCCTGTTGCAGCAGATGAAGGCCAGCGTGCTGACCGCCATCCGCCAGTACGAGCTGGCGGCCGGCTCGCCGGAGCTGCTGAGCTCCCTGTCCTTCGCGACGGCCATGGGCACGCTGAAGATCACCACGTCGGAGCTGGTGCTGCAGGTCATCGACCGCGCGATCCGCACCTGCGGGCTGGCGGGCTACCGCAACGACACCCCCTACAGCCTGGGCCGCCACTGGCGCGACGCCCAGTCCGCCGCGCTGATGATCGGCAACGACCGGATCATCGCGCACACCGCCAACCAGCTCCTCGTCCAGAGGGACGGCTCGGGACCCTTCGAATGACCACCACCGACGTCAAGGACAAGCAAGCCGCCTATCGCGACGAGCTGGTGAAACAGGGTCTGCTGATCCCGACCGGGGTCGACGGGCTCTATGGCCGCAGCGGCGTGTTCGAGGACGTGATCGAGCGGTTCGACGCCCTGATCACCGTCTGGGGCCGCGGCGACGGCGCGGAAGTGATGCGCTTCCCGCCCGCGCTGAACCGCCGTGCCTTCGAGCAGAGTGAGTATCTGAAGAGCTTCCCGCATCTGGCCGGCACCATCCACAGCTTCGCCGGCGACGAGCGGGCCCACCGCACGCTGCTCCGCCGCCTGGAGGAGGGGCAGGACTGGACCGAGGATCAGGTCGCGACCGACGTGGTGATGACGCCGGCCGCCTGCTATCCGGTCTATCCGACCGTGGCGGCGCGCGGTCCCCTGCCCGGCGAGGGGCGGCTGATCGACGTCTTCTCCTACTGCTTCCGGCACGAGCCGTCGCTGGACCCGGCGCGCATGCAGCTCTTCCGCATGCGGGAGTACATCCGCATCGGCACGCCCGACCAGGTGATGGAGTTCCGCGAGCTGTGGATCGAGCGCGGCCGTGACCTGATCGCCTCGCTCGGCCTGCCGGTCGGCATCGACGTCGCCAACGATCCCTTCTTCGGCCGGGCCGGCAAGATGCTGTCGAGCAGCCAGCGCGACCAGAAGCTGAAGTTCGAGCTGCTGATCCCGATCACCAGCGAGGAGTCGCCGACCGCCTGCCTCAGCTTCAACTACCACCAGGAGCATTTCGGCCATCTGTGGGACATCCGCACGGCGGACGGCGAGGTGGCGCATACCGCCTGCGTCGGCTTCGGGATGGAGCGCGTGGCGCTGGCGCTGTTCCGCCATCACGGCTTCGATCCCGCTACCTGGCCGGCGCCGGTGAGGGCCGTGCTGTGGGGGTGACGGCCGGGGGGTGACGGCCGCCGCCGGGCGGGGGTGGACGGAGCTCGACCCCGCCACCCACCGGCCGCATGCCCTGCACGCGCCGGAGCGCAACTGGGCCGAGACCAACTGCTACGTCGACCTGTGGATCGAGGCGGTTCATGCGCTGGGGCTGGAGCCGCTGGCCATGCTGCCCTTCACTGTCGCGCAGGACTTCGAGGGCGACCAGTTCACCTTCTTCAAGGTGCCGCTGGAGGATCTCGAGGCGCTCTACGGCTTCGCGGTCCAGGAACTGGCGATCTACGACACGGTGGAAGCCCATGTCGTGGAGCAGCTGTCGCGCGGTCGGCTGGTGCTGGTGGAGGTCGACGGCTTTCACCTGCCCGACACCCGCGGCACCTCCTACGGCACGACCCATGTGAAGACGACGGTGGGCATCACCCGCCTCGACCCGGCGGCGCGGCGGATGGACTATTTCCACAACGCCGGCTTCTATCGCCTGGAGGGGGAGGATTACGAGGGGCTGTTCGCCAAGGCGGCCGGTCCGCTCTTCCCCTACGTGGAGTTCGTCAAGCGCCTGTCGCCGCCGCTGGAAGGGGCGGCGCTGCGCGACCGTTCGCTGGCGCTGCTGCGGCACCACCTTGTCCGGCGGCCGCAGCGCAACCCGATCGGCGCCTTCCGGGAGGATCTGCCCCGCCACCTGGACGCGCTGGCCAGCCGGCCGATGGAGTACTTTCACCTCCATGCCTTCAACGTCCTGCGGCAGCTGGGCGCCAACTTCGACCTGCTGGGCAGCTACGCCGCCTGGATCGACGGCCCGGCGGAGGTGGTCGAGGCCTGCGGCACCATCGGCTCGACCGCCAAGGTACTGCAGTTCCAGTTCGCCCGGGCCGTCGCGAAGCGGCGCTTCGCCGACTATGGCGAGCTGCTGGGGCGCATGGAAGCCGCCTACGACACGGCGGTCGGCGGGCTCGCCCGCTGTTACGGCTGACGCGGCGCGGATGCCATGGCACGGATCCGGGAGGTCACCGGACGGCGCGTGACGCCGCTCGCCGACGGGTGGGAGATGACGGTCGGCGGGGACGGGCGGTGGATTCCCGCCCCCGTTCCCGGGACCGCCGCGCAGGCGTTGCAGGCTGCCGGCCTGTGGACGCTCGACGCGCCCACGCCGCTGCACGACCGCGACGTGCTTTACCGCACCCGGCTGAGCGGCGACGGCCCCGGCATCCTGCGCTTCCAGGGCCTCGCCACCCTGGCCGAGGTGACGCTGGACGGGCGACCGATCCTCGACTGTGACAGCATGTATCTCAGTCACGACGTGCCGGTGACGCTGGCGGGCGAGGCGCTGCTGGAGATCCGCTTCCGCGCCCTGCATCCGGTTCTCTCCGGCCGCAAGGGACGCGCCCGCTGGCGGCCGAAGATGATCGAGCCGGCGAGCCTGCGCTTCGCCCGGACCACCCTGCTCGGCCATATGCCCGGCTGGTGTCCTTCCGTCCACGCGGTCGGTCCCTGGCGGCCGGTTGAGCTGGTCGAGGAGGACGGGCCGGTCCGCGTGCGGGCTGCGGACCTGCGCACCGGCTTCGACGGACGGGCCGGCACGCTGTCGTTGACCCTGACGCTGGCCGACACCCCCGGCCGGCTGCCGGCGGAACTGGAGGTCGGCGGCCATGTGCGGACGCTGGAGTGGCTGGACGACCGGACGCTGCGGGCGGAGGCGGTGCTGCCGGGGATCGAGCCCTGGTGGCCGCACACCCACGGCCGGCCGGCGCTCCACCCGCTGAGCGTGCGCATCGGCGACTCCCGCGTCGACCTCGGTCGCGTCGGCTTCCGCTCCATCGAGCGGGCCGGCGGGCCGGACGGGCAAGGGTTCGGCCTGCGGATCAACGGCGAACCGGTCTTCTGCCGCGGCGCCTGCTGGACCCCTGCCGACATCGTCTCGCTTCCCGGCACGCGGGAGGCCTACGAGCCGATCCTGCGCCGGGTCGCCGGGGCCGGGATGAACATGGTCCGCGTCGGCGGCACCATGGTCTATGAGAGCGACGCCTTCTTCGAGCTGTGCGACGAGCTGGGAATCCTGGTCTGGCAGGATTTCATGTTCGCCAATTTCGACTATCCCGCCGATCCGGCCTACCGGGAGTCTGTGCGGGCGGAGGCGGCGCAGTTCCTCGATCGGATACAGGGCTCGCCCTCGCTTGCCGTGCTGTGCGGCGGCAGCGAGGCGGAGCAGCAGGCCGCCATGCTGGGCCTGCCGCGCGAGGCCTGGAGCCAGCCGGTCTTCACCGACATCCTGCCGGGCGAGGCGGCGCGGCTGCGGCCGGACGTCCCCTATGTGACCAACTCGCCGAGCGGGGGGCCGCTGCCCTTCGCGGCCGATGCCGGAGTGACCCACTATTACGGCGTCGGCGCCTATCAGCGGCCGCTGGAGGATGCCCGGCGGGCCGGGGTGCGCTTCGCCAGCGAATGCCTCGCCTTCGCCAACGTGCCGGAGGAGACCGCGGCCGGCGTGCCGGCCGTCCATCATCCCCGCTGGAAGGAGCGGGTGCCGCGCGACCTCGGCGCCTCCTGGGATTTCGAGGATGTGCGGGACCATTATCTGCAGCGGCTCTACGGGGTGGAGCCCAACCGGCTGCGTTACGAGGATCAGGACCGCTATCTGCGCCTGTCGCGCGCGGTGACGGCGGAGGTGATGGAGGCGACCTTCGGGGAGTGGCGCCGGGTCGGCTCCTCCTGCGGCGGCGGGCTGGTCTGGCTGCTGCGCGACCTGTGGCCGGGGGCGGGGTGGGGCGTGCTGGACGCGGCCGGCCGGCCGAAGGCGGCCTGGTACGGGCTGCGCCGCGCCTTCCGTCCTCTGCAGGTGATCCTGACCGACGAGGGGGTGAACGGCCTTGCCGTCCATCTGCTGAACGAGACGGCGGAGGCGGTTCCGGCGGTGCTGACGCTGACGGCGCTGCGTCATGGCGAGGTCGCCGTGGCGCGGGCGGAACGTGCGGTGACCCTGCCGGCGCGCAGCAGTCAGGTGCTGTCCTCGGCGGAGCTGCTCGGCCGCTTCTTCGACTGGACCTACGCCTACCGCTTCGGACCGCCGGCCCATGACGTGACCGTGGCAATCCTGTCGCAGGCCGGGACGGACGGAACGGCGGCCGGGGAACCGCTGGCCGAGGCGTTTCATTTCCCCAATGGCAGGGCACTGCCGCGCAGCGACCTCGGGCTCGCAGCGACGGTCGCGCAGGCGGGGGAGGACTGGGTGCTGACGCTGCGGACGCAGCGGCTCGCCTGTTCGGTCCATGTGGAGGACGAGCGGTTCCGGGCGGAGGACGCTTGGTTCCACCTGCCGCCGGGCAGGGAGCGCCGGCTGCGGCTGTCGCCGCGGGACGGAGGCGGGGGCGGTGTGCCGGATGGCGAGGTGCATGCGCTGAATGCGCTGGCACCCATCCGCTTCCGGGGGTGAGGGACGCGGGGACGGGAACTTGGCGGGCTGCGGACAGGCCCGCCTGCAGGGGGATGGAATGAAACCGGTGCCGGTGGTTTTCGAAGGGTGTTTCGGCTGGCTGCATCCGGCGTCGGGCCGGCGCGGCGTGGTGCTGTGCAGCCCGCACGGCTATGAGGAGCTGTGCGCCCACCGCGCCTGGGGCGGCCTTGCCGCCGGTCTGGCGGCGGCCGGCCTGCCGACGCTGCGCTTCGACTATCACGGGCTCGGCGATTCCGCGGGGGAGGACACCGATCCGGCGCGGGTGCGCGCGTGGCTCGACAGTATCCATGCCGCCGTGCGGCGGCTGCGCGAGGACACCGGCGTCGACGAGGTGGCGCTGGCCGGCCTGCGGCTGGGCGGGCTGCTCGCGGCGGCGGCGGCGGCGGAAATCGGCGGCATCACCGCGCTGGCGCTGGTCAGCCCCTTCGTCTCCGGCCGCATGGCGGTGCGCGAGACCCGGGCCTTCGCCCGCATGATGCCGCAGCCCGAGGGGGTGGAGGTCCTGCCGCACCGGGCCGACGACCTGAACGTTGCCGGCTTCGCCCTGACCGCCGCGACGCGCAACGATCTGGAGCGGATCGACCTGCGCACCCTGGAGGCTGCGCCGGCGCCGCGCATCCTGCTGCTCGACCGGCCGGAGGCGCGCGCGACGCAGGAACTGGCCGAGCGGCTGCGCGCCCTCGGCGCCGAGGTGGCGGAGGAGGCGATGCCCGACGGCTCGGACCTCGTGCGCAAGGTCCAGGCCGGCGACGGCGCGCGCCGCAGCTTCGCCCGCCTCACCGGCTGGCTGGCCGACGGAGCCGAACCGGGCGGCAGCGTCAGCCTGACCGAGCGGCCAGCCGGCCTGATGATGCCGCATGCCGTCGAGCGGCCGGTCTTCTTCGGCGAGGATGAGGAGCTGTTCGGCATCTACTGCGCGCCGGTGGTGGCGGACCCGCTGCACGACCGGCCGGCGGTGATCTTCCTCAACAGCGGCGCCACGCACCATATCGGCTCCGGCCGGGCTTGGGTGCTGCAGGCCCGGCGGCTGGCAGCCAATGGCTATGCCTCGCTGCGCATCGACGTGGCCGGGCTGGGCGACAGCCCGGCGCGTCCCGGCCGGCCGGACAACATCCTCTATCGCCGGGACACGCAGCCCGACGTGCGCGCGGCCATCGACTGGCTGGAGGAGCAGGGGCACGGGCGCTGCGTCGTCGTCGGGCTCTGCGCCGGGGCGGCGCAGGCGCTGCACGGGGTGCTCAACGACGGCCGTGGTCCCTGGCGCAACGGCGGCCGGGTGGCCGGCGTCGCGCTGATCAATCCCGGCCGCTTCCGCCTCGGCGCCGGCGATCATGTCGACGCGGTCCAGCAGTCGGGCATCCACCGTTCGACCGGCGGCTATCTGCGGGAGCTCGGCAAGCCGGACAAGCTGCTGTCGGTCCTGCGCAACCACCGGCGCGGCGTCCGCCTGGCCAAGCGGCTCGCCGGCCGGCTGGCACAGCGCGCGCTGCAGACGGTCGGGCTCGGCGGCAGCGTGCCGCGCTGGTTCCAGCGCCTGTCGGCGGAGGGGCGCCGCGTCCTGCTGGTCTACAGCATCGGCGACGTGACGCTGCGCGAGTTCGAGCTGCAGCTCGGCCGCGATGGCGAGAAGCTGCGCGGCCTGCCCAACGTGACGCTCAGCTATCTGCCGGGCGCCGACCACAGCGTGACCGAATGGGCGGCCCAGGACCGGCTGGGCGGGCTGCTCGACGAGCTGCTGGCAGCCGTGGACGCGGATGCCGGCGCCAAGCGGGCGCCGGAGGTCCTGCGGTCCGCCTAGCTCAGCAGCTCCGCCACTGCCGCGGCGACGACCAGCGTCGCCTTGCGCAGGTCGTCCAGCTTCAGCTTCTCGTCGGCACGGTGGGCGTTGGCCTCCAGCAGGTCGCGGGGGCCGGCGCCGTAGAGAACCGTCGGCACGCCGGCCTCCGAATAATGGCGGGCGTCGGTGTAGAGCGGAATGCCGTGCTGGCCGACCGGCACGCCGAGGACCGCTTCGGCATGGCGGGCGACGAGGTCGGCAAGCCGCGGGGCGTCGCCGACGGGCGCGAAGGGACGGGCGAGAAGGATGCGCCGCACCGTGACGCGGATGCCCGGCAGGCCGGCGGCGGCCTGCTCGATCAGGCGGCGCAGGCCGGCTTCGACCTCCGCCGGGTTCTCCTCTGGAATCATGCGGCGGTCGAGGCGGAAGGTGACGCGGTCGGGGACGACGTTGGTGTTGATGCCGCCGTCGATCAGGCCGACGACCAGCGTCGGGCTCTCGATTCCCGTCACCCGGGAGCGCCGCGTTGCGAGCTCCGGCCGATGGGCGTAAAGGGCGGAGAGGATGGCGGTCGCCGCCTCCAGCGCGTCATGGCCGGTGTCGGGGCGGGCGGCATGGGCCGACTTGCCGTCGACCTGGACCTCCAGATGCAGGCAGCCGTTGTGGGCGGTCACCACCGAATAGGCGAAGCTGGCGCAGATCGCATAGTCGGGGCGGGAGATGCCCTGTTCGATCAGCCATTTCGGCCCGATCTCGCCGCCGGCCTCCTCGTCGTAGGTCAGGTGCAGCTCGACCGAGCCCTTCAGTGCCGCTCCGGAGGCGATTAGCGCCTTCAGGGCGAAGGCATAGGTGGCGAAGTCGGACTTCGACACCGCGACGCCGCGGCCAAACATGAAGCCGTCGCGTACCTCCGCTCCGTAGGGGTCGGCGCTCCACCCCTCGCCCGGCGGCACCACGTCGCCATGGGCGTTGAGCGCCACCACCGGGCCGTCACCGAAGCGGTGGCGCACCACCAGGTTGGTCGCGCTGATCATGCCGTTGGCGCGCACCGTCTCCGCCGGGACGGGGTGGCGCTCCACGGTGAAGCCCATCGCCTCCAGCAGCTCGGCCGCGCGGACGGCATGGGCGGCGCAGTCGCCGGGCGGGTTGTCGGAAGGAACCTTGACCAGCTCCGCCAGGAAACGGGTCTCCTCCTCGAAGGCGGCGTCGATGGCGGCTGCAAGTTTGGTCTGGGACGGGTCGGTCATCGGTCGCAGGATCCGGTCAGGCATGGGGGACGGGAGGGACGAAGTCTTCGACGAAGCGGGCGAGCACGCGTGCCCCGGCCTCGGCATCGGCGGCGGTGATCCGCTCCGCCGGATTGTGGGAGATGCCGCGCTCGCAGCGGACGAACAGCATCGCGATGGGGCAGAGCGGGGCGACCGCCATGGCGTCGTGGCCGGCGCCGCTCGGCAGCTCCGGCGCCTCCAGCCCCTCGGCGCGGGCGGCGGCGGCGAGCTGCTCCATCAGCCCGGGATCGCAGGCCACGGCCCCGCTGTCGTGCAGCACCTCGATGTCGAGCGCCACGGTCCGGCGGTCGGCGATGGCGGCGAGCCGGGCGCGCAGCGCGTCGGCCCGCTCCGCCCGCACGGCATCCCGGTCGGACCGCAGGTCGATGGTGAAGCGCACCTTGCCGGGGATGACGTTGACGGCGCCCGGCATCGCCTCGATCCGGCCGACGGTGCCGACCAGCCGCTCGCGGCCGGCGCAGAGATCCTCCACCGCCAGCACCATCTCCGCCGCGGCGGCCAGCGCGTCGCGGCGCAGGGTCATCGGCACCGTCCCGGCATGGCCGGCGGTGCCGGTCACGGTGACGGAGAAGCGGGTGGCTCCGGCGATGGCGGTGACGACGCCGACCGGCCGGTCCAGCGCCTCCAGCACCGGTCCCTGCTCGATGTGCAGCTCCACATAGGCCAGCACCTCGTCCGACCGGCGGGCGGCGGTGGCGAGCGCCGCCATGTCGGGCTCCAGGCCGAAGTCGCGCATCGCCTCGCCCAGCGTGCGGCCCCTGGCGTCGCGCGTCTCCAGGATGGCGGGATCGAGTCCGCCGGTCAGCGCCCGGCTGCCGATCAGGGTGGACTGGAAGCGGGTCCCCTCCTCGTCGCCGAAGCCGATCACCTCAACCGCGAAGGGCAGGCGGCGTCCGCGGGCCTCCAGGTCGGCGACCACCGCGATGCCGGTCAGGACGCCGAGCATCCCGTCATATCGGCCGGCGTCGCGTATGGTATCGAGGTGGGAACCGATCATCAGGGCCGGCGCACCCGGACGCTCCCCCTCATAGCGGCCGATCACGTTGCCGACCGCGTCCTCCCGCACCGTCATTCCGGCCTGCCGCATCCAGGTGCCGACGAGATGGTTGGCACGGCGATGCTCCGGCGTCAGGTAGAGCCGGGTCAGGCGGCCGGGCTCCTCGCTGATGGTGGCGAGCTCGTCGATGCGCTGGAGCAGCGCCGGGCCGGAGAGCGGGGACTGGGTCATGGCGGCGATACCGACGCAGGAAAAATGGGGCCGCCGCCATCATAGCCGGACCTGCGCCGACCGCCCTAGCCGGCGCGCGGCGAAGACAGTTTCAAAGGATCCGGAAGGGGGTAGGGCAATCAGCTTATGGAGTATATCCATTCGGCGCCGTTCATTATCCGGACGCGCCGGACTTTCTTCCGCCAGTCCTTGGCAAGTCCCCGAAAGCATCACCATATCGGGAAATGCGTGCTCACCGGGAGGTAATGCGGCCTCTCGTTTGTGCAACTGCGAAAGAAACCGACAACAGCTCCGGGAGGAACCCATGATTCCCTTCGAGAATGCTACGCCGGTATCCCCATACCTCCCTGTCCTCGCCACCCGCTCCCAGATGGCCCAAGCCCAGACGCTGGCCGGATGGATCGCCCTGATGGCCGAGGACCGCGGCCTCGACGAGCACGCGCTGGCCGCCGCCACCGCCCTCGACATCGAGGAGGTTCGCGCGATCCTCAGCGGCGTGGTCATCATGATGCCACTGCCGGCCCTGGATCGCGCGCTGCGCCGTCTGGAGGGCCGGCCGCACTGATCCCGCGGAGCTAGACTCCCGCCGCCGCCGTCCCGGCGCCCGCCTTCACCGGCCGGCGGGGACCGGCCGGCTGCGGCTTGGCGGGAGCGGCGGCCGGCTTCGGCGCCGCCGCCTTGGGGACGGCACCCGCAGCCGCCGCCTTTGCCCCCTTGGCCTCGCTTGGAGCCGGGACGGCGGCGGCATGGTCGGGAACGGCGCCGAGCGCCGCGGTGAAGTCGGCGAAACTGCCGAGCGGTCGCCAGCGTCCGTCCGGGTCGAGGGCGTGCGCCATCCAAGCCGCGCCCTCGCGGCGGATGCGCCCGATCTCGGCAGGACCGTCGGCGGCAGGCCTACCGCTGAGAATGGAGATGCCGGCCGGAGCGGGAACCAACCCCAAGTGTTCTTGTTTCGTTCTCATAATCGCTACGATACCGGATCCTGCATGGCCCTGCAATGGGGATCCGCCCGGCAAAAAAGCCCTTTCCCCCGTACGGGGGAAAGGGCTTTTCCAGCGTCCGGAGAGGCTGGGGTCAGGCGACCGCCAGGACGTCCAGATAGATGTTCGCCGGCTCGGTCAGGTGGATCCGGTAGAGGACGCCGGACTGGTCGACCAGGATGTTGGCGACGGGGTTCTTGGCGGCGAGGTCGGTCACCGCGGCGCGCACGTTGCGCGGCAGGTCCTCGACGTTCACGTCGCGGTAGCCGCCCTTGTCGGAGAGCTTGACGGTCTGCTGGGCCATGATGGCGCCTGTCTTCCAGTAATGTCGATGTTCAGTTGGTGGCGGGACAATGAGCTTGCGCGGTTAAGCAAGGGTTAAGCATCCATGTGCCCGCCGCAGGCCTGCAGCGCGCCGAGAAAAACGGTCGGGATGGATTAAAAATGACCGCGATCAATGATGGAAATGCTCGTATACCCGGCGTGCCACGGCAGCGCTGATTCCGGGGGCGGCTTCCAGATCCTTCAGCCCCGCCGACGCCACGGCGGTGGCGCTGCCGAAATGGTGGAGCAGGGCCTTCTTGCGGGCCGGACCGATGCCGGGGATGCCGTCGATGCGGGTGTGGGACATCGCCTTCAGACGGCGGGTGCGGTGGCTGTCGATGGCGGTGCGGTGGGCCTCGTCGCGCAGCCGTTGCAGGAAGTGCAGCAGCGGATCGTGGGGCGCCAGGGCGATGGGCTCGCGGTCGGCCAGGAACAGCCGCTCCCGCCCGGCGTTGCGGTCCGGCCCCTTGGCGATGGCGACCAGCGGCAGGCCGGTGATGCCATGCGCCTCCAGCACGCCGCGCGCCGCGTTGAGCTGGCCCAGCCCGCCGTCGATCAGGACGAGGTCCGGCCACTGGCCGCCGCTGCGCTCCGGATCCTCCTTGAGCGCTCGGACGAAGCGGCGGGTGAAGACCTCGCGCATCATGGCGAAATCGTCGCCGGCCGCCTGCGGGTCGCGGATGTGGAAGCGGCGGTAGGCGTTGCGCTGGAACCCCTCCGGCCCCGCCACCACCATGGCGCCGACCGGGAACGCCCCCTGGATGTGAGAGGTGTCGTAGACCTCGATCCGCGCGGGCGCCCTGGGCAGTCCGAACAGCCGCGCCAGCCCGTCGAGCAGGCCGGCCTGGGCGGAGCGTTCCGCCATGCGGCGGCCGTGGGCATCGCGCGCATTGTCCAGCGCATGGTCCACCGCGCGGCGCTTCGGGCCGCGGCGGGGACAATCGACCGTGACGCGCCGGCCGGCGCGCAGCGACAGCGCCTCGGCCAGCAGCTCCGGATCGGCGACCGGGTGGCTGAGCAGGACGAGGCCCGGCGGCGGATGATCCTCGTAGAGCTGGGCGGCGAAGGCGGCAAGGATGTCCGGCGCCTCCTCCTCCCGGTCGTGGCGGGGAAAGAAGGCGCGGGTGCCCTGGTTGCGCCCGCCGCGGAAGAAGAAGGCCTGGATGCAGGCGGTCCCGCCGTCGGCATGGATCGCCAGCACGTCGGCCTCGTCCACCACCCCTTCGAGGTTGATGGACTGGCGGCTCTGCAGCGCGGTCAGGGCGCGGATGCGGTCGCGCCAGCGGGCGGCCTCCTCATACTCCAGCCGGTCGGAGCAGTCGGCCATGCGGGCGGCGAAGCGGGCCTGCACCTCGGCGCTGCGGCCGGCCAGCACGTCGCGCACCCCCTGGACCTGGGCGGCGTAGTCCTCCTCCGTCGTACGGCCGACGCAGGGGGCGGAGCAGCGCTTGATCTGGTACTGCAGGCAGGGCCGCGTCCGGCTGGCGAACACCCCGTCGTCGCAGGTCCGCAGCAGGAAGGCGCGCTGCAGCGCCGCGATCGTCACCCCGACCAGATGGGGCGAGGCGTAGGGGCCGAACAGATCCTCCTGCCGGCGGCCGTGGCGCGCCGCCGTGCCGCGGTGATGGATCAGCCGGGGAAACCCGTGGCCGCGCCCGATGGCGATGTAGGAGAAGGAGCGGTCGTCCTTGACCAGCACGTTGAAGGGCGGCAGCAGCGTGCGGATCAGGTTCGCTTCGAGGAGGAGGGCTTCCGCCTCGGTGTGGGTGGTGACGAACTCCATGGCCCGGGTCAATGCCACCATGCGGCGGGTGCGGTTGGGCAGCCCCTCGGTGCGGGTGTAGCTGGCGACCCGGCGTTTCAGGTTCTTCGCCTTGCCGACATAGAGCACGCGGCCGTCGGCCCCCAGCATGCGGTAGACGCCGGGGGTGGACGGCAGCACCGCAAGCTGGGCGCGGATCACCTCTGCCCCATCCATGGGAGCCCCTCGCTGACTTTGAAACGGCGGAGGGGCGCTACCAGAGCGGAAGAACGGAACGGGACCAAGTGACAAGGTTGCGACCTGGGCAGGGCCTGCGCCGGCTGCCGGTATGCCGGCGTGCCGGGGGTGGGGAGGCCGGGATGGCCGCGGCGGGCACGGCCATCCGGGAGGGGCGGGCCGGCCTTACGACCCGAAGACGGTGTTGAGCTGCGCGCCGACCCGCACGAAGGTCGTGCGCTTCGGCACCTCCTTCAGCTTGGTGGCGCCGATGTAGGTCATCATGCTGCGCACGCCGCCGGCGATCTCCTGCATGGTGCCCTCGATCGGCCCGCGGTAGGGAACCTCGACCGTCTTGCCTTCCGATGCCCGGTAATGGGCGACGCCGCCGGCATATTTGCGCATCGCGGTGTCGGAGGACATGCCGTAGAAGGTCATGGCGACCGGCACGCTCTTGCCGTCGCGGTCCTCGTAGCGGATGTCGCCCTCGCACTCGTCATGGCCGGCCAGCATGCCGCCCAGCATGACGAAGTCCGCCCCGGCGCCGTAGGCCTTGGAGAGGTCGCCCGGCACGGTGCAGCCGCCGTCGCCGCAGACCTGGCCCTTCAGCCCGTGGGCGGCGTCGGCGCATTCGATGATGGCGGAGAGCTGGGGATAGCCCACCCCGGTCATCTTGCGGGTGGTGCAGACCGAGCCCGGGCCGATGCCGACCTTCACGATGTCGGCGCCGGCCAGCAGCAGGGCCTCGGTCATGTCGCCGGTGACGACGTTGCCGGCCATGATGACGATGTCCGGATTCTCCTCGCGGACGCGGGCGACGAAATCGACGAAGCGCTCGGTATAGCCGTTGGCCACGTCCAGGCAGACCTTGTCGACCGGCGCCTTGGCCTTCACGGCGGCGAACTTGTCATGGTCGGCCTCGGTCATGCCCAGCGAGTAGAAGACGTTGCCGACCTCCTCCTCCTGGAAGAAGGAGATCAGCGCGTCGGCCGGGTAATGCTTGTGCAGAGCCGTCATCGCGCCGAAGCGGGCCAGCGCGCGGGCGACCGGCATGGTGCCGACCACGTCCATGTTCGCGGCGATCAGGGGAAAGCCGGTCCATTCCCGCCCGCTGTGCAGGAACTTGAAGGTCCGGTTCAGGTCGACGTCGTTGCGGCTCTGCAGGGTGCTGCGCTTGGGACGGATCAGCACGTCCTTGAAGTCGAGCTTGAGATCGCTTTCGATGATCACCGGTCACATACCCCTGGAATTCGCGGCGGAGTGCCGCTTCATCGTCACATAGGGAAGGACCCGTCCCTTCGGCAAGCGGTGATTCGGCGAAAGCGATCCCGGCTCCCTCATGCCCGCCCGTCCCGTCAGCCGGCGGGCTGGGGGTGCAGCACCATGTCGCGGATCGCCGTCTTCAGCAGCTTGCCGGTCGCGGTGTGGGGCAGGGACTCGACGAAGCGGATGTCGTCGGGGATGCACCATTTGGCGACCTTGCCCTCGTAGAAGGCGGCGAGCTCCTGGGCGGTCAGCGGCTGGCCGGGCTTCAGCACCACCACCAGCACCGGCCGCTCGCCCCATTTCTCGTCCGGGCGGGCGACGGCGGCGGCCTCCTGCACGGCGGGATGGGCGACGGCGATGTTCTCCAGGTCGATGGAACTGATCCACTCGCCGCCGGACTTGATGACGTCCTTGGTGCGGTCGACGATCTGGACATAGCCGTCGGCGTCCATCGTCACCACGTCCCCCGTCTCGAACCAGCCGGGGAGCGAGGCGTGGGCGGCGCTGTCCGCGAGGCCGTAATAGCCGCCGCACACCCAGGGGCCGCGCACCATCATGCGGCCGAAGGCCTTGCCGTCGCGCGGCACGTCGTTGCCGGCACCGTCCACCACGCGGAACTGCACGCCGAAGATCGGCCGCCCCTGCTTGGAGGCGAGCGCCAGCGAGTCGTCGGCCGACTGGCCGTCATGCTTCTTCTTCGGCGTATTGGCGAGGCCGAGCGGGCTGGTCTCCGTCATGCCCCAGGCGTGGAGAACCTCCACCCCCAGCTCGCGGAAGCGCTGGATCATCACCGGCGGACAGGCGGAGCCGCCGATGGCGACCTTGCGCAGCGTCGTCGGCTTCTTCCTGTTCGCGTCGAGCCAGTTCAGCAGGGCGAGCCAGACGGTCGGCACGCCGGCCGTGTTGGTCACCCCCTCGCTCTCGAACAGCTCGTAGAGGCTGGCGCCGTCGAGCTTGGCGCCGGGGAAGACCAGCTTGCAGCCGTTGAGCGGTGCCGAATAGGGCACGCCCCAGGCGTTGACGTGGAACATCGGGACGACCGGCAGCACGCAGTCGCGGGACGACAGGTTGAAGACGTCCGGCAGGCTGGAGGCGAGGCCGTGCAGCACCGCCGAGCGGTGGCTGTACATCACCCCCTTGGGGTTGCCCGTGGTGCCCGAGGTGTAGCAGAGGCCGCAGGCGGTGTTCTCGTCCAGCTCCGGCCAGTCGAAGCTCTCCGGCTGGCCCTCCAGCAGCGTCTCGTAGCACAGCAGGTTCGGCAGGGACGAGGCCGGCATATGCTCGGCGTCGGTCATCACCACGATGGCCTTCACGCCGGCGATCTCGGGAGCGATGCCCTCCAGCAGCGGGACGAAGGTCAGGTCGGTGAACAGCACCGCGTCGTCGGCATGGTTGATGATGTAGGCGATCTGCTCCGGGAACAGGCGCGGGTTGATGGTGTGGCAGACCATGCCCGACCCGCCGACGCCGTAATAGAGCTCCAGGTGGCGGTAGCCGTTCCAGGCCAGCGTGCCCACCCGGTCGCCCGGCTTCAGCCCCAGCCCGGCCAGCGCATGGGCCAGCTTCTGCACGCGGACCCAGGCTTCGCCGTAGGTCGTGCGGTGGATCGGCCCTTCCACCGTGCGCGACACGATCTCGGTATCCGCATGATAGAGGGCGGCGTGCCGCAGGATCGAGGTGACCAGCAGCGGGGCATCCATCATCAGGCCGCGAAGCATGTGTTTCACTCCCAGTCGTATCGTTCGTTGTCGGTGCGGCGGGTTGGCCCGCCTTCGGTGCGGCGCTACTCGGCCGCGACGGCCTCCCGGCGGGAGGCGGTCCCGCAGTGGGGGGCGGCTTCGCCCTCGCAGGCGGCCAGACGCCGTTCGGCGTCGGTCTGCATCGCCTTCAGCTCGGCGATGACCTCGGCGATCTCGCTCCGCATGCGCTCCAGCATGGTCAGCCGCTCGCCGATCTTGGCGAGCCCGTCGCGATACTGCTGCGCGCTCGGCCGGCCGGGGCGGTAGAGCGAGAGATACTCGGCGATCTGTTCGAGGGAGAAGCCGACCCGGCGGAACTTCAGGATCAGCATCAGCCGGGCGCGGTCGCGGTAGGTGAAGACCCGGCGCCCGCCGGCCCGCTGGGGACAGAGCAGGCCCTTTTCCTCGTAGAAGCGCAGCGCCTGCGGAGTCAGGTCGAACTCCGCCGCCAGCTCCGTCACGCCATAGACCCGGTCCCTGGGATCGGCCATCAACCACCCGGTCGTGAATTGTCCGTCAGGGACGCAATTCAGGCATGCGATTACGTAAAAGTCAACTGGAGGCTCATAAAGTGAACTTTATGTCGCAGGGTGAGGGAGCCGGCGGGCCCAACCCCCGGAATGCAAATGGCCGGGACGAAGCCCGGCCATCCGAAACCCGCCTTGGATCCGACGGGCCGATACTCTGCGCGGATCAGTATTTGCGCAGCAGGCCGACGAGGCGGCCCTGCACCCGGACGCGGTCGGCGCCGAAGATGCGGGTCTCGTAGGCGGCGTTGGCCGGTTCCAGGGCCACGGTGTTGCCCTTGCGGCGCAGGCGCTTCAGCGTCACCTCGTTCTCGTCCACCAGGGCGACGACGATGGAGCCGTTGTCGGCCGTCTCGCAGCGCTGGATGATGACGGTGTCATGGTCGAGGATGCCGGCCTCCACCATCGAGTCACCGGCGACCTCCAGGGCGTAATGGTCGCCGGCCGACAGCATGGAGGCGGGGATCTCGACCATCGCCGAATTGTCGCGCAGCGCCTCGATCGGCGTGCCGGCGGCGATGCGGCCGTAGAGCGGGAGCTGCACCGTCTCGTTGGCGGGGGCCGGCGCCGCCGCCACCTCGCGGCCGGCGAAGGAGAACTCTCCCTTGATGACGTTCGGCTGGAACCGGGCGCGCGGCGGACGGGCGGCGCGCTGCTCCACCCCCTCCGGCAGGCGCAGCACCTCCAGCGCGCGGGCGCGGTGGGAAGGCGGCGGATGAAGCCGCGCTCCTCCAGCCCGGTGATCAGGCGGTGGATGCCGGACTTGGACTTCAGCCCCAGCGCATCCTTCATCTCGTCGAACGAGGGGGACACCCCGCCCTGGCCGAGCCGCTCGTGGATGAACAGCAGCAGTTCGTGCTGCTTGCGCGTGAGCATGGGGGTGCCTCCCGACCTGTGGCCCGTCGCGGCCGGCGGAACACCGCCTGAAATCCGCCTGTCCGGACCGGATGGAACAAAAGAAAAACGTTACCCCTTGTTCTAGTTTGGTTCTTCGGTTCCGTCAAGCCCTGCCGCCGTTTTTTTGCGGCCCTTCGTGTGCGTACTTCGCGCCGTCCTGACGAGCCGGAGCGCAGCGGGCTGCATTGGGCGCGTTGTGCGGACTCTCTTCGGCGCACAATTTGTCGATCCGGATATTCTCGTTCCGTATCAGCCACTTGCCATGAGCGTTCGTGCACGGCCGTTGTGCAGCCTCCGCACAAGGACGGCACCCGTTCAGGGATATGAGGGCGCACGGAGAGCCGGTGTCGCCGCCGAGACTACGGGGCGCGCTGGAACACGGCAAGAACAAGAGGAAAAGAGAGGGCGGGCGCCGGCCGGCGGACAGCGCCCTGCCTGACGAGCTTGTCCCGCGGTCACACCGACAGGCAGCCGCCGGACAGCGGGATGATCGTGACGCGCTCGCCCGCTTCGGCCGGCGGGGCGTGGGGCGGGCGGACGACGAGGCAGTCGGCCCTGGCGTAGAGCGAGGTGATGGCGCTGTCCTGGCGCGGGAAGGGAGTGGCGACCAGTTCCCCGTCCGCCGTGCGCGAGAGGGTGGCGCGCAGATAATCCTCGCGCCGGTCGTTGGCCCGCAGCGGGGCGCCGAGGCGGGCGTGATGCGGGCCGCCCGGCTCGTCCGGCGGCAGGCCCTGCAGCACGCGCAGGATCGGCCGCAGGAAGATCAGGCCGGTGACGCCGCTCGACACCGGGTTGCCCGGCAGGCCGAGCAGCGGCACGCCGTTCGCCCGGCCGAACATCAGCGCCTTGCCCGGCCGCATGGCGGTGCTCTGCACGGCCAGCGTCACGCCCTTGTCGGCCAGCACGTCGCGCACGAGGTCGTAGTCGCCCGCCGCCGCCCCGCCGGTGGTCACAAGCAGGTCGCAGCCGGCCGCCCCGGCAGCCAGCGCCGCGAGGCTTTCCGCCGTGTCGCGCGCGATGCCGAGGTTGAGGGCGATGGCTCCCTCCGCCACCGCAAGCGCGCAGAGGCCGAGCGCGTTGGTGCTGACGATCTGGCTCGGCCCCAGCGGCTCGCCGGGAAGCGCGATCTCGTCGCCGGTGGCGAGCACGGCGACACGCGGGCGGCGGTGGACGCTGAGCCAGGGGATGTTGGCGCCGGCGGCCAGCGCGACGTCGCGCGCGGTCAGGCGGCGTCCGCGCGGGATCAGTTCCTGCCTGGCGGTGAAGTCGAAGCCGGCGGAGCGGATGAAGCGGCCGGCGGCCACGGCCCGGCCGACCCGGACATGGCCGTCGTCGGCCTCGCAATCCTCCTGCATCACCACGGCGTCGGCGCCGGCCGGGACTGGCGCGCCGGTGAAGATGCGCACCGCCTCGCCCGGGCCGACCGTACCGGCGAAGGCGTGGCCGGCGGCGGACTCGCCGATGCGGCGCAGGGCGACGGGGGAGCCGGGCTGCGCCCGGGCGATGTCGTCGGCGCGCACCGCCCAGCCGTCCATGGCGGCGGCGTCGAAGGGCGGCTGGGTCAGGCGGGCGACCACCGGCTCCGCCAGGACGCGGCCGAGCGCGTCGGGCAGGGCGACGGTCTCCGCCGGCAGTGGACCGAAGGTGGCGAGGATGCGCGCACGGGCCTCCGCGACCGGGATCACGAGGCGGTTCCCCACTCGCCGCTCTTGCCGCCGGCCTTGTGGACGAGTTGCACGCCGGTGATGGTCATGCCGCGGTCCACCGCCTTGCACATGTCGTAGACGGTCAGGGCGGCGACGCTGACGGCGGTCAGCGCCTCCATCTCGACCCCGGTGCGGCCCTTCAGCTTGCAGGTCGCGGTGATGTCCACCGCATTGCGCCCGGGGTCGCAGGTCAGGTCGACCTTCACCGAGGTCAGCGCCAGCGGGTGGCACAGCGGGATCAGGTCGGGCGTGCGCTTGGCCCCCATGATGCCGGCCAGACGGGCGACCGACAGCACGTCGCCCTTCTTCACGCCGCCGTCGAGGATCAGCTTCAGCGTTTCCGGCTGCATGAGGACCGAGCCGCGGGCCGTGGCGGTGCGCTCCGTCTCCGTCTTGTCGGAGACGTCGACCATCACGGCGCGCCCTTCGGCGTCGAAATGGGTGAAGCCGCTCATGGGGTCACCAAAGCCTTTTCGAGGAAGATGGACAACGGGTCGTCCGGATAATCGGCGTAGGGGCCGCGGCCGGTGAAGCCGGCCTTGCGGTAGAGGGCGACCGCCTCCGGTTGCGCCACACCGGTCTCCAGCCGCAGGGCGGCGAGGGCGAGGCCGCGCGCCTCCTCCTCCAGCCGGTCGAGCAGGCGGCGGCCGAGGCCGGCGCCGCGGGCGCCGGGCCGCACATACATGCGCTTGACCTCGCCGTAGCCCTCCGGGTCGATGCGCAGGGCGCCGCAGCCGACCGCCCGGCCGTCGATCCGCGCCACGAAGAAGCGCACGTCGGGGCCGGCCAGCGACTCGATGTCGAGCAGGTGGCAGACCGTGACCGGGTAGATGGCGCGCAGATGCTCGTCCAGCTCGGCGACCAGGGCGCCGGCCTCGGGCTGCCGCGGATCCTCCCGCGCGATGGTCAGGGATGCCGGGGCCACGGTCATCGGGCGGCTCAGGCGAGAAGGGCGCGGGTGGCGGCGGTCACATCCTCCTGCCGCATCAGCGACTCGCCGACCAGGAAGCAGCGCGCCCCCACCGCCGCCATGCGCGACAGGTCGGCCGGGCCGTAGAGTCCGCTCTCCGCCACCAGCATGCGGTCGGCCGGGACGTGGGCGGCCAGCGCCTCGGTGGTCGCCAGATCGACGGCCAGCGTCTTGAGGTTGCGGTTGTTGACGCCGAGCAGGGGCGATTTCAGCGCCAGCGCGCGGTCCAGCTCCTCGCGGTTGTGGACCTCGACCAGCACGTCGAGCCGATGGGCGATGGCCGCCTCTTCGATCTCCTGCGCCTGGGCGTCGGACAGGGCGGCCATGATGATGAGGATGCAGTCGGCGCCGAGCGCGCGGGATTCGGCGATCTGGTAGGGGTCCACCATGAAGTCCTTGCGCAGGACCGGCAGGTCGACCGCGGCGCGGGCGGCCACCAGATAGGCGTCGCAGCCCTGGAAATAGGGCTCGTCCGTCAGCACCGACAGGCAGGTGGCGCCGCCCTCGCGATAGGCGCGGGCCAGCGCCGGCGGGTCGAAGTCGGGGCGGATCAGGCCCTTGGACGGGCTCGCCTTCTTGATCTCGGCGATCAGGCCGTAGCGGCCGGCGGCGACGGCCTCGCGCAGGGCGCGGACGAAGCCGCGCGGCGGGTCGGCGGCGCGGGCGGCGGCCTCAACCTCGCCCGGCGGCCGGGCGAACTTGCGGGACGCGACGAGGGCGCGCTTGTCGTCGCAGATGCGGGCGAGGACGTCGCTCATGCCGCGGCTCCCTGGTTGGTGATGGCGACGAGGCGCTGCAGCGTCATGCGGGCGCCGCCGCTGTCGATGGCCTGCGCCGCCTGGGCGACGCCGTCCTTCAGGGTCTGCACCCGGCCGGCGACCAGCAGCGCCGCGGCGGCGTTCAGCAGCACGATGTCGCGGTAGGGGCTGCGCACCCCGTCGAACAGGGCGTGGATCGCCTCGGCGTTGACCTGGGCGTCGCCGCCCTTCAGGTCCTCGATGCTGGCGCGGGGCAGCCCGGCCTCCTCCGGCGTCACCTCGAACACCGTCACCTCGCCGTCCCGGAGCTGGGCGACGGTGGTCGGGCCGGTGGTGGTGATCTCGTCGAGCCCGTCGGAACCGTGGACGATCCAGGCGGCTTCCGAGCCCAGCCGCTTCAGCACATGGGCGAGCGGCTCGACCCACTGGCGGGCGAAGACGCCGAGGAGCTGGCGCCGCGCGGTGGCCGGGTTGGACAGCGGGCCCATCAGGTTGAAGATGGTGCGGGTGCCGAGCTCGACGCGGGTCGGGCCGACGTTGCGCATGGCGAGATGGTGGCGCGGCGCCATCAGGAAGCCGATGTTGGCCTCCCACAGTGCCTTGCGGATCAGCGCCATGTCGCAGTCGAGATTGACGCCGAGCGCCCCCAGCACGTCGGCCGCGCCGGACTTGGAGGACATGGCGCGGTTGCCGTGCTTGGCGACCGGCAGGCCGCAGGCGGCGAGCACCAGCGCCGCGGCGGTCGAGATGTTGTAGGTGCCGACCCCGTCGCCGCCGGTGCCGCAGGTGTCGATGGTGCCGTCCGGCGCGTCGACCGGGATCGCCTTGGCCCGCATGACGCGGGCGGCGCCGGTGATCTCGTCCACCGTCTCGCCGCGCACCCGCAGCGCCATCAGGAAGCCGCCCATCTGCGACGGGGTGGCGTTGCCCGACATGATGATGTCGAAGGCGAGCCCGGCCTCCTCCTCCGACAGGGTGGCGCCGGTGGCGACCTTGGCGATCAGGGACTTCATATCGGTGATGTCGCCGGTGCCGCTCATGCCGCCGTCTCCAGCCGGTCGCCGCCCGGGGCGGTCAGGTCGAGGAAATTCCTGAGGATGCGGTGGCCGTGCTCGCTCTCGATGCTCTCGGGATGGAACTGCACGCCGTGGATCGGCAGCTTGCGGTGGGCCAGCGCCATGATGAGGCCGTCCGCCGTCTCGCCCACCGGGTCGAGGCAGTCGGGCAGGGTCGCGCGCTCGACGATCAGCGAGTGGTAGCGGGTGGCGCGGAAGGGCGAGGGCAGGCCGGCCAGCACGCCGCGCCCCTCGTGACGGATGTTGTCCACCTTGCCGTGCATCGGGACGGGGGCACGGACGACGCGCCCGCCGAAGGCCTGGCCGATCGCCTGGTGGCCGAGGCAGACCCCCATCAGGGGCAGCCGCGCCTCGGCGGCGGCGGCGATCAGGGGAAGGCAGATGCCGGCGCGGTCGGGGTCGCAGGGGCCGGGCGACAGCAGGATGCCGCCGGGGCGGAGCGCCATCGCCTCCGCCACCGTCATCTGGTCGTTGCGGACGACCCGCACCTCGGCGCCCAGCTCGCCCAGGTAATGGACGAGGTTGTAGGTAAAGCTGTCGTAATTGTCGATGAGCAGCAGCATCCAGGGGCGCCCCAAGCTTCGCCGTGCCGGCAGCACAGGTCCGGCATCCTTCGTGGGACGCTACCCTAGCCGCTGGCATGACGGATTTCCAGCCTTTGGGGCCGTTCCGGCGGCGCATCGGGGGGCTGCGGTCTCTTCCCCGGTCTCTTCCCCCGGTCTCTTCCCCCGGTCTCTCCCCCCGGTCTCTCCTTTGTCCAGTTGCGGCGCGGTGCAGCCGGTGACAGTGTGCGGCCGACCGTACGCCGTCCCATGGGTTCGAGACCTCCCGATGCCGAAGAAGTCGCCGCGCAAACCCCGCAAGGCCGCGGCCCGTTTCCCTGCCATCCGTTTCCCTGCCGTCCAGAACCCGTTCCTGCTGGCCGCCATCGCCGTCGCGCTGGTGTTCGCCCTGGGCTTCGGCCTCTCCCGCCTCGGCGGCTCCTCCGGCGGGGATGCGCCGCCGAAGCCGGTGGCGGGCGTCCCGGCGCCGCCCGCCGCCAAGCCGGCCCCCCCGCCCGCGGCGACCGCCGCGCTGCCCTCGCCCGACGAGGAGGAGGGGGCCTATCCGACAACCGAGCCGGAGCCGGGCAGCCCGGCGGAGGAGCCGGCCCATGCCCCCGCCGTCCCGCCGCCGCCGGTCAAGCCGGTGGTGGCGATGCTGCCGCCGCCGCTGCCGCCATCCCAGGCGCCGTCCGGCACGCCGGCCTGGCGGCGCAACGCCCTGCCCTCGAAGCCGGCGACGGACAAGCCGGCCATCGCCATCGTGATCGACGACATGGGGGTGGACCGCAAGCGTTCGACCCGGATGGCGTCGCTGGCGGGGCCGCTGACGCTGTCCTGGCTGCCCTATGCCCATGACCTGCAGGGCCAGGCCAAGGCCGCCCGCGCCAACGGGCACGAGCTGATGCTGCACCTGCCGATGGAGCCGAGCGTCAAGGCGGATCCGGGGCCGGGGGCGCTGCTCGTCTCGCTCGACCGCGGCGAGATCCAGCGGCGGGTGGCGGCGGCGCTCGGCAGCTTCGACGGCTATGTCGGGGTCAACAACCACATGGGCAGCCGCTTCACCGCCGACCGCAGCCTGATGGCGCCGGTGCTGGGGGAACTCCAGCGCCGCGGGCTGTTGTGGCTGGACAGCCGGACCACGCCCAACAGCGCCGGCATCGCGCTGGCGCGGGAGATGAGGATGCCCTACGCCGCCCGCGACATCTTCCTCGACAACGACATGACCGTGCCGGCCGTGCTCGCCCAGCTGCGGAAGACCGAGCAGGTGGCGCGCAGCCAGGGCTATGCCATCGCCATCGGCCATCCGCACGATGCGACAATCGAGGCCCTGGCGTCCTGGATGCCGGAGGTGCAAAAGCGTGGGTTCGTGCTGGTGCCGGTCAGCGCGGTGGTGAAGGCCCACCATGCCGGCGGCTGACCCGCGATGCGTGCTCCAGGAGGAACGAGAGATGGCCGATAGCTACAAGGTGGACGGCATGACCTGCGGCGGCTGCGCCCGGTCGGTGACCAACGCCATCACCAAGGCCGCCCCGTCGGCGGCGGTGACGGTCGACCTGGCCAACGGCACGGTGACGGTGGACGGCGGCGTGCCGGCCGACACGGTGAAGCGGGCGGTGGAGGCCGCCGGCTTCGACTTCCGCGGTGCGGCATAATCTTCGCAACCGCACAAAAACCCTTCAAGAGTTGCGGTTTTCAGCGGATACTCGACGGGATCCCGACACCGATCCCGTGCGAGGTCCCATGCCGCTGTACTCATACCGCTGCACCGCCTGCGACCACCCGTTCGAGACGCTGGTCCGCGGCGCCGAAACGCCCGCCTGCCCGTCCTGCGGCTCGACGGCGCGGGAGAAGCTCGTCTCCCGTCCCGCCACCCCCGGCAGCTCGGGCGAGATGCTGAAGACGGCGCGGCGTGCCGCGGCACGCGAGGGACACTTCAGCAACTACAGCAAGGCCGAGCGGTCGAAGATCTGACCGCCCGTCCGAAGGAGCGGTTCCAGAACTCCTGCAATTACCGATGGACCTGCGGCGGCCCGGTTCGATAGCGTGGTCGCGGGGGTGCCGTCCGGCATCCTGCGCGGTGTGGATATCGGAACGAGGCGGCAGCATGGAGTCCTTTCGTCGCGTCACCGAGGGCAGCGGCCTCGTGCTGCACGCTCCGGCCGCCCTCCGGCTCGACGCGGGAGCGCTGCAGGCGGAGTATGCCGCGCTGGACGCCGCGCTGCCGGAGGGGGAGCGGGGGCATTTCGGCGCGGGATCCGGCAGCGGCTGGACCTCCGTCCCGCTGTTCGACGGGCGCGACCCGTGCCCGGCGGCTGCCTTCATGCCGAGCGTCGGCGCCCTGCTGGCGGCGCGGACGGAGTGGCCGGTGCGGCGGGCGCATCTGCTGCGCCAGCCGCCGGGGGGCAGCCTCGCATGGCATTACGACAATCAGGCCCTGCACCGGGCCGAGACCCGCCTGCTGATCCCGATCCATCAGCCGCCGGGTGCGGTGACCCTGATCGGCCACGAGTCCGCCGCCTATCCCGAGGGGCAGTGCTGGACCGGCGACTTCTGCTTCCCCCATCAGGTGGAAAACCCCGCCGCCCGGGAGCGCATCGTGCTGGTCGTCGACGTGCTGAGCGTGCCGCCGGTCGCCGCGCTGTTCCCGCCGGTCCTGTCCGCCGAACTGGCCTTGCGGGAGCGTCTGGCCAGTGAAGCGGTCGGGCTGCTGCTGTCGTCGCGCGCCCGGTCCGCCGCCTAGCGGCCCCGACGCTCGCCCCCCGGACGCTCAGCCCCGCCGCCGCAGTGCCAGCACGCCGACGGCCCAGGCCAGCGAGACCGCCAGCGCCAGGGCGAGCGCCGCGGCGCGGCCGAGCGGCTCGGCGGTCAGGTGGGCGCAGAGGACGCACAGCGCGAAGCCGGGATTGGTGACCAGGGCGCTGCGCATCGCCGCCGCTACCGCCGTGCCGCCCAGGCGGCTGTGCAGGATCACGGCGAGGCTGGTCAGGGCGATGGGATAGATGGCGGCGATGCCGGTAGCGGTCGGCCCGATGACATGGCTGGCGGTCGTCACCGTGGCGACCAGCAGCCCGACCAGCGCGGCGCGGGCCGGGATGTCGTACCAGCGGGCCACCGGACGGCGCGGCGATGCGGCATGGTCCGGCGGCGTCCGCACCGCCAGGGCGGCCAGCCCATAGGCGGCGAGGTTGACCAGCAGGGCGCCCGTCAGGCTCCACGGCCCGGCGGCGCGCAGCAGTACGGCCAGGCCGATCCACAGGGCCGAGGCCAGCCCCACCGTGGCGGCCATGCCGAAACGCGGCGCCGCCCGCACCAGCGCCGCCAGGAACAGGATCATCGCCCCGTTGGTGACGAGGCTGGACAGCGCGCTGTCGGCGATGAAGCGGTCGTCATGCTCCAGGGCGAGCAGCACATAGGCCGGCCCGGTCGAGACGGGCAGGGTGGAGATGATGCCGCCGATCGCCGGTCCCGCCTTCTCCGAGACGATGGAGGCGACGACGACGACCAGTGCGGCCGCCGCGATCTTGATCAGCAGCGGCAGCAGCAGCACCGCGTCGAACGGCATGGGGCGGGAATCAGCGGTCCGCGGTGGCGCGGATCGTCTCCTCCGCCGCGCGGATCAGGGCCTTGGCCTTGTTGACCGTCTCCTGATACTCGGCCTCCGGGTCGCTGTCGGCGACCACGCCGCCGCCGGCCTGGACATACATCATGCCGTCCTTCAGCACGGCGGTGCGCAGCGCGATGCAGGTGTCCATGGCTCCCGAGGCGCCGAAATAGCCGACGCAGCCGGCATAGACGCCGCGGCGGGCCTTCTCCAGCTCGTCGATGATCTCCATGGCGCGGACCTTCGGCGCGCCGGACACCGTGCCGGCGGGGAAACCCGCCACCAGCGCGTCGAGCGCGTCATGCGCCGGATCCAGCTCGCCCTCCACGTTGGAGACGATGTGCATGACGTGGCTGTAGAGCTCGACGATCATCTTCTGCGTGACCTTGACCGTGCCGATCTTCGCCACGCGGCCGACGTCGTTGCGGCCGAGGTCGAGCAGCATCAGATGCTCGGCCAGCTCCTTCGGGTCGTTCAGCAGGTCGTCGGCCAGCGCCTGGTCCTCCTCCGGCGTGGCGCCGCGCTTGCGGGTGCCGGCGATGGGACGGATGGTCACCTTGCCGTCGCGCACGCGCACCAGGATCTCCGGGCTGGAGCCCACCAGCGTCAGCTCGCCGAAGTCGCAATGGAACAGGAAGGGCGACGGGTTCAGCCGGCGCAGCGTGCGGTACAGCGCCAGCGGCGACGGCTTGAAGGGGAAGCGGATGCGCTGGGACGGCACGACCTGGAAGATGTCGCCGGCGCGGATGTACTCCTTCGCCCGCTCGACGATCGCGTGATACTCCTCGCGCGTCGTGTTGGAGGTCCAGTCGAGCGGCAGCCCGGCCTCGCTGCGCGGCTCCCGCCGGTAGGGCAGCGGACGCTCCAGGTCGGCCAGCGCGTCGTCCAGCCGCTCCCGCGCGTCCGCCCAGGCGGCCCGCGCGTCGACCCCGGCCTTCGGCCAGACCGGGGTGACCAGCGTCACCGAGTCGGTGTGGCTGTCGAAGATGGCGACGATGCTGGGGCGGGTCAGGATGGCGTCGGGGATGTTCAGCTCGTCCGGGTTGTCGTCGGGCAGACGCTCCATCAGACGGACCATGTCGTAGGTCAGGTAGCCGAACAGGCCGGCCGCCATCGGCGGCAGCTCGGCCGGCAGCTCGATGCGGCTCTCGTTGATGAGGGCGCGCAGCGTGTCGAGCGGCTTGCCCGGCAGCGGCGCGTAGGCGTCGCGGTCGTGCAGGGCGTCGCGGTTGACCTCCGCCCCGGCCCGCCGGCAGCGCCAGACGAGGTCGGGCTTGAAGCCGATCACCGAATAGCGGTCGCGCCGCGAGCCCGCCCCGCGTTCCGCCGACTCCAGAAGGAAGCCGAAGGGACGGCCGTCCGCCAGCTTCATGTAGGCGGAGACCGGGGTCTCCAGGTCGCTGACCAGCGTGGTCCACACCACCTGCGGCTTGCCGGCCGCGTAGGCGGCGTCGAAGGCGGTGAATTCGGGCTGAACCTTCACGGCACTGGACCTTCTCTTGGCCTGCCTTCCGGGGCGGGGCGTCAGTTGCTGTTGGCGAAGAACTGCTCGATCCGGTCGCGGTGGATGACGACCGGGTAGCGGCTGCGCAGCGCGTTGCCGAACTGGGCCATCAGGTCGCTCTCCAGCCCCTGGGTCACCGTGCTCTCGACCTGGGCGAGGGTGGCGTCCGCGGCGGCCGGGTCGGCGGCGATGACCTCCTTCAGGCGGGCGACCACCTGGGAGTCGGCGGTGGCGCCTGTGACGACCTCGCCGGGCTTGGCCTCGAACAGCTTGCGGACCATGTCGCCGGGCAGTCCTTCGACCGAGCGGGCGTCGCGGGTGAAGGGGGCGGTCATGGCGAAGCTGGCGCCGGCCTGGGTGGCGACGTCCTGGGCCGCGGCCTCCGAGCCCTGCTTCAGCCGGGCGGCGATCTCCTCGGCCTTCTTGCCGGCGGCGGCGGCGCGCTTCTCCGCCTGCCATTCGGCGACCACCTGGTCGCGCACCTCGGCCAGCGGGCGGACGGCGGCCGGGGTGATGCTGTCGACGCGCACCGCGGTGAAGACGCCGCTGGGGCCTTCCGACAGGTTGGAGGCGGCGCCGGCCTTGAGCTGGAAGGCAGCCGGCAGCAGCGATTTCAGCGTCGTCAGGTCGGGGGCGGCGTCCTTGCCGTCCGGCGCCTTGCCGGTGCTGTCCACCGCGGCGATCTTGCGCAGGACGAGGCCCTGGGCCTGGGCGACCTCCTCCAGCGGCGCGCCGGAGGCGAGCTGGTCCTCCGCCCGGTTGGCGATGGAGAAGACCGAGTCGAGCGCCTGCTCCTTGCGCAGCTCGGCCAGGAGCTGCTCGCGCACCTCGTCGAAGCTGCGGGCGGTCGCCGGCTGGATGCCGGTCACCGACAGGACGTGCCAGCCGAGGCCGGACTTCACCGGCTCGCCGACCGTGCCCTGGGCGAGCGAGAAGGCAGCGTCGCCCAGCTCCGGCAACTCGTCGCGGGCGATGCCGTCGAGGGTCAGCGGCTCGACGCCCGCGTCCCTGGCGGCGGCGGCGAGGCCCTTGGACCTGGCCGCCTCGGCGATCTGCTTCGCCTTCGCCTCGTCGTCCACCACGACCATCTGGATGGAGCGCTTCTCCGGCGTGGTGAACTCGGCGGCGTGCTCGTCATAGGCGGCGCGCAGCCGGTCGTCGGGGATGGCGATGTCCCTGGCGATGGCGTCGGCCGACAGGGTGGCGACGGTCAGCGCGCGGTACTCCGGCGCGGTGTAGCGGACCTGATGGTCCTCGTAGGACCGGGTGACCTCGGCATCGTCGGGGGCGCCGACGTCGCCGATGCCGGCGTTCGGCAGGGTCACCACCTCGGCCACGCGCTTCTCGCCGCGGAAGCGGTAGAGCGCCTCGACCAGCGGCTTGGGCGCGGTGACGCTGGCGCCGACGGCGCCGGCCACCAGCTCCCGCGCGGTCTCGCGGCGGATCAGCGCCACGTAGCCGTCCTCGGTCAACTGGTTGTTGCGCAGCACCGTGCGGAACAGGTTGGAGTCGAACTGGCCCTGCTGGTTGCGGAAGGCCGGCTCGTCGGCGATGCGCAGCTTGACCACCTCCGACCCGACGCTGATGCCGGCGTCCTTGGCCGCGAGGTCGAGCAGCGTGCGCTGCACCAGCCCGTTCAGCGACTGGTCCAGCAGGCCGAACTGCCTGGCCTGCTCCACCGTCAGGTTGCCGCCCAGCATCGGGCGCAGCCGGTCGATCTGGCGGCGGAACTCCTGGTCGAGCGCGTCGCGCTTGATCTCGACCTTGCCGACCTCGGCCACCGTGTCGGAGATGCCCGACTGGCGGACGACGTCGCCGATGCCCCAGACGCCGAAGCTGAGGATGAGCAGCACGAACAGGATCTTGACGATCCACGAACCGGCGAAATTGCGGATGAACTGGAGCATGGGACCCGAAGTGAATGCACGTCGATCGGCCTCAGGGCCGGGGCGGCGCATCATAGGCAGCGGGAAATGGCCCGGCAACTCCCGTTTTCCCGCCGGGATTCCCGGCCGGGCGGGTGGAAATCCGCTGCCGCGCTTGCTAGAAGGGGCGCGAAGCTGGCCCGACCCCGCACCAGCGATAAGGAAGGAACTGCACCATGGCCGAGCGCCGCAAGCTGATCGCCGGGAACTGGAAGATGAACGGGCTGAAGGCCGACGGCCTCGCCCTCGCCTCGGACCTCGCGGGGCGGCTGAAGGGCGCCGGCACGGTCGCCTTCGACATGCTGGTGTGCCCGCCCTTCCCGCTGCTGTTCCCGGTGGCCGAGGCGATCAAGGACAGCCCGCTGGCGCTCGGCGCGCAGGACTGCTCCTTCAAGACCTCCGGCGCCCACACCGGCGACGTCAGCCCGGTGATGCTGACGGACGCCGGCTGCCGCTACGTCATCCTCGGCCATTCCGAGCGCCGCGCCGACCACGGCGAGGGCGACGCGCTGATCGCCGCCAAGGCGGCGGCCGCGCACAAGGAGGGGCTGGTCGCCATCATCTGCGTCGGCGAGACGGAGCAGCAGCGCGACGCCGGCCAGGCGGACGCCGTGGTCTCCGCGCAGCTCGCGGGCTCGATCCCGGCCGGCGCCACCGCCGCCAACACGGTCATCGCCTACGAGCCGGTCTGGGCGATCGGCACCGGCAAGACCGCGACCCCGACGACGTCAAGGCGATGCACGCCCACATCCGGGCCGAGCTGTCCGGCAAGGTGGAGCAGCCGGACGCCGTGCGCATCCTCTACGGCGGCTCGGTCAAGCCGTCCAACGCGGCCGAGCTGATGGCGGTGGAGAATGTCGACGGGGCGCTGGTCGGCGGGGCGTCGCTGAAGGCCGACGATTTCTGGGCCATCGGGACGAGTTGCCGCTAGCATCTTCCGTCGTAGCGCGGTAGAAACAGTGGGCGCGCGCCACGGGCCCGATCAACGGCCCGTGGCGCGCTATCGATTTTTCAGGACGGGTTTGGGGAAGCGCTTCGCATGGAATCGGTCATCCTGGTGGTTCATCTGCTGATCGCGGTGGCGCTGGTTGGCGTCATCCTGATCCAGCGGTCCGAAGGCGGCGGCCTGGGCATCGGCGGCGGCAACATGGGCGGCATGATGACCACCCGCGGCACGGCCAACCTGCTGACCCGCACGACGGGCATTCTGGCCGGCTGCTTTTTCCTGACGAGCATCATTCTGGCGATCCTGGCCGGCGGGCATTCGCGGCCGACCTCGATCATCGACACGCTGCCGCAGGGGATCCCGGCCCAGCCGACCGCCCCGGCGCAGCAGTCCGCCCCGGCTCAGCCGGCCGAACCCGCCCAGCCTGCACCGCCCGTCGCCCGCTGACCAGTCGCGGCGAACAGGTCGGGTGCGATACGAGAGGCGGCCTCCCCGAAGCCGCCTCTTTCCTTTGAGGAAGGTGTCCTCCGGATGCCGTCCTCGTCGGGAAACGGAACAGCTCTCAAGGTCTTCGGACGGACATGACTCGCTACATCTTCATCACCGGTGGCGTCGTTTCCTCGCTGGGCAAGGGCCTGGCCTCGGCGGCGCTTGGGGCGCTTCTCCAGGCACGCGGCTACAAGGTGCGGCTGCGCAAGCTGGATCCCTATCTGAACGTCGATCCCGGCACGATGAGCCCCTACCAGCACGGCGAGGTCTATGTGACCGACGACGGGGCGGAGACCGACCTGGATCTGGGCCATTACGAGCGGTTCACCGGCGTGGCCGCGCGCAAGGGCGACAACATCACCACGGGCCGCATCTACTCCAACGTGATCGCCAAGGAGCGGCGCGGCGACTATCTGGGCGCCACCGTCCAGGTGATCCCGCACGTCACCGACCAGATCAAGGAGTTCATCCGCGACGGCGTCACGGATGAGGACTTCATCCTGATCGAGATCGGCGGCACGGTCGGCGACATCGAGTCGCTGCCCTTCCTGGAGGCGATCCGCCAGTTCGGCAACGAGGTCGGGCAGGAGAACGCGCTGTTCGTCCACCTGACGCTGCTGCCCTACATCCCGACCGCCGGCGAGCTGAAGACCAAGCCGACCCAGCATTCGGTGAAGGAGCTGCTGAGCGTCGGCATCCAGGCCAACATCCTGCTGTGCCGCGCCGACCGCCCGATCCCGGAGAACGAGCGCAAGAAGATCGCGCTGTTCTGCAACATCCGGCCGGAGCGGGTCATCGCGGCGCTGGACGTCGACACCATCTACGAGGTGCCGGTCAGCTACCACGAGGAAGGCTTCGACACCCAGGTGCTGGAGTATTTCGGCCTGCCGACCGACAAGGGGCCGGACCTGTCGCGCTGGACCACCATCGTCGACCGCGTGCGCAAGCCGCAGGGCGAGGTGACCATCGCGGTGGTCGGCAAGTACACCAGCCTGCTCGACAGCTACAAGTCGCTGGCCGAGGCGCTGGCCCACGGCGGCATCGCCAACAACGTCCGCGTCAAGCTCGACTGGATCGACTCGGAGATCTTCGAGGACGACGCGGCGGCCGTGCAGCGGCTGGAGAACGTCCACGGCATCCTGGTGCCGGGCGGCTTCGGCTCGCGCGGGACGGAAGGCAAGATCCGCGCCGCCCGCTTCGCCCGCGAGCGCAAGGTGCCCTATTTCGGCATCTGCTTCGGCATGCAGATGGCGGTGATCGAGGCCGCCCGCAACATGGCGAAGATCGTCGACGCCGGCTCCACCGAGCTCGGCAAGCCGGGCAACCCGGTGGTCGGGCTGATGACCGAGTGGATGCGCGGCAACCAGCTGGAGAAGCGGGCCGAGTCGGGCGACCTCGGCGGCACCATGCGGCTGGGCGCCTATCCGGCCAAGCTGCTGCCGGACAGCAAGGTGGCGGGCATCTACGGCACCACCGACATCTCCGAGCGCCATCGCCACCGGTACGAGGTGAACGCCTATTACCGCGAGCGGCTGGAGTCCTGCGGCATGCTGTTCTCCGGCCTGTCGCCGGACGGGGAGCTGCCGGAGATCGTCGAGATTCCGGACCATCCCTGGTTCATCGGCGTCCAGTTCCACCCGGAGCTGAAGTCCAAGCCCTTCGACCCGCACCCGCTCTTCACCTCCTTCATCAAGGCGGCGATCGAGCAGAGCCGGCTGGTCTGATCCCCCGCTCATCCGGATCGCGAGAAGGCCCTTCCCCCGCCGGGGAGGGGCCTTTTCCGTGTGCGCCCAGCATGGGCGCGTTCTTGAGGGTGTAAGTCCCTCCGTAAGCTGGTCACGGCGAACGAAGAGAAGCGCAACTGCGGAAGGGCAACCGACCGTGGGAAGGAAGCGTGGATCGCAGCTGCGGGCCGATGAACAAGAACCGGATATGAGGCGGTGCCGACCAGGGCGAGCGGGCATGGAACCGCGAAGCTCTTGTGACCAAGGGTCGGTGGCGTAAATCCGGCGGTCGTGCAGCGAAGGAACGCGTTCTTACCTGGGGAGATCCCGCCTTGCGCCTGAAAGGGCGACGGCGTCGAGCCGGAGCGGGAAGTCAGCAGAGGCCATAGTAGGCGAGGCGCGAGCCGGACCGAAGGGCCGAACGAGGGAGAATGGAGTCCACCCGACGATGCGTGAGGCCATGCGTCAGATGCCGGAGCGATCCGGGAGGCGGGAGAGGAGGACGGGTGAAGCCCGTCCGGAGGCCCGTCTTGACGAAGCCGAGCGCCCGCGCCGGGACACGGACGCCATGGGGCCGGGGCTGCTGGATGCGGTCCTGGCGCGAGAGAACCTTCTGCGAGCGTTGAGGAAGGTGCGGGCCAACGGGGGTGCAGCGGGAGTGGACGGCCTGGACATCGACCAGACCGCCGCACTGCTGAAGAGCCGCTGGCCGGCGATCCGCGACAGCCTGCGGGAGGGGACGTACCGGCCGCAGCCGGTGCGTCGCGTGATGATCCCGAAACCTGGGGGTGGCGAGCGCGCACTCGGCATTCCCCCGGTGACGGACCGCCTGATCCAACAGGCGATGCTGCAAGTTCTCCAGCCGATCCTCGATCCCGGCTTCAGCGACCACAGTTACGGCTTCCGTCCCGGCCGGAGTGCGCACGACGCCGTCCTTGCGGCGCAAAGCTTCGTGCAGTCCGGCCGGCGGATCGTCGTGGATGTGGACCTGGAGAAGTTCTTCGACCGGATCGACCATGACCTTCCGATCGACCGTCTGTCCAAGAGGGTCCCGGACCCGGCCATCATCCGGCTGGTGCGGGCCTACCTGGATGCCGGCGTCATGGAGGACGATGGGGCGGTCGCACGGCGTCGGACGGGCTCCCCGCAAGGGGGACCGCTGTCGCCGCTGCTGGCCAATCTGATCCTGGACGAGGTGGACAAGGAACTGGAACGCCGGGGCCATGCCTTCTGCCGCTACGCCGACGACTGCAACGTCCATGTGCGGTCGCGTCGGGCGGGAGAGCGGGTGATGGCCCTGCTGCGGCGCCTCCATGGCCGGTTGCACCTGACGGTGAACGAAGCCAAGAGCGCCGTGGCCCCCGTCTTCGGCCGCAAATTCCTCGGCTATGCCTTCTGGGCCGGACCGAAGGGAGAGGTCAGGCGGAGGGTCGCCGACAAGGCGATCACGGCGTTCAAGGACCACATCCGCGACCTGACGCCCCGGCTGACGGGACGGTCGATGGCCGCGGTGGTGGCGAGGCTGCGCGATTTCCTGCTGGGCTGGAAAGCCTACTTCCGACTGGCGCAAACTCCAAAGGTCCGGCGAACGCTGGACGAATGGATACGCCACCGGCTGCGGGCCATTCAGCTCAAGCAGTGGAAGCGGGGGAAGACCATCTTCCGGGAACTGACGGCCAGAGGGGCCAAGC
The DNA here is from genome assembly GCF_003130795.1 of Azospirillum thermophilum. Lineage (NCBI taxonomy): Bacteria > Pseudomonadati > Pseudomonadota > Alphaproteobacteria > Rhodospirillales > Azospirillaceae > Azospirillum > Azospirillum thermophilum. The sequence goes on from NZ_CP029352.1 coordinate 424,027, forward strand.
CCGCCGTCGCCCAACAAATCGCGGCCAATGGCCGACGCTGGTGGGGCAACAGCGGCAAGCTTCTCAATGCAGTCCTCACGATCAAACGGGCAGACCAACTCGGACTGCCCAGGCTCGCATGACCTCAATCCCCCGAACCGCCCGGTGCGGACCCGCATGCCGGGTGGTGTGGCAGGGGTGCGACCTTCTCGGGTCGCCCCCTATGCCGATTGCACCCGCCCGTCCGGAAGGTTGCCGTTTAAAGACATTTCTTTCCCCATACGTCATAGTTCTTGAGCGAAACCATTCGTCGTGCCACCATTCGCGGCCTCGTTCAGAAGGCGAATCCTGACGGTCCCCGGGGGAGAGACTGGATGCGTCCGCTTCGTTCCGCGCTCCGCGCCACCACCACCGCCGCCACCACCCTGCTGATCGCCGCCGCCCTTGCCGGCGCGGGCGCGACGGCCGGGGCGGCCGACTTCTCGAACACCATCTTCTTCGGCGACAGCCTGACCGACAGCGGCAGCTTCAGCCGCCTGCTGCCGGCGGGCGGCAAGTTCACCACCAATCCCGGCCCGGTCTGGGCGGAGGTGGTGGCCGGCGCCTTCGGCAAGGCCGCGGGACCGGCGGTGGCCGGCGGCACCGATTACGCCGTCGGCGGCGCGCGCGTCTCGCAGCTTCCCGGCAACCCGGCAAGCCCGCCGACCGCCACGGCGACTCCGCTGCGCAGCCAGATCGGCGCCTATCTCGCCTCGACCGGCGGGCGGGCCGATCCGAATGCGCTCTACACCGTGTGGGGCGGCGCCAACGATATCTTCGTCGCGCTGGGCAACACGGCGACCGCCCAGGCGGCCGTCACCCAGGCGGCGGCCGACCTGGTGGGCGAGGTGGCGCGGCTGCGCGCCGCCGGGGCCCGCTACATCGTCGTGCCGACGGTGCCCGACATCGGCATCACGCCGTTCGGCCGCGCCCAGGGGGCGGCGGCCTCGGCGCAGATCACCCAGGTCGTCAGCGGCTACAACCAGCTCGTCTTCAGCGGGCTGGCGGGAGCCGGCATCCCCGTCATCCCGGTCGACACCTTCTCGCTGATCCAGGCGGCGGTGGCCAATCCGGCGGCCTTCGGCTTCGGCAACGCGGTGGGCACCGCCTGCCTCACCAGCAGTTCGCTGCTCTGCACCTCCGCCTCCCTGGTGACGCCCAACGCGGCGCAGAGCTACCTGTTCGCCGACGGCGTCCACCCGACCACGGGCGGGCACCGCGCCATCGCCGACTATGTGCTGAACGCGCTGAGCGCGCCGACCAACATCGCCATGCTGGCGGAATCGCCGGTGCGCACCCGCGACCGGCTGATCGCCACCCTGCAGGCCCAGGCGACCTCCAGCATGTGGGCGCGCAAGCCGGGCGAGGCGGGGGCCTGGATCGTCGGAGGTGCCGGCCGCCTGACCTTCGACCAGGGCAACGACTATGCCGGCACCCGCGGCACGCCGCTGAACGTCAGCGTCGGCGTCGACAAGCGGTTCGGCGAGACCCTGCTGGTCGGTGCGGCGGGCACCATCTCCTACTACCGGGGCAGCTTCTCCGGCGGCGGCGACTACAAGCAGCGGGAATATGTGCTGAGCGGCTACGGTCTCTACCGCATCGGCGGGGCCTTCGTCAGCGGCGTCGGCTCGATCGGCATGACCGACTACGACACCCGGCGCGGCGTCACCATCAACGGCACCGACCATTCGACCGGCGGCAGCACCGAAGGCATGAGCGCCTCGCTCGCCGCCGAGGCGGGCTACGACTTCACCACCGGCGGCCTGACCCACGGCCCGGTGCTGGGGCTGCGCTACCAGCATGTGGAGGTCAACGGCTTCGCCGAGGACAGCCCGCTGTTCGGCTTCGCCTTCCGCGACCAGCGGCGGGAATCGCTGGTCGGCAGCATCGGCTATCAGGTCTCCTACGACGCCGGGGCCTTCCTGCCCTTCGCCAAGGCGGCGCTGAACCGCGAGTTCAAGGACGACGACCGCAGCGTCACCGCCGCCAGCCGGACCGTGTCGTCGCTGGCCTATGCGATGCCGGTGGCCAAGCCCGACCGCACCTATGTCACCGCCGCGGCCGGCGCCTCCTTCCGGCTGGCGACCGCCATCACCGGGACGCTGGGCGTCAACGCCCGGTTCGGCGAGGAGCATGTGCGCGACTATGGCGCTTTCCTCGGCCTCGGCATGAGTTTCTGAGCCGCGGCCTTTCTCTCGGCCGGGTCCGCCCCTAGATTGGGGGCGGATCCGGACCAAGGAGGAAACAAACCCATGACCGAGGTTACCATCAGCGCTGCCGACGGCGGTCAGTTCTCCGCCTATGTCGCCCGCCCGGCCAGGACCCCGGCCGCCGGCCTGGTCGTCATCCAGGAGATCTTCGGCGTCAACACGGTGATGCGGGAGCTGTGCGACGACTATGCGGCGCAGGGCTTCCTGGCGGTCTGCCCGGACCTGTTCTGGCGGCAGAAGCCCGGCGTCCAGCTGACCGACAAGACGCAGGAGGAATGGAACCAGGCCTTCGCCTACATGAACGGCATGGACCAGGACAAGGCGGTGGAGGACCTGCAGGCCACCGTGACCTGGCTGCGCGGCCAGGGCGACTGCACCGGCAAGGTCGGCAGCGTCGGTTACTGCCTGGGCGGCCGGCTGGCCTTCATGATGGCGACGCGCAGCGACGCCGATGCCAACGTCGGCTATTACGGGGTCGGGCTGGGCGGCATGCTGGGCGAGGTGCCCCGTATCACCCGGCCGCTGCTGCTGCACATCGCCGAGCTCGACAAGTTCTCGACGCCGGAGGAGCGCGACCAGGTGGTCGCCGGGGTCGCCGGCAACGGCCGGATCACCGCCAAGGTCCATCCCGGCGTCAACCACGCCTTCGCCCGGCCGGGCGGCGAGCATTGGGACGCCGCGACGGCGGCCGACGCCAACACGCGGACGATCGACTTCTTCCGCACCCATCTGGGCTGAGGCCCATCCGGGCCGGGGGCCATCGGGCCGCGGTCCGGGCTGCCCCGAGTCTGTCGCGGGTTGACCCGGCCCCCGGCTTGGTGGGAGGAATGACCGGCGCGGGAGGGCGGCCCCCTCCCGCCTTCGTTCCTTTGGAGCCCCGACGACCATGACCAGCCCCCGTACCGTCCAGATCGGCCCCCTGTCGATCGCCAACGACCGCCCCTTCACGCTGATCGCCGGCCCCTGCCAGATGGAGAGCCGCGACCACGCGCTGGAGACGGCGGCGGCGCTCGCCGAAATGACCGGCGCGCTGGGGATCGGGCTGATCTACAAGACCTCCTTCGACAAGGCCAACCGCACCTCCATCACCACCGCCCGCGGGCTGGGCATGGACAAGGCGCTGCCGATCTTCGCCGAGGTGCGCGAGCGGTTCGGCTGCCCGGTCATCACCGACGTGCATGAGCCCGACCAGTGCGCCCCGGTGGCAGAGGCGGTGGACGTGCTGCAGATCCCCGCCTTCCTCTGCCGCCAGACCGACCTGCTGATCGCCGCGGCGAAGACCGGTCGGGCGGTGAACGTGAAGAAGGGCCAGTTCCTGGCGCCCTGGGACATGAAGAACGTCGCGGCCAAGCTGGTCGCCTCGGGCAACGACCGCGTGCTGCTGTGCGAGCGCGGCGTCAGCTTCGGCTACAACACGCTGGTGTCGGACATGCGGGCCCTGCCGATCATGGCGGAGACCGGCTTCCCGGTGGTGTTCGACGCCACCCACTCGGTCCAGCAGCCGGGCGGGCAGGGCACAACCTCGGGCGGTCAGCGCGAGTTCGTGCCCGTCCTGGCACGCGCCGCCATCGCGGTGGGCGTGGCCGCGGTGTTCATGGAAACCCACGAGAACCCGGACTGCGCCCCCAGCGACGGACCGAACATGGTCCCGCTGAAGGACATGCCGGCCCTGCTGGCCAAGCTGCAGGCCTTCGACCGGCTGGCGAAGGGATACTGAGCGGCCGGGTGGTCGGGCGACGGGTTCTGCCCGTCGCAGGCGCCCGCCGACGCCGGTCGAAAAAAAGCCCCTCGTCCGTCGCGGAAGAGGGGCTTTCCTTTTGGTCCGGTGGCTCGCCGTGCCGCAGCCGGCGGGCCGGCCTCAGCGGGCGCCGGCCTTGCTGGCGGCCGGGGTCTGCCGGAAGGCGTCGTGCAGGTAGGGCGACAGCGACTGGCGCATGCCGCGCAGCCACTCGTGGATGATGATCAGCGAGCGGGAGGCGACCGGCGGGGTCATGCCCAGCTTCACCAGATCCTCGCGGGTCATCGAGGCGACCTGGTCGATCCGGTGGCCGGTCAGCCGCGCCCAGGCCGGGGCGGTGCAGGGCGGCATCGAGATGACCTGCAGTCCCTCGCGCTCCACCATCTCCGCCTTGCGGCGGGCGTACTGGCTGTCCTCGAGCTGCGAGAAGGGGCCGGAGAAGCCGTTCTCGACCAGAACGCGCTTGGCCTTCGGGGCGATGGCGGCGACGCGCTCCAGCGTGGACATGCCGGTGGACAGCGAGGCGAGGTCGACGGTGACCGGGACCATGAAGGTCAGCCGCTCGCCGTCGCCGACGTAATAGTCGAAGCCCGACACCTCGGCCCAGTTGAAGAACCACTGCGAGATGTTGCCGCCGAAGTCGTAGAGGCGGCCGCCGCGCTGCAGCTCCGGACCGATCTGGTCCCAGAACTCGTAGAAGCCGTCGCCCGACCCCATCATGTTCATGAAGTCCTGCGTGATGCGCCGGTGCTCGACCACATCCGGGCCGAACAGGCGGGCGAGACGCTCGTTGACCTCGTACTCGACGACCTTAAGCTGCAGCCCTTCGAGCATGGCGGTCGCCATCAGGTGATGGGACAGCAGCGTCTTGCCGACGCCGCCGCGGTCATTGAGGACGAAGATCGTACCCAGCATGCGATCGCCTTTCCAATATACGTTCGTCGATTGCTCGTTGTGTGTCGGCTTGACGCCGGGCAGCGGGGACGGCGGTTGGGAGACCGCCGGCTGAGGCACCGCCGGGGGCGGCACCTCCGGCTGCGGCACCTCCGGCTGCGCTGCCGCCGGGGGCGGCGGGGCCGGTTCCTCCGCGGTAGCAGGTTTCGCGGCCCCCGTCACCCCCGCTGCCGCCGGTTCGGCCCCGGCAGGAGCGCGAGCGGTCTGCTTCTCCCCGGGGTCGGGCTTTTCGGCCACAGGATCCGCGACGGGCTCGGGCCGTTCCTCAGCCACGGAAGCCGGCGCCTCGGGCTGCCCGGCGTCCGGTTTCCCGGGGGCCGGCTCTTCGCGGTCCGGTTCCGCGGCATCCGGTTCCGCGTCCTCGGGTGCCTCCGCGGCCGGATCGGGCGCAGCGGCAGCCTCCTCGGCCCCGGCGGGGCGGCCGGCGGCGAGCGCCGCCTGATGGACGGCGGCCAGCGTCTCGGGCGGGGTGGTGCCGGCCGGTTCGGCAGGGACCTCGCCGCCCTTCGCCTCGTTCCCGACCAGGAAGAAGGCCGAGCGCAGGGTGACCGGGGAGATCGGCTGATCGTCCCGGGCGGTGACGCCCAACTGGGCCAGCACGTCGGAGATCTCGGCCCAGGACAGGCCGCGTTCGCGCATCAGGCCGATGTCGCCGTAGCATTCCCGCACCGCCTGCATGGCGCTGCGGTTGCCGGTCGGCCGATCGGCAAGGAGCCGCTCCAGTTCCGTGCGATCAATCGACACCGTGACAATCCGGCAGATGAGACGTTGTGAGGATACAGTCGGCGAGAGGCGCGCTATGACGAGCAGCCAAAGGAATCCTTTCCCCCGGCGGCGAAAAAATAGTACAAGCGGCTTAGGGGCGCAAACGGTTTCCAGCGGTCTTAAACTGCACTAAACCTGTGACGGAAAGACCTGCGACAGCAAGCGCTTCACAATGGCGCGGCCGGTTGTGATGGCAGAACTCAGGGTGTGGACTCGGGGTTTGGCAAGGATGCCCGATGACTATCGGATTCAGGATCTCCGCGCGAGGATAGCGGGCACGCCCGACATCGGCTTTCACGAGCTGAGGCAGGCCTGCGAGATCTCGGCGCTGCGCGAGGCCCTCGAACGTGTCGGCCACGACGTCGCCGGCCTGCGCGAGGGAGTCGAGCAGGGGGTGGAGCAGGTGCGCGCCCGCTTCGCCGCCCTGTCGACGGAGGAGTTGTCGGACGCCGCCGCCATGGCCTCGCTGCTGCAGTTCGCCGTGACCACGCTGCTGGACATCCGCGAGCAGGCCCGGTCCATTACGGTGCAGACCGAGCCGGTGGCCGACGACGACCGTCCCTTCTGGCTTGCCGCCGCCGATGCGCCGCGCATGCGCGCCGCCGCCGGTCCGACCTCCGCCCTCCGCCCGGCGCCGGCGCAGGCGGAGGAGCCACCAGCGCCTCGCCCGCCGCGCCCGGTCCCGGCGGCTGCCCCAGCTCCCTCCGCCCCCTCGGCGATGGCGCTGCCGCCCGAGCCGCCGCGGCAGACGCCGGTCCGGGAGATGCCTGCCCGCGAGCTGTCCGGTCGGGAGACCGCCCCGCGTTTCCCTGAGCCGGCCGCTCCCGCCCGCCCGTCCCAGCCCGCGCCCGTCCAGCCCCCCGCCGCATCCTGGCTGACGCCTCCCGCAAGCGACCGGTCCACCGGCGACAGATCCACCGGCGACCGGCCGATGCCTGCTCCGGCGGCGCCATCGCCGCTGTCGCCTGCCGGACCTCCCGTCGGCGGGCCTCACGCCGGATCTCCGGCTGCCGCGCCCACCGTCGCGCCCGCCCGAAGCGGGCGCAGCGCGCTGGCCGGTCCGGCCGTGTCCAGCGGGATCGACTGGCTGAGCCCGGCCAGCCGGTAAGCGGCCGGCTGGCTGCATGGCGGGGCGCCGCAAGTACGGGTGCTCCGGTCGTCCCGCCCCCTCGAACAAGCGTCGAAGCAACGGTCCAGCGCCATCCTCCCGGCACGGCCGGGGACGTCCCGGCGATCCGCCCGTCGTCGCGGGGCAGCCGCATCGCATGCGGGCTCTCGCAAGGATCCACCCCGGATCCCCCTTCCCGCCTCCCGGATGTTGCACGAATGTCTCATCCCGCGATGCCGATTTTGTGCCTGACCGATAATTTCTTGTGATTTCGAGGTATCAGTAATACGACTGAGGGGTTGGTAAACGGTCCTTTACCAATGTCCGCAACAATCCGTCCCCGGTCGATCATGCTCCAGGCCGACGACACGACCCAGTCCTCCTCCGCCGCGGCGCGGCGCGGATGGATTCCGATTCCCTCGCGCAGCCGGACGCCCGGCCGGTCGCGGCCGCTGCGGCTGCTGGTCGTGGAGGATGAAGCGATCTCGGCGGAGGCGATCCGCCTCGCGGTCTGCGACCTCGGCCATGTGGTGTGCGGCACCGCCGCCACGGAGGAGGAGGCCGTCGCCATCGCCTCGCGCGACCGGCCGGACCTCGCCCTGATGGACGTCCGGCTGGCCGGCGGCGACGGGATCGAGGCGGCGCGCCGGCTGAACCTGCGCTACGGCATCCGTTCGATCTTCCTGTCCGGCTATGCCGACCACGGGATCATGGCGCGCATCACCGAGACCTATCCGCTGGGCATCGTCCACAAGCCCTTCTCGCCGAGCCAGCTCAAGACCGCGCTGGACCTCGCCGCCCGCCGGCTGCGCTGAGGCGGGCGAAGCCCGGGAAACCGGGTCCGGAAACAGCGAAGGGCGGCATCCCGGGGGGACGCCGCCCTTCATCGTTCGGACCGCCGGCCTGCGGCTGCCCGGTTACTCCTGCGTGAAGGAGTTGGTGTAGGAGTGCGACAGCGGCTGGATCAGATAGTCCAGCGGCGTGCGGGCCGACAGCAGGATGCGCGCTTCCACCGGCATGCCGGGCTTGATCTTCAGGTTGTGGACCTTGTGCGGGTCGCTGTCGTTCAGCCGGATGCGGGCGAGGTAATGGTCCTGGCGGGTGACCGGGTCGGTGATGCGGTCGGCCGAGACATAGGTGACGACGCCGTCCAGCGAGCCGACGACGCGGCTGTCGTAGGCGGTGAGCTGCACCTTCACCGGCAGGTCGACGGTCAGCGACTTGATGTCCTTGGGCTGGACCTTCACTTCGGCCAGCAGGGCGCGCTCGTCGGGGACGATGTCGACGATCGGCTCGTTGGCGGTGATGGTGCCGCCGACCACCGGATGGCCGTAGACCACGACCGAGCCGTCGTCCGGCGCCTTGATGGTGCGGTTGTCCAGCCGGTTGCGGGCGTCGCGGATCTGCTCGGTCAGCTTCTGGGCGTCGCCGCGGGCCTTTTCCAGCTCCAGGATGACCTTCTCGCGGAAGTCGCTGCGGCGGCGGACCAGATCGGCCTTGGCGTCGACCATCATCTGGCGCGACTGGGCGATCTCGCCCTCCAGCTCGTGGCTGCGGGCCTGGTAGGAGGAGTTCTCCTTCTGCACCTCGACCAGCTTGGTGCGGGTGGAGTTGCCGCGCTCCAGCAGGCCCTGGGTGATGCGCTGGTCCTCCTCGGTGAGCTGGATCTGGCGGGCGATGAACTGGCGCTGCTTCTCCAGGCTGCGGATCTCCTCGGCGAGCGAGTCGACGCGCTCCTGCATCAGCTTCTCCTCGGCGTCGAGCTGGGCGCGGCGCACGGCGAAGAGCTTTTCCTGGTTGCGCATGGAGTTCTGCACGGCGCGGCTGCCGTCGCGGCGGTCCAGCAGCTCCTGCGGCCATTCGATCTGCGGGTCGTCCAGCAGCTCGGCGGTCAGGCGGGCTTCCAGCGCCAGCGTCTCCAGCCAGGAGGAGGTCAGCACCTCCAGCCGGGTGGCCGCCTCGGTGCCGTCCAGCCGCATCAGGGTCTGGCCGGCCTTCACCCGCTGGCCCTCATGCACCAGGATCTCGCTGATGACACCGCCCTCGGTGTTCTTCACGACCTTGCGGCCGGTCTCCGGGGCCAGCGCGCCGGACGCGGTCACCGCGCTGTGCAGCGGGGCGAGCGCCGCCCAGCCCGCCATCCCGCCCAGCCCGACGGCCAGGACCAGGAAGCCGCTGGTCAGCAGGCCGCTGACGCTGGTGGTCGGCAGCATGGCGCCGACCGCGCTCAGCGAGGTCATCGGCAGCGACTTGTGGTGCTTCGGCTTGGCCGGCGCAGTGGCGAGCGAGTCGATGGTGGCGTCGATGGACGTCATGGCAGGATCCTTGATGTCGGCGATGTCGGCGATGTCGGCGGACGTGGCGGGAGAGAGGACCGGCTTCAGCCGGCCGCCCCCGCCGCCGGGGCCACGACGGGCGCCGGGCCGATGCCGCGCAGGCGCGACCAGTTGGGGGAGGCCTGCTGCGCCTGCTGCTCGGGGCGCTGCAGTTCGACCGCCATGCCGTTCTTCAGCACGAAGGTCCGGTCGGCCATGTCGACGAAGGCCGGGGTGTGGGTCAGGACGATGGTGGTGGCCCCGCGCTCCTTGGCGGCGGCGACGAAGTCGCGCACGGCCTTCAGCCCCATCTCGTCCAGGCCGGAGGCCGGCTCGTCCAGGATCAGCAGCGGCGGCTTGCCGAAGGCGGCGCGGGCGAGGCCGATCAGGCGGGCCGACGCCCCGGTCATCGGGAACAGCGGGTCGGCGACCTCGGTCTCGTAGCCGCCGGGCAGGCTCTCGATCCACTCGTGGATGCCGACGCTGCGGGCGGCCTCCTCGACCTGCTCGCGGGTGGCCTCGCCGAAGCGGGCGATGTTCTCGGCGACGGTGCCGGGCAGCAGGTCGACGGTCTGCGGCAGGTAGCCGATGCCGCAATCGGGCGAATTCGGGCTCAGCGAGGCGACGGCCAGACCGCCCAGCCGGACCGTGCCGGCGGAGGGCAGCGCCACGCCGGCCAGCACGCGGGCCAGGACCGACTTGCCGGAGCGGTTGGGGCCGGCGATGCAGATGGTCTGGCCGGGATCGATCGCCAGCGAGACGCTGCGCAGGATCGGCTTCTGGTCGCGGGGGAGATGAACAGCAGGTTCTCGACGGTCAGGCGCTCGGCCTCCACCGGGATGGCGGGGCGGGCGGGCTCGCGCGACAGGCGCTTCAGCAGCGGCACCAGACGGCGGGCGGCCTGGGCGGAGCGGACGATGGCGCCCCAGGCGCCGGCGGTCTGCTCGATCGGGGCGAGGCCGCGGCCCAGCAGCATCGAGGTGGCGATCATGCCGCCGAAGGACAGGTGCTGTTCGATGACGAGCCAGGCGCCGACGCCGGTCACCGCGACCTGCAGGACCATGCGGACCCACTTGGTCACCGCGGCGATGGCGGCCGAGCGCTCCTGGGCGCGGCCCTGGATGGCGCTGGAGGTCAGCAGGTCGCGGGTGGCGTTGTCGAGCGCCGTGCCGCCCATGCGCAGGCCGCGGACGGTGCCGCAGTTGGCCAGCAGCGCGTCGAACAGGCGCTGGCCGCGCGAGGCCGGCAGCTTGCCCTCCTCCGCGAAGTCACGCACCGCGACGTGGGCGATGAAGCCCATGATCGTCATGATGACGATCGACACGACCAGCAGGAAGGCCAGCATCGGGTGGATGACGTAGATGCCGAGGATGTAGAGCGGCGTCCAGGGCAGGTCCATCAGGGCGGGCAGCGTCGGACGGCCGAAGGCGCCCTTCACCTCCATCAGGTCGGACAGCGCCGACATGTCGGCCCGTCCGCGGCCGGCGCTGTCCAGCGCATCGGCCGTCAGGCGGCGGCGCCACGCCACCTCCAGCGCATTTCCGGCGCGGGCCAGGACGCGCGAGCGGACGATCTCGAGAGCCGCGCTGAGCGACAGCGCCATCACGACGATCAGCGTCAGCATCACCAGCGTGTCATAGTTCCCCGACGGAATGGCGCGGGTGAACACCTGCAGCGAATAGAGCGGCATCGCCAGCATGAGCAGATTGATGGCGGCGCTGAAGATAAAGGTACCAACGAGTATCCTTGAGAAATACGAACCGCTGAAGGTCGTCTTACCGTCCTGATGGTCCGACGTTCCCTTGAATAGACGAGGCATCAACAGGCCCTCCAATTGTCACCGTTTGGCGCAGTGCCCACTGGATGCAGGCGAGGGCAGGTAAGCGTTATTTTGGTAAACGTGACATTAAGAACACGCGACGTCACAGGATTGCCACCGAAGCCTACCCCTTTTTCGCACAGATAGTCTTTGTCGGAGTTGGTCTGTTCTGTCGGAAGAGGGTGGAAAAGTGCAGTGATTGCCTGGGCTTCGATGGATTTCTTCGGCGGTTTGGCGGTTTAGTGACGTGAGGCGCTGCCGGTGCCCATGCGGCGCTCCGCCGCGCTGGTCCGGCCGGCCCGTCAGGCTATTGATTCGTCCGGTCCCGGACCGGAAACCAGACGGAAGGAGGCGACGATGAAAGGACGCAGGGTTCCCTCGGTGCTGTTCAGGACGCGGGTGCGCGACGAGAGCGTCGGCGGCCCGAACCCGTTCCGCTGGCAGGACGTGCGCAGCGACGAGCTGTTCGCCGGCAAGCGCGTGGTGGTGTTCTCGCTGCCCGGCGCCTTCACGCCGACCTGCTCCAACGAGCAGTGCCCGGCCTTCGAGCGCTGCTATGACGAGTTCCGCGGCCTGGGCGTCGACGAGGTCTACTGCATCAGCGTCAACGACGCCTTCGTCATGTTCCAGTGGGGCAAGAGCCTGGGGCTGCAGAAGGTGAAGCTGATCCCCGACGGCTCCGGCCATTTCACCCGGCGCATGGGAATGCTGGTCAACAAGGACCATCTCGGCTTCGGCTACCGGAGCTGGCGTTATGCCATGGTGGTGAAGGACGGCGTGGTCGAGGCCTGGTTCGAGGAGCCCGGCATCAACGACGAGGGTGCCAACGGCGACCCCTACGGCGAATCCTCGCCCGAAACCGTGCTGGCCTACCTGCGGGGGTGAGGGGGCGGGGCGGGGGCCGACACTCCCCCGCCCACGCGCCGCCGAACGGTAGAATAATGACGCGGCCTCTGTCCTAAAAATTGACGTTCCCGATTGCCTGGCTACGCTGGATCGCAGCAGTGGGGCATAAACGGGGCGGAACGACCATGAGCGGTGGCAAGCGCAGGCATTTCGGGCGGCTGCTGGGTGCCGGCCTTCTCGCCCTCGCGACGCTATGGAACGCGGCCGGCGCAGCGGCCGGGGAGCGGGCGCCCGCCCTGCCGCGGCTGACCATCGACCCGGCGCAGACGACCGTGTCGGGCATCTCGTCCGGCGCCTATATGGCCGGGCAGTTCCAGATCGCCTATTCCAGCCTCGTCCGCGGGGCCGGGCTGGTCGCCGGCGGCCCCTATTCCTGTGCGACGGCCACCGAGGCCTTCGGCATTCCGCCCTGGGTGGTGGCGCTGGAGCGCTGCATGGACGTCAAGCCGGCGGCGCCGGACCTCGGGCTGCTGGTCAGGACGGCCCGCGAGGCCGAGCGGTCGGGCGACGTCGACCCACTGTCGAACCTCGCCGGCGCGCGCATCTACCTGTTCAGTGGCGCCCGGGACAAGACGGTGAAGCGGCCGGTGGTCGACCGTGCCGCCGACCTCTACAAGGCGCTGGGCGTGCCGCCCCCGGCCATCGCCTATGTGAAGCATCCCAGGGCCGCCCACGCCTTCATCACCGACGGCTATGGTGCGGCCTGCGGCTTCAGCCCGCCGCCGGGGGAGGCGGGAGAGTTCATGAACGACTGCGGCTACGATCAGGCGGGCGCCATCCTGAAGCATCTGCTGCCCGGCCTGCGGACGCCCAACGCGCGGGAGGCGTCGCGCCCGGTGCAGAGGTTCGACCAGACCCCCTTCATCGGCGACCCCAGCCGCAGCGGCATGGCGGCGAGCGGCTATGTCTACATTCCGGAGTCCTGTGCGGCGGGCCGGCCCTGCCGGCTGCACATCGCCTTCCACGGCTGCCGGATGGCCGGGAGCCTGATCGGCGACCGCTTCGCCGTCCATGCCGGCTTCAACCGCTGGGCCGACGTCAACGATCTGGTCGTGCTCTATCCGCAGATCGACGCGGCGGCCAAGCCGCTGGACAACCCGCGCGGCTGCTGGGACTGGTTCGCCTATACCGGGCCGGACTTCGCGCAGAAGGGCGGATTCCAGATGAAGGCGGTGCGCCGGATGATCGCCGCGATCGCCGGCTGACCGGCGACCTCGGGACGGACGGGCCGGCAAAGGAAAAGCCCCTTCCCGGACGGGCCTGGAAGGGGCTTTCTCTCATCGGGACGATCCCCGGGGGATCAGGCCTTCAGGATGCCGCGGCCGGCGAAGCGGGCGGCGGTGCCGAGCTGCTCCTCGATGCGGATCAGCTGGTTGTACTTGGCGAGACGGTCGGAACGGCTGAGCGAGCCGGTCTTGATCTGGCCGCAGTTGGTGGCGACGGCGAGGTCGGCGATGGTGCTGTCCTCGGTCTCGCCCGACCGATGCGACAGGACGGCGCTGTAGCCGGCCTTGTGCGCCATGTCCACGGCTTCCAGCGTCTCCGACAGGGTGCCGATCTGGTTGACCTTCACCAGGATGGAGTTGGCCACGCCCTTCCTGATGCCGTCGGCCAGACGCTTCGGGTTGGTGACGAACAGGTCGTCGCCGACGAGCTGGACCTTGCTGCCGATGGCGTCGGTCAGGGCCTTCCAGCCCTCCCAGTCGTCCTCGGACATGCCGTCCTCGATCGAGATGATCGGATAACGGCCGACCAGGTCGGACCAGTAGGTGACCATCTGCTCCGGCGACAGGGACTTGCCCTCGCCGGCCAGCTCATACTTGCCGTTCTTGAAGAACTCGGTCGAGGCGGCGTCGAGCGCCAGCATGACGTCGTCGCCCGGCTTGTAGCCGGCGGCCTCGATCGCCTTCATCACGAAGCCCAGCGCCTCGTCGGTGGAGGCGAGGTTCGGGGCGAAGCCGCCCTCGTCGCCGACGTTGGTGTTGTGGCCGGCGTCCTTCAGCTTCTTCTTGAGCGACTGGAAGATCTCGGAGCCCATGCGCACCGCCTCGGCACCGGACTCGGCGCCCACCGGCATGATCATGAATTCCTGGATGTCGATCGGGTTGTCGGCATGGGCGCCGCCGTTGATGATGTTCATCATCGGGACGGGCAGCAGCGTGGCGAAGGCGCCGCCGACATAGCGGTAGAGCGGCAGGCCCGCCTCTTCCGCGCTGGCCTTGGCGACGGCCAGGGAGACGCCCAGGATGGCGTTGGCGCCGAGACGGCCCTTGTTGGGCGTGCCGTCCAGCTCGATCATCGCGAGGTCGATGGCGCGCTGGTCCGAGCCTTCCAGGCCGGCGAGCGCGTCGTAGATCTCGCCGTTCACCGATTCGACGGCCTTCAGCACGCCCTTTCCGCCGTAGCGCGACTTGTCGCCGTCGCGCAGCTCGACCGCCTCGTGCGCGCCGGTGGAGGCGCCCGACGGGACGGCGGCGCGGCCGAACGCCCCGCTTTCCAGATGGACGTCGACCTCGACGGTCGGGTTGCCGCGGCTGTCGAGAATCTCGCGGGCGTGAATTTCGGTGATGACGCTCATGGTCGGTAGATCCTTCGCATGTCGGTCGCGCGTAGGTCGTTCGCGCTTTTCAGGGCGCGGTGGCTTGATAGCCCCGCATGGTGGGTGGCGCAAGGCCTGCCGTGGCCGTTCGACGTCGCGGCCGAGGGGGTACCGCGCCCGGAAGAGGTGTCAGAGGAAGCCTTCTACGAGCTTCGCGACCTCTTCCGGCCGTTCGGCATGGACCCAGTGGCCGGCGCCGTCGATCATACGGATGTCGGCCGCCGGGAAACGGTGACGGATCGCCGCATAATGTTTGGATACTATATAGTCGGATGCGCCACCGCCGATGAACAGGGCGGGGCCGGAATAGGACCGGTCGCCGAGGTCGGGGAAGCCGATCAGCGCATCCATCGACCGTTCGATGGCGTCGAGGTTGATCCGCCAGTGGAACTTTCCGTGCTCCAGCACGAGGTTCTGCAGCAGGAAGGAGCGCAGCGGCGCCTCCGGCACGGCGTCGGCGAGCTGGGCCTCCACCTCCGACCGGCGGGTGCAGCCGGCGAGGTCGGCCTTCTTCATCGCCGCGACATAGGGGGCGTGGGTATGGGTGTAGGGGACGGGGGCGATGTCCACCACCACCAGCCGCTCCACGCGGTCGGGATGGTTCAGCGCCAGCGTCATCGCGGTCTTTCCGCCCATGGAATGACCGACGACCGCCGCCCGCGCGAAGCCCCGGTCGTCGAGGAAGCGCAGCACGTCCTCCGCCATCTCCGGATAGGTCATTTCGGCGGCCCAGGGGGCGCCGCCGTGGTTGCGCAGGTCGAGCGCATAGACCCGGCGCGTCTCGGCGAAGCGGCGGGCCAGCGTCTGCCAGTTGCGGGCCGAGCCGAACAGGCCGTGCAGGACCAGCAGCGGCGTGCCGCCGTTGGTCTCGCCGGCTTCCAGGTAGGTCAGGGGCAGGGGCATGGGAATCCCGATGCAGGCTGGACGAAGAGGGGCGGTGATCCTATGACGAACGCCGCCGGCCCGCCAATCCCGTCATCCGTCAGGGGCCGCCTTTACCCAGGGGTGCCTTCATCGTGCTTCGCAACATCCTGTCCGTCGGCGGCCTGACCCTGGTCAGCCGGGTGCTGGGTTTCCTGCGCGACGTACTGACCGCGGCCCTGCTGGGGGCGGGGCCGGTCGCCGACGCCTTCTTCGTCGCCTTCCGCCTGCCCAACCATTTCCGGGCGCTGTTCGCCGAAGGGGCCTTCAACTCCGCCTTCGTCCCGCTGTTCTCGGCCAAGCTGGTGCAGGACGGGCAGGAGGCCGCCCGCCGCTTCGCCGAGGAGGTGAAGGCCCTGCTGCTGGTCTTCCAGCTCGTCTTCCTGGCGGTGATCCTGGCGATCATGCCGCAATTCATGACGGTCTTCGCCCCGGGCTTCTCCGACGAGCCGGAGAAGTTCCGGCTGGCGGTGCTGTTCACCAGCATCACCTTTCCCTACCTGCTGTTCATCTCGCTGGTGTCGCTCTATGGCGGGTGCTGAACAGCCTGGGCCGCTTCGGCGCGGCCGCGGCGGCGCCGATCCTGCTGAACCTGTGCCTGATCGCGGCGCTGGTCGTCGCGACCCCGCTGATGCCGAGCGCCGGGCACGCCCTGTCCTGGGGCGTCTTCGCCGCCGGCGTGGCGCAGTACCTCTATCTATGGTGGGATCTGCGCAAGGCCGGAATGGGGCTGCGCCTCGTCCGGCCGCGCTGGACGCCGGGGGTGAAGCGCTTCCTGGCCGTGCTGGGGCCGGCGATGCTCGGCTCCGGCCTCACGCAGATCAACCTGTTCGTGGACACGCTCGTCGCCTCGATGCTGCCGACCGGCGCGGTCTCCTACCTCTACTACGCGGACCGGCTGAACCAGCTTCCGCTGGGCGTCATCGGGATCGCCGTGGGAACCGTTCTGCTTCCGGAAATGGCCAAGCGGATCAAGAGTGGTGACGAAGCCGGAGCGGTCGAGAGCCAGAACCGGGCGGTGGAGCTGTCGCTGGTGCTGACCCTGCCCGCCGCCATGGCCTTCCTGGTCGCCGGCCTGCCGATCGTTTCGGTGCTGTTCCAACACGGTGCCTTCGGGCCGGGCGACGCGCGGGCCTCCGCCGCGACGCTGCAGGCCTATGCGCTGGGCCTGCCGGCCTTCGTGGTGCTGCGCAGCCTGGTCAACGGCTTCTATGCCCGGCAGGACACGGCGACGCCGGTGCGGGTGGCGCTGGCCGCCACGGTGGTCAACGTCGCGCTGAAGCTGGCGCTGATGGGGCCGCTGGCGCAGGTCGGGCTGGCGGTCGCCACCTCGGTCGCCGCCTGGGTCAATGCCGGGCTGCTCGCCCTGCTGCTGCACCGCCGCGGCCTGTTCCGCGCCGACGCCCGGCTGGGCCGCAACCTGCCGCGCATGGCGGTGGCGGCGGCCCTGATGGGCGGGGCGCTGTGGCTGGCGCAGGAGGTCCTGTCGCCCTGGCTGACCGCCAGCGCCCTGGTCGAGCGGCTGGCGGCGCTGGTCCTGCTCGGCATCGCCGGGCTGGCGGTCTATGGCGGCGCGGCGCTGGCGCTGGGGCTGCTGCGCCGCTCCGACCTCAACCGGCTGCGCCGCCGCCGGTCCTGACGCCGCCCTTCGCTCCGGGCTCGACCCCGGTCTGCACCGGATGGGCGGGATCGGCCGTCCATTCCGACATCGACCCGTCATAGAGCCTGACCCCCGGCAGCCCCGCCAGCTCGCTCAGCGCGAACCAGGAGACCGAGGCCTGGTGGCCGGTGTTGCAGAAGGTGATCGGCCCGCCGTCCGCCGGGATGCCGGCCTGCGCGGCCAGCGCGCGGATGGCGTCGGGGTCCTGGAAGCGATGGTCGGCCGCGGAATAGAAGGCGGTCAGCTCCAGATGGGCCGCCCCCGGGATGGTGCCGGGAACGCGGGCCTGCGGGCTCTTGACGGCGCCGGTGAACTGCTCCGGCGCGCGGGTGTCGTGCAGCGGGACATCGCCCGCCTTCACCGCCTGCTCCACCTCCGCAACGGTCGCGCGCAGGTCGGTGCGCGCCGGGCGGTGAAGGCGCGCGCCGGCCGGCCGGCCGGGGTGGGGGAGACGGGGTTGGCCGGATCGGCCGTCCAGGCGGCGAAGCCGCCGTCCAGCACCGACACCGCGTCATGGCCGAGCATCCGGAAGGTCCAGTAGACGCGGGTGGCGTTGCCGACGTCGCCCGCCGACTCTCCCGACGACACCAGCACGACATGGTCGTCGTTGCCGATGCCGATGCCGCCGATCAGCCGTTCCAGCTCGGCCGGCGGCGGCAGCATGCCGGGCGCCGCCCCCACCGTGGTGCGCCAGCCGGCCGTTGCGTAGTCGGAATGGATCGAACCCGCAACGAAGCCATCCTTCGGCGGGGTGCGGACGTCGAGCACCACGATGTTCGGCTGACCGAGCCGGGCCTTGAGCCAGGCGGCGTCGACGAGCGGTTGGGTGTTCCGGTTGTTCATCGGTCTTGGTTCCCCGATCTGCCGCGGCCTTCCGCCGGCCGCCCTCCGCCGGGGAAGCGGTTCCCCGGGCGTCGAAGTGTGGGGGAAGCCAATAGTTGTCGCAAGGGGAGCCTGCCGTCCCCGTTGCCCTGTTCGCCTCTTGGGTATATGTGGTTAACACTGGAGAGTGCGGCCGGGCGGGTGCCGATGCCCGCGGCGGTCCGGCGCCGCGCATCGAGGGACCGAGGCCATGGCGAACATCGACGATCTGCTGGGAAGCGCCACGTCCAACGACGGCGATCCCGACGCCTTCGCCATCGGCGACGCGCCGGTGGAGATCAAGGTGGTGATCGGCACCGCCATGCTGCGCGTGCGCGACCTGCTGAAGCTCGGCCGCGGCGCCGTCGTGGAACTCGACCGCCAACTGAAGGATCCGACCGACGTCTATGTCGAAGGCGTTCTGGTGGCGCGCGGAGAGGTTGTGATCGTGGACGATAAGATCGGCGTCACCCTGACCGATTTCGTCAAGTCCAGCCGCGAATGGCGGCGCTGAGCGGCAACGCCTTCGATTTGCCTTGTTTCGTTCGATATTGCGACTGTTTGTCCGACTCTCGTCACGGGCCCGCGGCTTGACGGGTGCCGGTTGCCTTTGATTTCGTGGTGTGGTGGCCTGGAGAGCTTGACCCCCGATGCCCCACCCGCAGACCGCCAGCCTGCCGCGCCTGCTGTCCAACCCGCGTGCCGATCACGCGCGGCCCTACGGGCCGTCCGAACGCGCCATCCTCAGCCGGGCCGCCTTCGAGGAGGCGATGGCGGAGATCGGCGCCTGGCCGGGCTATGCGCCGACGCCGCTGCGCTCGCTGCCCGGGCTGGCGCGCGAGGCCGGGATCGACCGCCTCTGGTACAAGGACGAGAGCGCCCGTTTCGCCATGGGCAGCTTCAAGGCGCTGGGCGGCGCCTATGCCGTGCTGCGCCTGCTGGCGCGCGAGGTGACGGCCCGCGTGCCGGGCGTGCCGGTGACGGCGCTGGATCTGGTGGTGGGGCGCCATGCCAAGGTCACCCGCCCGATCACCGTGACGACGGCGACCGACGGCAACCATGGCCGCTCCGTCGCCTGGGGGGCGCAGGTCTTCGGCTGCGGCTGCGTGATCTATGTGCCCGCCGCCTGTTCCGACGGGCGCCGCCGGGCGATCGAGAGCTATGGCGCGCATGTCGTGGTGGTCGAGGGGCTCTATGACGACGCAGTGCGCCGCGCGGCCGAGGATGCGGCGGAGAACGGCTGGTTCGTCGTCTCCGACACCTCCTACACCGGCTACATGGACATCCCGCGCGACGTGATGCAGGGCTACACCGTGATGGTGGAGGAGGCGATCTCCCAGCTTCCCGCCAGCGAGCGGCCGACCCACGTCTTCATCCAGGGCGGCGTCGGCGCCCTGCCCGCCGCGGTCTGCGCCCATCTGTGGGAGAGCTGGGGGCGGCAGCGCCCGCGCCTGGTGGTGGTGGAGCCGCAGTCGGCCGACTGCCTCTACCAGAGCTGCGCCGCCGGACGGCCGGCGCGGGCCGGCGGCGACCTCGACACCGTGATGGCCGGCCTCGCCTGCGGCGAGACCTCGCTGCTCGCCTGGGCGATCCTGGAGCGGGGGGCCGACGATTTCATGACCATTCCGGACGAGGTGGCGGTGCGCACCATGCGCCGGCTGGCCGAGGGCGCCCATGGCGGCCGGCCGATCGTCGCCGGCGAGTCCGGGGTGGCCGGCCTCGCGGCGCTGCTCTGCGCCGCCGGTCATGAGGAGACGCGGCTCGGCCTCGGGCTGGCGCCCGATGCGCGGGTGCTGGTCTTCGGGACGGAGGGGGCGACGGACCCGGCGATCTACGAGGCGCTGGTCGGCCGCTCGCCCGACGCGGTGCTGTCCGGGGCGGATCCGGTCAGCGCAACAGGTCGGTGACGATGTTGGCCCCCTCGGCGGTCAGCCGGGCGGCGTTCTCGCGATAATCCACCGCGCCGGAAAAGCCGCCAGCCGCCTTCACCCGGCCGATCCACACCGGCGAGGCGCCGAGGGCGACCAGACGCTGCACCATCGCCTCGGTCGCGCGCAGGGTCATGCGCCCGTTCTCGGCCAGCCGCGGCGCGTGCACCATGAACTGCGCGGTCGGCGCGGCATAGCGCGGATAGCCGGCCAGATAGAGTCCGACGCACATGCTTTCGCAGGATTCGCCGCCGCGCACGCGGGTGGCGACCGGCCGGCCCGACTGCCGCTCCGCCAGGATGGAGTCGATCATGCGGTAGCCGGCCGAGGTGAAGCCGCCGGGGCTCGACAGTTCCAGGACCAGCGGGCGGCGGGCGGGCAGGGCATGCACCGCATCGGCGAAGCGCCGCTCCACCACCGGGGTGATGATGCCGTCGACCCGCAGCACGGTGACGCCGTCCCTCTCGCTCTGCGCCAGCGTCGCGTCGGGGAAGCCGGGGGCGGCGGGGGCGGGGTTGCCGACCGCGAGGCTGCCGGCGATCCGGCCGTCCGGCCTGCCGTCAATGGCGCCGCCGTCGAGAGCCTTGCCGTCGAAGGAGGCGGCGGCACCGCCCAGCGCCAGAAGCGTGCTCAGCACCAGCATGCCCAGACCCGACCGAACCGCCATCACCAGACCTCCTCAGACCATGGCGGAAGGCTGGGCCGAAATGTTTTCGCCAAGGTTAACGGGGCCTTTGCGCAAAAGTGGTGCCGAAACGATCCGACCGCGCGCCATCTTATTGCCCGGCTTGCGGTATTCCTCCAATATGCACGCCCCACGGACGATGTGTACAGACAATCGAGAGGGACGAGACCGACCATGGCCGAGGCCGCCGCGACGGCGCCCGCCCTGCTGCTCGAGGGCGTGACCTGCACCTTTCCATCCCCCGACGGGCGGGGCCGCACCTACACGGCGGTCCAGGGGGCCAGCTTCACGGTGGCGGACGGCGAGTTCGTCTCCATCGTCGGGCCGACCGGCAGCGGCAAGTCCACGCTGCTGAACGTCGCCGCCGGGCTGCTCGCCCCCAGCGAGGGGCGGGCGCTTGCCTTCGGCGAGCCGATCGGCGGCATCAATCGCCACGCCGGCTACATGTTCCAGGCCGATGCCCTGATGCCGTGGAAGTCGGCGCTGGAGAATGTGGCGGCCGGGCTGGAGTTCCGCGGCGTGCCGCGGCGCGAGGCGGAGGAGCGGGCGCGGCCCTGGCTGGCCCGCGTCGGGCTGGAGCGCTTCGGCGACCGCTACCCGCACCAGCTTTCCGGCGGCATGCGCAAGCGCGTCGCGCTGGCCCAGACGCTGATCGTCGACCCCAGGATCGTGCTGATGGACGAGCCCTTCTCGGCGCTCGACATCCAGACCCGGCAGATGATGGAGAACGAGCTGCTCGACCTGTGGTCGGCCGATCGCAAGTCGGTGGTCTTCATCACCCACGACCTGGAGGAGGCGATCGCCATGTCCGACCGGGTGCTGGTGCTGTCGGCCGGGCCGGGCGCGCGCCTGATCGGCGAGTACCGCATCGCGCTGGAGCGGCCGCGCGACGTGGCCGAGATCCGCATGACCCCGCATTTCCTCGACCTCCACAAGGAGATCTGGGGGCTGCTGCGCGAGGAAGTGCTGAAGGGCTATGCCCAGACCAGGCTGAGGTGAGGACGCGATGGCCGCCCCCCGTTCGAAACGACTGCCCGGCCGCCCGGTGATCCTGCTGCTGCAGGCCGGCGTGCTGGTCGGGTTCTTCCTGCTGTGGCATGTGCTGACGGAGACCAGGATCCTCAGCCCCTTCTTCTTCGGCACGCCGCTGGCGGTGCTGGAGCGCACGGTCAAGGACTTCGCCAGCGGCGTCATCTGGTACCATCTCGGCATCACGCTTCTGGAGACGGCGCTGGCCTTCGCCATCGGCACGGTGGCCGGCATCGCCTTCGGCTTCTGGTTCGCCCGGGCGCCGCTGGTCTCCGTGGTGTTCGACCCCTACATCAAGGCGGTCAACGCGCTGCCCCGCGTGGTGCTGGCGCCGATCTTCGCGCTGTGGCTCGGGCTCGGCATCTGGTCGAAGGTGGCGCTGGGCGTCACGCTGGTCTTCTTCATCGTCTTCTTCAACGTCTACCAGGGCGTGAAGGAGGTCAGCCCGGTCGTGCTGGCCAACGCGCGGATGCTGGGCGCCGGTTCGCGCCAGCTCTTCCGCCACGTCTATCTGCCGTCGGCGCTGTCCTGGGTCTTCTCCTCGCTGCACACCGCCGTGGGCTTCGCCATGGTGGGGGCGGTGGTGGGCGAGTATCTCGGATCCTCGGCCGGTCTCGGCTACCGCATCCATCAGGCCGAGGGCGTGTTCGACACGGTCGGTGTCTTCTCCGGGATGCTGGTGCTGACGATCTTCGTCGTGGTGATCGACGCCGTGGTCACGCTGATCGAGAAGCGCCTGCTGCACTGGCGCCCGCAGGAGGCGCACACGACCAACGCTCAGGGGTAAGGGCAACGCTCAGGGGTAAGGGCAACGCCCCGGGGTAGGAAAACACTCGCCAATCGGGAGGACGACATGGGGTTCAGGAAGCTGATCGCGCTGGCGGCCATGGCGCTGGCGCTCGGTGCCGCGGTGCCGGGGGCCGGCGCCCAGACGGTCGAGAAGAAGGACCTGAAGCTGGCGGTCGGCGGCAAGCCGCTGCTCTACTATCTGCCGCTGACGCTGGCGGAGCGGCTGGGCTATTTCAAGGAGGCGGGGCTCAACGTCGAGATCAGCGATTTCGGCGGCGGAGCCAAGAGCCTGCAGGCACTGATCGGCGGCTCCGCCGACATCGTGACCGGCGCCTATGACCACACCATCCAGATGCAGGCCAAGGGTCAGCCGATCGTCGCGGTGACGCAGCTCGGCCGCTATCCCGGCATCGTGCTGGCCGCCGTCAAGCGGGCCGGCGAGATCAAGTCGATCAAGGAGCTCAAGGGCAAGAAGATCGGCGTGACCGCCCCCGGCTCCTCCACCAACTTCATGGTCAACTACCTGCTGGCCAGGGAAGGGATGAAGCCGGAGGACGTGTCCTTCATCGGCGTCGGCGGCGGTCCCAGCGCCATCGCGGCCATCAAGCGCGGCGAGATCGACGCCATCGCCAACCTGGATCCGGTGATCAGCCAGGCGGAGGCCGACGGCGACATCGCCGTCATCGCCGACACCCGGACGGAGAAGGGGACGCTGGACGTCTATGGCGGCCCCTATCCCGCCGCCGTCCTCTACGCCACCCCCGCCTTCATCGAGGCCAATCCCAAGACCACCCAGGCGCTGGTCGACGTCTTCGTGAAGACCATGCTGTGGCTGAACAAGGCCTCGACCGAGGATGTGCTGAAGGTGCTGCCGGAGGAGTATTTCCTCGGCAACAAGACGCTCTACGCCCAGGCCTTCGAGCATTCCAAGCCGACCTACTCTCCGGACGGCCGCTTCACCCAGGAGGGTGCCGAGGCCGCGCTGAAGGTGCTGAAGGCCTTCGATCCGGCGGTGGCCGCGGCCTCCATCGACCTGTCCAGGACCTACACCAACCGCTATGTCGAGGACTCGCTGAAGCGCCTCGCCAAGTGAGGCCATGCCGGCCGGGCGGCGAATAGCCCCATAAAAAATGTGGATGCGGCATTCTGTCATCCCGCATCCCCGCCCGGCACCCCGCTAGACTGGACAAGATTGGTCCTGATTGAAGCGGAGCGCAGCGATGGCCGAGGTGATCTTCTACGGGCTGGCCGACTGTCCGGCCAACGCCAGGCAGAAACAGCAGCTTCTCGCCGCCGGGCACAGCCTGGTCGAGCGTGATCTGGCGACGGCGGATCTCGACGGGGCGGGCCTGCGGGCCTTCTTCGGCGACCGGCCGGTCGAGTCCTGGTTCAACCGCCGCGCCGCCGCGGTGAGATCCGGCGCCATCCAGCCCGACGCGCTGGAGGAAGGGACGGCGCTGGCTGCCCTGCTGGCCGACCGCGACCTGATCCGCCGTCCGCTGATCCAGGTGGGCGACCGGCGCGAGGCCGGCTTCGACCCCACCCTGCTGCATGGCTGGATCGGCCTGACGGCGGGCGAGAGTTGCGACTCCAAGCATGCCCGCGGCCAGTGCGACCACGGCCACCACCACGTCCACAAGACGCTCTGAAGCCTAGTCGTGCAACGGCGCGTTAAGGCTTTCCCCCGTATGAAGGAACCGGTGCCGTACCGCAGTGCGGCACTGGGCCGGTTTCAGGGGGACAGGACGTGGACGCTGCCGGGACCGACAGGCTGTACGCACCCGCCGCGCCCGACCTGCTGGCGGTGCTGACCGGCGCCGCGCTGACCCTCTGGCTGGCGCTGTCGGGGAGGCCAGCCTGCCCGCTCTGCTCGGCCCGCTGGCCCTGCTGGCCTTCGGCGGCTGGAGCCTGGGACGGACAGGCCGGCTCCGGCGCGCGGCGGAGCGGGCGGAGAGCGATGCGCGGCAGGCGCAGGAGGCGGTGGAGGCCAGCATCCGCCGGGCGCGCGACTTCGCCGACGCCTCCTCCAACTGGTTCTGGGAGACCGATTCCTCCCACCACTACAGCTTCGTGACCGACCGGCTGCGCGACATCCTGGGCGGCGACCCGCCGGCCCTGCTGGGGGAGAGCCTGTTCGACCTGGAGCGCTTCGCCGACGACCGCGGGGCCTGGCGGGACTGCCGGGCCGCCATCGAGGCGGGCGAGCCCTTCCGCGAGCTGGAGGTGGCGGTCGAGGCGGCGGACGGCCGCATCCTGATTCTGCGTCTCAGCGGCAAGCCGGTGCATGACGCGGCGGGCCGCTTCATCGGCTATCGCGGCTGCGGCGTCGACATGACGGCCGAGACGATGGCGCTGATCGAGGCGCGCTTCATGCACACCATCATGCATGACGCGCTGGAGAGCATCTCCGAAGGCTTCGTGCTGTTCGACGCGGAAGGGCGGCTGCTGATCTGCAACGACCGCTACCGGCAGGCCTATCCCAACCTCGCCGACCTGCTGGTTCCCGGCGCCGGTTTCGCCGACATCCTGCGCGCGGCGGCGGAGCGCGGCGGCTACCAGGGCGATCTCGGCCGCTGGGTCGAGGACCGGCTGAAGCGCCACCTCCGCCACTCCGCCCCGGTGGACGGACGCCTGTCGGACGGGCGCTGGTACCGCATCAGCGAGCATGAGACGGGCACCGGCGGCGTCGTGAAGATCCTGATGGACATCACCGAGCTGAAGAACCGGGAGGAGGAGCTGGCCGGCCAGACCCGCCGGCTGGAGCAGACGGTCTCGGCGCTGAGCGAGAGCGAGCGGCGCTACCGCCAGCTCGTCGAACTCGCCCCCTACGGCATCCTGATCTGGGACCGCACGGCGGTCCGCTTCGCCAACGGCGCCGCCGCCACCCTCCTCGGCTTCGGAACCGGGGCCGCGCAGGGCAATGGCCCGATGGCGCTGGAGGGGCTGGCGCTCACCACCTTCCTGGACGGCGATCCGGAGATCGAGCAGACGGTGGCGGCCCTGGCCGACGGCGCCGGGCGGCGGGTCGAGGCGTCGGTCCTGCGCCCGTCCGGCGAGCGGCGGCAGGTGGAGATCGGCGCCAGCCCGGTGGTCTATCACGGCGAACCGGCGATCCTGCTGGTACTGAACGACGTGACCGACCGCCGCCGGGTGGAGGCGGAGCTGCAGCGCGCCCAGAAGATGGAGGCGGTCGGCCGCATGGCCGGCGGCATCGCGCACGAGTTCAACAACATGCTGACCGCCATCGGCGGCTTCGCCCGGCTGGTGGAGCGCAACCCCGGCGACCCCGCCCGCGTGCTGGGCTGCGTGGCGGAGATCGCCAAGGCCTCCGACCGGGCGGCGGCGCTGACGGCGCAGCTCCTCGACTTTTCGCACCGGCGGGTGGGGGAGGAGAAGCAGCTCGTGCCGCTCGCTCCGTTGGTGCGCGACCTGCGCGTCTTCCTGAAGCCGCTGGTCAGCGCCGGCATCGACCTGATCATCGACATCCGCGACGAGGACGCCCATGCCGTCGTCAATCCGGTGACGCTGAACCAGGCGGTGCTGAACCTCGCGCTGAACGCCCGCGACGCCATGCCCGGCGGCGGCCGGCTGACCGTCTCGCTGGAGCTGCTGGTGCCCGACGAGGCGTTCTTCACCCGCCATGCCGGGCTGCCCGACGGGCGCTATGCCGTCATCCGCGTGACAGACGAGGGCTGCGGCGTGCCGGAGGCGATCCGCGACCGCATCTGGGAGCCCTTCTTCACCACCAAGGAACCGGGGAAGGGCACCGGGCTCGGTCTCTGGATGGTCTACGGCACCGCCGGGCAGGCCGGCGGGGCGGTGGAGATGGACAGCCGGCCGGGCGAGGGCAGCAGCTTCGCCATCCTGCTGCCCGCCGTCGAGCCGCCGGCGCAGGGCCGGGCGCTGGAGCCGCTGACCGTGGTGGACGGGGAATGCGCCGCCATCCTGCTGGCGGACGACGAAAGCTCCGTCCGGACCTATCTGCGGCTGGTGCTGGAGGAGGCCGGCTGCACGGTGACCGAGGCGGCCGACGGGGCCGAGGCGCTGGAGCTCTACGACGCGATGGGTGGATTGTTCGACGCGGTGGTGTCGGACCTGTCGATGCCCCGGATGAACGGGACCGAGCTGGGCCGTGCGCTGGAGGAGCGCAATCCGGAGATCCGCATCCTCTACCTGACCGGCTACGCCTCGCGCGAAGCGGCGGCCGGGCTGACGGCGCCGCCGGGCCGCAAGCTGGTGATGAAGCCGGTGGCGCCGGACCGCCTGCTGCAGGCGTTGCGCGACCTGCTGGCCGACTGAGCGCCGACGAGGGGGATGGCATGACGACCGACAGCACCCTGCCCGACGCGCTGGAGGGCGAGGCCACGCCCGAAGCGGTGCCCTGCCGGGAGCCGGCCGATTTCTACGCGCCGCAGGCCCGCGATACCATCGCCCGGCTGTTCCGCCGCTTCCTGGACGAGAATGTGCTGACCGCCAGCGAGCTGCTGCACGGGCCGCGGCATCAGAACGCTCTGTCCAACACGCCGACCTTCGTCGCCGCGCTGCAGCAGACCGAGCGGGCGAGCGGCCGGCGCGGCGTGCTGACCCCGCTGGTCAACGAACTTGCCCGGCTGGCGCGCGAGCGGATCAAGGACAGCCCGCCGCCCGAACTGGCGCCCGACCGCTATGCCGCCACCGCCGCCGGGCTGCTGGCCGACCCGGCGCTCGGCCGGTTCCGGCTGGAGGCGGCGCTGACCCAGCATCTGCAGGCCTGCCGCAACTTCTCGGAAAAGGCGGCGCGGCTGCTCGACCTCGCGGAGGCGACGGAGGACGCCGACGCGCTGGCGCCCATCGAGCGGCTGCTGGGCGAGATCCTGGCGAGCGACGCCGGCTGCGCCTCCTGCGGGCAGGATGCCGCCTTCCCGCGGCTGGTCGAGATGATCGTCACGCTGGTGGCCGCCGACCGCCCCCTGCCGGAGGACGCCCCGCCGGTCTTTCGCCGGCTGGAGACCCTGCTGCGCCGGACCCCGCTGCCCGGCCTGTGCGACAAGCTGATGGCGGCCTTCCGGCGCGAACTCGCCAAGCCCGCCTGCTTCACCATCGCCAGCGCCGGCGACCTGTTCGGCATCGAGTCGGTGCAGCGCGAGATCCTGGCGCTGAGCGAGCTGGCGGGGCGGGTGCGGACGGAGAGCGGCTATATCGGCGGCGCCCGGACCGAGGAGGCGCTGCAGCGCCGCTGCGCCCTGCTGGTGAACGAGGACACGGTGCCGGAGATCACCAAGGGCCGCAGCTTCATCCAGAAGCTGCGCATCCTGTTCGTCCTGCAGAAGATGCCGCTGGCCCCCACCGCGGCGCGGGCGGTGACCGACTATCTGAAGTCCTTCTTCGACAGCCGCGACTTCGCCGGCCGGCTGCTCGACTGCTGGAAGGAGCGCAACGACAAGCTGAAGGGCATCGCCGAAGTGCAGGCGATGGTGCTGGCCAGCACCCTGCCGGAGGAGGAGCGCGAGGCGGCGGCCCATCAGCTCGACGAGGTCCAGAACAGCTTCCTGCGCACCCAGCGCATCCTGCTGCCGCTGCTGGGCAAGACCGACCCGTTTCCCGAGGCGGTGCTGGAGGTGCTGAAGCTGGCCGCCGACGGCGCCTTCTGCACGGGCAAGAGCCGCCAGCAGGCCGCCCGCGCCCTCTACCGCCAGGTGCACCGCCCGCGCTTCATCCGCGCCTTCCTGCTGAGCGTCAGCGGGGCGCGCGAACGCGCCGCCCGCACGACGTGGCTGCGCCAGTCGCTGGGCATGCTGGGCCTGCCCTTCATCGAGCTGGCCGCGCTGAGCGTGCTGGTGGTGGATGACGAGGACGGGCCGCGCAGCTTCGTCGCGACGACCCTGCGCGACCTCGGCATCACCCGCATCGAGGAGGCCCGCGACGGCCAGGAGGCACTGGACCTGCTGTCGGCGCCGGAGGCGCGCTACGACCTGATCATCTGCGACTGGATGATGCCGCGCCTCAGCGGCCTGGAGCTGCTGAAGCGCGTGCGCGAGCGGGACGCGGAGCTGCCGTTCCTGATGGTGACGGCGCTCGCCACGTTGAAGGCGGTCGAACACGCCCTTGCCCACCATGTGAGCGCCTACATCGCGAAGCCCTTCACCCCGACCAGCTTGAGGACAAGGTGCTGGTGGTGCTGGCGCAGCGGACGGGGGAGGGGTGAGGGGATATGTCCTGTGATGGCGGAC
Organism: Azospirillum thermophilum; assembly: GCF_003130795.1. Taxonomy (NCBI): domain Bacteria; kingdom Pseudomonadati; phylum Pseudomonadota; class Alphaproteobacteria; order Rhodospirillales; family Azospirillaceae; genus Azospirillum; species Azospirillum thermophilum. Next base: position 452,541 of record NZ_CP029352.1, read on the forward strand.
AGGGTGGGATTCGAACCCACGGTAGGCTCGCACCTACGGCGGTTTTCAAGACCGCTGCCTTAAACCGCTCGGCCACCTGTCCGTTGGGTCTGGCGATATAGAAAGCCGCGGCGCCGGTCAAGAGGCGTTGCGCAGGGCAACGCTCCCTCCGGCCGCCCCGTCCCGGTGTCGCGCGTCACAGGCGGATCGGGCGGCCGAGCTGGCGCAGGCGCTTCACCGGCTTCGGCGGACTCGGGCTGTCGGAGAAGTCGGGGAGGCTGGGGGCGCGGTCGATGGTGCGGCGGACCAGAAGCATCGCCTGATCCAGATCGTCCAGAACCGCCGGCGGCACCCGGTCGGCATAGGGCGGACGAGTCAGGCGGTCGCGGGTCTGCTGCAGCAGGCGCACCTCCGGCTCGAACAGCTCGCGGGCGCCGATCGGAAGGACCTGGTCCTCGCGCATCGTCTCGAAATAACGGCGGGTCGAGGTCACCAGCAGGCCGGTCAACAGCAGGTCCATCCGCTCGAACTCGGCCCGCAGCTCGGTCCGGCGGGCGTCGTCGCTGCCCTGCAGGCGGTCCTCGGTCAGCGCCGTCAGGGCGCGGACCTCCTCCACCTTCTTGCGGAAGTCGAGGAAGGAGGCGAAGCGGTCGTCGCCCATGTCGCGCTGGGCCCGCTCGGCCAGGGCCACGGCCTCGGTGGCCTGCCGCTCGATCGCGGTCAGCAGGCCCCGCACCTCGTCGAGGCTGAATTTGCGTGTCCAAACCATGCCGACCCTGGCCGTCACCCGGATGTCCGTCCGGGTGACTCTAGCGGCAAAGGTTTTAACAAAATGCTGTGCTCACGTTTGCCGCCCTCCGCGCAGCGCGGCGCAAGCCGGCGGGCGGGCGTGAGGCGTCAGCGGTCGCGAAGCTCCAGCACCACCGGCGTGTGGTCCGACGCCTTCTCCGCTCCGCGCGGGCGGCGGTCGATGGTGCAGTCGATCAGCCGGTCGGCCGCCTGGGGCGACAGCAGGAAATGGTCGATGCGCAGGCCCAGGTCCCGCGGCCAGCTTCCGGCCTGATAGTCCCAGAAGGTGTACGCGTGGTCGTCGTCGTGCAGCGCCCTGTACGCCTCGGTCAGACCGAGGTTCAGCAGGGCGCGGAACCTGGCCCGCGTCTGCGGCAGGAACAGGGCGTCGCGGGCGAAGGCGGCCGGGCTGAAGACGTCGCGCGCCTCCGGAATGACGTTGTAGTCGCCGCCCAGCACGAAGGGCACCTCGCGCTCCAGCATGCCGCGGGCGTGCGCGTACAGCCGGTCCATCCAGCGCAGCTTGTACGCGTACTTGTCCCCCGGCGCCGGGTTGCCGTTCGGCAGGTACAGGCTGGCGATGCGCAGGCCCTGCACGGTGGCCTCGACATAGCGGGCCTGCTCGTCCTCCTCCTCGCCGGGCAGGCGGGTCATCACCTCCTCGGCCGGCGTCTTGGACAGCAGGGCGACGCCGTTGTAGGCCTTCTGCCCGACGACGGCGACGTGGTAGCCGAGCTCCTCGAACGCCTCCCGCGGGAAGGCGGCGGTCTCGCATTTGATTTCCTGCAGCAGGACCACGTCGGGGGAGGCGGCGCGCAGCCAGTCGGTGATCAGCGCAAGCCGCGCCTTCGCCGAATTGACGTTCCAGGTGGCGATCTTCAAGGCGTCGGATCCGGCCGTCAGACGGCGAAGGAGTTGCCGCAGCCGCAGGATGCGGTGGCGTTGGGGTTCTTGATCTGGAAGGAGGCGCCGATCAGGTCCTCCACATAGTCCAGCGTCGCCCCGGCCAGCAGGTCGAGCGAGCAGTCGTCGGTGACGATCTTCGTCCCGTCCTTCTCGAAGACGTGGTCGTCCTCGTTCACCGTGTCGTCGAAGCCGAAGCCGTATTGGAAGCCGGAGCAGCCGCCGCCGGAAACGGTCAGCCGCAGCATCAGGGCCGGATTGCCCTCCTGCCGGATCAAAAAGGCGACGCGGCGGGCGGCGCTGTCGCTGATCCCGAGGACGCGGGCGTCGGTCGGGACCGGGGTGGCGGTGTCGGGCATGGGCCGGACCTCCTGGGGGAATGCGGTGCGGAAAGGCTCGGTCATGAATGTAAGGGGAGGCGGCGGCTTCGTCAAAGTTCGGGCAGGGCTGCGGCCGGCGCGGGGAGCGTGCGGGAGACTCGGGCCGTGCCGGTCCGCGCCCTGTCCGCCTTCGCCGTTGCGCCGGCCGGCCCCCATGGGTAGTGTCCGCGCCATGACGGCGGAATTCCCCCACGGCCGGCCGGCCCCCTATGCCTGCGACCCGGATCACACCCGCGGCCGGCTGGTGGCGGAGCCCGAAAGCCCGACTCGCTCGTGCTTCCAGCGCGACCGCGACCGCATCGTGCATTCCGGCGCCTTCCGCAAGCTGAAGTACAAGACGCAGGTCTTCGTCTACCACGAGGGCGATTATTACCGCACCCGGCTGACCCACAGCCTGGAGGTGGCGCAGATCGCCCGCTCGATCTCGCGCACGCTGGGGCTGAACGAGGATCTGGCGGAGGCGGTGGCGCTGGCCCACGACCTGGGCCACACCCCCTTCGGCCATGCCGGCGAGGATGCGCTGAACGCCTGCATGGCGCCCTACGGCGGCTTCGCCCACAACGACCAGACGCTGCGCATCCTGACGATGCTGGAGCGGCGCTACGCCGACTTCGACGGGCTGAACCTGACCTGGGAAGCGCTGGAAGGGGTGGTCAAGCACAACGGCCCGCTGCTGCCGCTGCCGCCCGGCGAGCGGCTGCCGACGACGCTGGAGTCCTTCCAGCGGGTGTGGGACCTGGAGCTGCATACCAATCCGGGCATCGAGGCGCAGGTGGCGGCGTTGGCCGACGACATCGCCTACAACAACCACGACATCGACGACGGCCTGCGTGCCGGCCTGTTCACGGTGGACGAGGTGGCGGAGCTGCCGCTGGTCGGCCCGGTGGTCCGGCAGGTCTGCGACCGCTATCCCGGGCTGGAGCGCTCCCGCCTGATCCACGAGACGATCCGGCGCATGATCAACGACATGGTCACCGACCTGCTGGCGGAGACGCGGCGGCGGCTCGACCGCCACCGGCCGGGCAGCGCCGCCGAGCTGCGCGCCCTGCCCGAGGCGATGGTCAGCTTCTCCCCCGACATGCTGGAGGCGCAGAAGCCGCTGCGCGCCTTCCTGCGCAAGCGGATGTACCGCCATTACCGGGTCAACCGGGAGATGAGCAAGTGCAAGCGCGTCGTGACGGCCCTGTTCGAGCTGTTCATGGCGGAGCCCAACACCCTGCCCACCCAGTGGCAGCAGGAGATCGCGGCCGGGGGCGGCGATACGGACCTTGTGGTGCGGGCGCGCCATGTGGCCGATTATATCGCCGGCATGACCGACCGCTACGCGCTGGCCGAGTACGGCCGCCTTTTCGACATGGACGCCAAGACCTAAGACGATGAATATTTTCAAGGCCTTCGAGACCGACATCCGCAAGCTGCTCGACGAGCTGGCCGCCGAGGGCGCGATCCCCTCGGGGCTGGACACCAGCCGCCTGACGGTGGAGCCGCCGCGCGAGGCCGCCCATGGCGACCTGTCGACCAACGCGGCGATGATCCTGGCCAAGCCCGCCGGCAAGCCGCCCCGCGCCCTGGCCGAGCTGCTGGTCGCCAAGCTGAAGGCGCGTCCGGACGTCACCAGTGTCGAGATCGCGGGTCCCGGCTTCGTGAACCTGCGCCTGTCGCCCGGCGTCTGGCGCGACCGCATCCGCGACGTGCTGACCGCCGGCACCGCCTACGGCGACAGCGACATGGGCCGCGGCGAGCCGGTGAACGTCGAGTATGTCTCGGCCAACCCGACCGGCCCGCTGCATGCCGCCCACGGCCGCGGCGCGGTGTTCGGCGACGCGCTCGCCTCGCTGCTGCACAAGGCCGGCCACGCCGTCACCCGCGAGTACTACATCAACGACGCCGGCGCGCAGGTCGACGTGCTGGCCCGCTCCACCTTCCTGCGCTACCGCGAGGCGCTGGGCGAGGACATCGGCGAGATCCCGGCCGGCCTCTATCCCGGCGAGTATCTGAAGGAGGTCGGGCAGGCGCTGGCCGAGCGCGACGGCGCCAGGTGGGTCGGAACCGACGAGTCCGAGTGGCTGCCGGCCTGCCGCGGCTTCGCCATCGACATGATCATGGGCTGGATCCGCGAGGATCTGGGCGTGCTGGGCGTGAAGATGGACGTCTACAGCTCCGAACGCGCGCTGGTCGCGGCGGGGGCGGTGGACACCGCGCTGAAGACGCTGGAGGACCGCGGCCTGATCTATGTCGGCGTGCTGGAGCCGCCGAAGGGCAAGAAGCCCGACGACTGGGAGCCGCGGCCGCAGACCCTGTTCAAGTCCACCGGATTCGGCGACGACGTGGACCGGCCGCTGAAGAAGTCGGACGGCAGCTTCACCTATTTCTCCAACGACATCGCCTACCACTACGACAAGTACCGGCGCGGCTGCGGCGCGCTGATCGACGTGTGGGGCGCCGACCACGGCGGCTACGTCAAGCGCATGCAGGCGGCCACCACGGCGATCACCGAGGGCAAGGCGGCGCTGGACGTGAAGCTGTGCCAGCTCGTCCACCTGATGCAGAACGGCCAGCCGGTGAAGATGTCCAAGCGGGCCGGCACCTTCGTCACGCTGCGCGACGTGATCGAGGCGGTGGGCAAGGACGTCGTCCGCTTCATCATGCTGACCCGGCGCAACGACCAGACGCTGGAGTTCGACTACGCCAAGGTGACCGAGCAGTCGAAGGACAACCCGGTCTTCTACGTGCAGTACGCGCACGCCCGCATCCGTTCGGTGCTACGCCATGCCGCCGCCGCCATGCCGGGCGCCGACCTGTCGCCGGCGGCGCTGGCGGCCCGCGCCGACCTCGCCCGCCTCGACGCCGAGGAGGAGATGGCGCTGGCCCGCCGCATGGCCTCCTGGCCGCGGCTGGTCGAGGCGGCGGCCGAGGCGCATGAGCCGCACCGCGTCGCCTTCTACCTCTACGACCTCGCCAGCGACTTCCACGCCCTGTGGAACAAGGGCAAGGAGGACACCACGCTCCGCTTCCTGGTCGAGGGCGACGAGGAGGTGACGGTGGCCCGTCTGGCGCTGATCAGCGCGGTCGCCACCGTGATCGCCTCCGGCCTCGCCGTGATGGGGGTGGAGCCGGTGGAGGAGATGCGCTCGTGAAGTATGAGGGCGACGTGAACTACGCGACGGATCCCTACGGCTACCGCCCGGCGCAGGCGCCCAACCGGCGCGGGCTGTGGACGCTCGGCTTCGCCGTGGTGGGGATCGTCGCCTTCGCCGGGACCATCCTCGTCGCCTACCGCGGCGGCGACCGCCTGTCGGCCGACGGTACCCCGCCGCTGCTGACCGCCGACCCGTCGCCGGCCAAGTCCAGGCCCGAACAGCCGGGCGGGCTGGAGGTGCCGCACCAGGACAAGCTGGTCTACCAGCGGCTGAACGAGCGTACCACCCAGCCGAACATCGAACGGCTGCTGCCGCCGCCGGAGACCCCGCTGCCGCGCCCGGTGGTGACGCCGTCGATGCCGTCCCCGCCGCCGCTGCCCTCCGCCCCGTCGATCGGGCAGCTTCCGCCGGGTTCGACCGCCACGGTGCCGCGCGAGCAGGTGGAGGCGCCGCCTGCCGGCGATGCCGCCGCTTCGGCCGCTGCGGCGGCATCGCCGGCGCCCGCCGCTGCCGCCCCCGCCGCTCCGGGCGTCAAGCCCGCCCCGGCCGCCAAGCCGGCGGCCCCGGTGCAGAGCGCGGCGCTGCCCTCGCCCCCGCCCGGCGGGAAGCCCGCCGCGGCGTCGCAGCCGGCGGCTCCGCCGGCCGCCAAGGCCCCCGCTCCGGCGCCGCAGGCTGCCGCCCCGCAACCCACCAAATCCGAACAGGCCAAATCCGAACAGACCAAACCCGCTGCGGCCGGCGGATCGGGCGGCTGGCGCGTGCAGCTCGCCTCGGTGAAGAGCGAGACGGAGGCCGCCGCGGAGTGGAAGCGCCTCGCCGGCAAGTACGGCGGCGCGCTCGGCGGGCTGAGCTTCCAGGTCGCCAGGGTCGATCTCGGCGAGAAGGGGATCTTCTACCGCGTGCAGGGCGGCGGGCTGGACGAGACGCGCGCCAAGTCGGTGTGCGCCCAGCTCCGGTCGCAGAATGTGGGGTGCGTGGTTGTCCGTCCCTGAGGCGCAGAGGCCGCGCGCGGTTGTCTTCGGCTGCGCCGGGCTGGAGCTGGAGGCGGCGGAGGCCGCCTTCTTCCGCGATGCCGATCCGCTCGGCTTCATCCTGTTCCGCCGCAACTGCGACACGCCCGACCAGGTGCGGGCTCTGGTCGCCGCGATGCGCGAGTCGGTCGGACGGCCGGACGCCCCGGTCCTGATCGACCAGGAGGGCGGCCGGGTCGCCCGCATGCGTCCGCCGCACTGGGCGGCGCATCCGCCGATGCGCGTCTTCGGCGAACTGGCCGCCCGCGACCGCGCCGCCGGGCGCGAGGCCGCCTGGATCAACGGGCGGCTGCTGGCGGCGATGCTGGCGGACGCCGGCGTGACGGTCGATTGCGCGCCGGTCTGCGACGTGCCGGTGGAAGGCGCCCACGACATCATCGGCGACCGCGCCTTCTCCCGCGATCCCGCCCTGGTGGCCGAGCTTGCCCGCGCCATGGGGGAGGGGCTGCTGGCCGGCGGCGTGCTGCCGGTGGTCAAGCACATCCCCGGCCACGGCCGCGCCTTCGCCGACAGCCATGCCGAGCTGCCGGTGGTCGAGGCCAGCCGGGCGGAGCTGGAGGCGACCGACTTCGCGCCCTTCCGCGCGCTGGCCGACCTGCCGCTGGGCATGGTGGCGCATGTGGTGCTGAAGGCCGTCGACCCCGATGCGCCGGCCAGCACCTCGGCCATCGTGATGCGCGAGGTGGTGCGCGGGCCGGCCATCGGCTTCGGCGGACTGCTGTTCAGCGACGACCTGTCGATGGGCGCCCTGAAGGGCGACATGGGCGAGCGGGCGCGTTCCGTGCTGGCCGCGGGGCTGGATATCGTGCTCCACTGCAACGGCGTCATGGCGGAGATGGAGACGGTCGCGGCCGTCGTCCCGCCGATGGGCGACGAGACGGCCCGGCGCTGGGCGCGGGCCGAGGCGGCGCGCGGCCGGCCGCAGCCGGCGGACCTGGAGCAACTGACCGCCCGCCTTGCCGAGTTGCTCGGCATGGCCGCGGCCTGACGGGAGGGTGCGGGTGGAGCAGTGGATCTTCAGCGTGACCGCGGTGGCGCTTCCGGCCATCCTCGCGATCACGCTGCACGAGGCGGCGCACGGCTATGTCGCCTGGCGTCTCGGCGACGATACCGCCTACCGCATGGGCCGGGTCACCTTCAATCCGTTGCGCCACATCGACCCGCTCGGCACCGTGCTGCTGCCGGCGGTGATGTATTTCACCACCGGCTTCCTGTTCGGCTGGGCCAAGCCGGTGCCGGTCAATTTCAGCCGCCTCGACCATCCGCGCCGCGACATGGTGTGGGTGGCGCTGGCCGGGCCGGGGACGAACTTCCTGCTCGCCGTGCTGTCGGCCGTGGTCTGGGGCTTCACCGGCGAGGACGGCGGTCCGGCCGAGCAGTGGCTCGCCATGGCGATGCAGGTGTCGATCCTCATCAACGTCATCCTGATGGTGTTCAACCTGATCCCGCTGCCGCCGCTCGACGGCGGCCGGGTGGCGGTCGGCGTCCTGCCCGACGCGCTGGCCTTCCCGCTGGCGCGGCTGGAGCGGTTCGGCCTGCCGATCCTGCTGGCCGCCTTCTTCCTGCTGCCCATGCTGGGCCGGCAGATCGGCGTGAACCTGAATCTGGTCGGCTGGGTCCTCGGGCCGCCGGTCGACGCGGTGATCAACTTCATCCTGATGCTGACCGGGAATGACTGACGACGTCGCCGGACAGGTTGGCCAAGGAGCCGGCAAAGGGGCAGACGGCGGTCCCGACCCGGTCCTCGAACCGCTGGTGCTGGTGCTGGACGGGTTCGAGGGGCCGCTCGACATGCTGCTGGCGCTGGCGCGCGAGCAGAAGGTCGACCTGACGCGCATCTCCATCCTGCAGCTCGCCGACCAGTATCTCACCTTCGTGGCCGAGGCGCGGCGGGTCCGGCTGGAACTGGCGGCCGACTATCTGGTGATGGCGGCCTGGCTCGCCTACCTGAAGTCCCGCCTGCTGATCCCCGAGCCCGAGGGGGAGGAGCCGTCCGGCGAGGACATGGCGGCGGCGCTGGCCTTCCAGCTCCAGCGGCTGGAGGCGATGAAGGCAGCGGCCGACCGGCTGATGGCCCGGCCCCGGCTGGGGCGCGACGTCTTCGCGCGTGGTGCGCCCGAGGACATCGACATCCGCCGCAAGTCGGTCTTCGAGGTGAGCCTCTATGACCTGCTGAAGGCCTATGGCGAGCATCGCAAGCGACAGGAGACCTCGGTCCTCCACATCGCGCCGGTGCGGCTCTACTCCATCGAGGACGCGGTGCAGCGCCTGTCGGAGATGCTCGGCCGCATGCCGGACTGGGCGACCCTGTCGAGCTTCCTGCCCGCCGACGGCGGGGGCGAGCTGCTGAGCCGCTCGTCGCTCGCCGCCCATTTCGTGGCGACGCTGGAACTCGCCAAGGCCGGCCGGATCGAGCTGCGCCAGGACGGGGCCTTCGCCCCCCTCTATGTCCGCCGGGCCGGGACGCGTCCGGACGAGTGAACGGGTAGCCGAGACGATGATCAAGGAAGTCACCAACGCCGAAGAGGTCGAGGCCCGCATCGCCAAGCTGCGGCTGCTCGAGGCCCTGCTGTTCGCCTCGGCCGACCCGCTCGACGAGGAGACGCTGGCCGGCCGGCTGGGGGCCGGGACCGACGTCGCCGGACTGCTGGACGAGCTGCGTGCCCATTATGCGCCGCGCGGCGTCAACCTCGTGCGGACCGGGGCGGGATGGTCCTTCCGCACCGCCATGGATCTGGCGCCCCTGCTGCGCCAGGAGGAGGAGGTTTCCAAGAAGCTGTCCCGCGCCGCCATCGAGACGCTGGCGATCATCGCCTACCACCAGCCGGTGACGCGGGCGGAGATCGAGTCGATCCGCGGGGTGGCGACCAGCAAGGGCACGCTCGACATCCTGATGGAGCATGGCTGGATCCGCCCCGGCCGCCGCCGGGAAACGCCCGGCCGGCCGCTGACCTGGGTGACCACCGACCACTTCCTCGACCATTTCGGGCTGGAGACGCTGCGCGACCTGCCGGGGGTCGAGGATCTGCGCGCCGCCGGCCTGCTCGACTCCCGACCCGTGCTGCTCGGGCTGGGCACCGGGGAGGCCGACGGCGGCCCCGCTGCCGGCGAAGCGGACGATGAGGACTGAACGGAAGGTATCACAATACCGCGAGCTGCAATCATTGCGGCTAGGGGGCCTTTCTGCCATAGTGCCGGCCCACCGAAAGGACGTTCGCCTAGGATACGCGTGTCATGGGATTTAGCAGCATCTGGCACTGGGTCATCGTTCTTGTGATCGTCCTTCTGCTGTTCGGCGCCGGAAAACTGCCGAAGGTGATGGGCGACCTCGCAAAGGGCGTGAAGTCGTTCAAGGCCGGCCTGAAGGAAGAGGACGAGCCGGCGGATCCCGCCGCCAGCGCGAAGGTCATCCCCAATCAGCCGGCCAACCACCCGACTCCTGCCGCCGATGCCGGCGTGAAGAAGGACGACGCGGTCCGCGGCTGATCCATCGGGACGCGCCGGCCGGTGCCGCGCGTCCTTCGCCTCCCGCGTTGAAGCCGGAAAACCATGTTCGACATCGCCTGGTCGGAAATAATGCTGATCGCGGTCGTGGCCCTGGTGGTCATCGGACCGAAGGATCTGCCGAAGGCCATCTTCACCCTGGGCAAATGGGTGCGGAAGGCGCGCGTGGTCGCGCGGGAATTCCAGGGCCACCTCGACGACATGATGCGCGAGGCGGAGCTGGACGAGCTGCGGCGCGAGGCGCTGAAGACCCGCGAGATGAACCTGAAGAAGATGATGGAGGACACGGTCGACCCGAAGAACGAGCTGCGGCAGGCGTTCGACGTCGGGCTCGACGGCCACGCCGGCAGCCCGGCGGAGGCGGACGAGAAGCCGGCGGCCCCCGCCGCTGCCGCTCCGGCCGCCGGCTCTGCCACCAGCCCGGCCGCCAGTCCCGCCACGGTCTCTTCGGCTCCGCCGCCCGCCGCCGTGCCGGCCCCGGCGTCTTCGCCGTCGTCCTCCCCGGCTCCGGCCATTTCCTCCACCGCTCCGGCTGAGACGTCCGCCCCGGACAAGCAGGCATAACCACCGATGACCGGCGAAACCGAAGACGAGCTTGAAGAAAGCAAGATGCCGCTGATCGATCATCTGATCGAGCTGCGGAACCGTCTGATGTATTCGATCGCCGCGATCCTCGTGGCGTTCCTGCTGTGCTACGCCGTCTCCGACCGGATCTACAATTTCCTGGTGCAGCCGCTGGCCGACATCCTGGCCGGACAGGGGCGCCGGATGATCTACACCGGCCTGACCGAGGCCTTCTTCACCTACGTGAAGGTGGCGTTCTGGGCCGGCTGCTTCGTCTCCTTCCCGATCGTCGCCAGCCAGATCTGGATGTTCGTGGCGCCCGGCCTCTACAAGCACGAGCGCAAGGCCTTCCTGCCCTTCCTGGCCGCCACGCCGGTGCTGTTCTTCCTCGGCGGGGCGATGGTCTACTACTTCATCTTCCCGCTGGCCTGGCGCTTCTTCCTGGGCTTCGAGTTCCATCCCGGCGGCGACGGCAACGCCCTGCCCATCGAGTTCGAGGCGCGTGTCGGCGAATACCTGCATCTGGTGATGCAGCTCATCTTCGCCTTCGGCATCGCCTTCCAGCTTCCGGTGCTGCTGACCCTTCTGGTGCGCGCCGGCCTGCTGACGACCGAGACGCTGGCGGCCAAGCGCCGCTATGCCATCGTCTTCGTCTTCGTCGTCGCCGCCATCCTGACGCCGCCGGACGTCATCAGCCAGGTCGGTCTCGCCATTCCTCTGCTGGCGCTCTATGAGGTCTCGATCTGGATCGGCCGCGGCATCGAGAAGAGGCGCGCCGAGCGCGATGCGGCCGGGGTGTAGGGGCAGGGCCGATTCCAGGTGGCACGGTTTCATTATGTTCCAAAGACGGTAATGTTCCGAACCCCTGGGATCCCCTTCCGTCGTCTTGCAGTTCTGCCGTGACCACTTAACGGTCAGGATCGCATTCAGTGGGCGCCTCTCTGGAGTGTTCGGCGTTGCTTGTCTACTCCGGCGCGCTGTTCTTGAATACGAATGTAACCGTACATTGAGATTTCCGGCTTTATTGAAACTGACTCTTGCTTGCTGCGGATTGCACGCGCTATAGGTTTCTCTCATCGCTGAAGTTCGAGAGCAGGCCCGATGGCAGCAAAGTCGACCAATGATGGGTCTTTAGCACCCACGACGGACTACGTCTTTCCTGTCGATCTGGTGGGCCGCGAGGGCGAGGGCGCCGATGCCGCCGCCTTCAACGCGGAAAAGAAGATCAATTGGGCAAAGCCTTTCGACGAGCGCAAGGAAGGCTATACCGCTGTCAAGCGCGTCTCCCCGGGGTTCTTCAGGGCTTTGCGTGGCGCGCTGGTCAGCATGAAGGGCGGCTCCGCGAAAAAATGAGATGATCGATGCCGGCTGCTTCGCTTCGGCGCGGAGCAGCCTTTTTTGCGACCTTTTTTGACGAGTAGAAAAAATGGCTCGCGCCACAACGGAAGAAAAAGAGAACCGTATTCTCTTCCTGAGGGACGTGGCTGAAGGTGTAATCGAAAGCGCCATCGCCTCCACCAGGCTGGACTATGGCGAGGATCAGGCGAGACAGGTTGCCGGCTGCATTCGCGTTGATAATCGCAGGCTTGCAGCTGCTGTTGAATACTATTACGATTATCTTCTGTATAACTATAAGAAGTTCAACGGATATATCGATGAGGAGCGTCTGGCCGGCCGCGACAAGATGGCGGCTCTGACGGCCATCGCCCTGCTGACCTTCAAGCCGATCGACGTGAAGCCCTACTCCGGCCGAGCCACCGGAGTCGCGGAAATCAACGAGTCGTTCGCCCTGTACTTCGCGTCGATCGTGCTTCACGTGGACGTCGAGGATCCCTCCCCGACCTTTGTCTCGACCCGGCGGACGGAGTCTCCGAAGCCCTGGTTCAGGTCTCTGCTCCGCCTGAGATCGGGTCTGCATCCGGCGACGTCCTGTTCCTGCGCCAAGGACAGCTGGTGGAGACGGAGGAAGCCGGCGACCTTGCGTCGGGGTCATGCGAATGCGGAGCCGGTTCCCAACATCGTCGTGCGGACTCTCCTGCTGAACTTCCGCGATCTCGGTGCCGAAGCCCGGCAGAGGGCCCACCAGAACAAGCCGGTCCAATCGACCGAGCCGCTGGCGGATTGGGTTATTCAGTCGATGCAGTTGTATGCTCTCGCCTTCGGCATCATCGACTTGCGGCTCTGACGCGGACGCGGGATCAATCCTCGTCCAGTCTCGGATTCGTCGACGTCCGGTCTTTCGCTGTAACATAATCGTCATATTGCCGGACCGCCGCCTGCCCACCACCTTCCCTGTAACGGAAAGGGGGAGGGAGTGTCGGCAACGCATGTCCTGCTGGAACTCGCCGGGAACGTCGTGCTGCTCCTGTGGGGGCTGCACATGGTGCAGAGCGGGCTGACGCGCGCCTTCGGGGCCGACCTGCGCCACATCCTGGGGGCGGGACTGCGCAACCGCTGGAGCGCCTTCCTCGCCGGGCTGGGCGTCACCACCCTCTTGCAGAGCAGCACCGCGACGGGGCTGATGGCCGCCGGCTTCTCCGCCACCGGGCTGATGCCGCTGGCGCCCGCCCTGGCGGTGATGCTCGGCGCCAATGTCGGCACGGCGCTGATCGTCCAGCTCCTCTCCTTCGACGTGGCGCCGCTGGTGCCGGTGCTGCTGGTGACTGGCTTCGTCGCCTTCCGCCGCGGCGGGCGGACGCGGACCCGCGGCCTTGGCCGGGCGGCGCTCGGGCTCGGGCTGATGCTGCTGTCGCTGCAGCTTCTGGTCGCGGCGGTCGAGCGGTCGGCCGAGGTGCCGGGGCTGCGCAGCCTGCTCGGCCTGCTGACGGCCGATCCGCTGGTGGCGCTCGCCCTCGCGGCCGTGCTGACCTGGGCGGCCCATTCCAGCGTCGCGGTGGTGCTGCTGGTCGCCTCGCTCGCCGGCGGGCAGGTGATCGGGGTGGAGGCGGCGCTCGCCATGGTCGCCGGCGCCAATCTCGGCAGCGCCGTCAATCCGGTGCTGGAGGGGCCGGGCGGCAACCCGGCGGCCCGCCGGCTGGCGGTCGGCAACCTGCTGAACCGGCTGGCCGGCTGCGCCCTGCTGCTGGCCGCGCTCGACCCGGCGGTGCGGCTGCTCGGCGGCTGGACGGATCCGGCACGGCTGGTCGCCGACGCGCATGTCGCCTTCAACCTGCTGATGGCGCTGCTGTTCATCGGGATCCTGCCGTGGATCGCCGCCGGCCTCTCCCGGCTGTTCCCCGACAGGGTCACCGCCGTCGATCCCGGCGCGCCGCAGTATCTCGATCCCGCGGCACTGCGGGCGCCGCATGTCGCCATCGCCAATGCGGCGCGCGAGGCGATGCGCATGGCCGACACGGTGGAGGCGATGCTGCGCGGCACGCTGGAAGTGCTGCGCACCGACGACCGCCGCGTCCTCGACCAGGTGCGGGCGATGGACGATGTGCTCGACCGGCTGCACGCCGCCATCAAGCGCTACCTGACGCAGATCAGCCTGGAGGACCTCGACGAGCAGGATGCCCGCCGTGCATCGGACGTCCTGACGCTGACCATCAACCTGGAGCATGTCGGCGACATCATCGACCGCAACCTGATGGACCTCGCCGCCAAGAAGATGCGGCGGCGGCTGCGCTTCTCCGAGGAGGGGGCGGCGGAGATCGCCGGCCTGCTGGAACGGCTGATCGAGACGGGCAGGCTGGCCGCCGCGGTGTTCGTATCGGGCGACGCGCGCTCCGCCCGCGCCCTGCTGAAGGAGAAGGAGGTGGTGCGCACGCTGGAGGCCCGCGCCATCGAGGCGCATGTCGCGCGCCTGCGCGCCGGCCGGATGGAGAGCCAGGAGACGAGTACGCTGCACCTCGACATCCTGCGGGATCTGCGGCGGATCAACGCCCATCTGGCCTCCGCCGCCTACCCCGTCCTCGACCCGCTGGGCGAGCTGCGGTCGAGCCGCCTGAAGGAAGCGGATGGCGGCCTTGCGGCCGTCGCAGCGCCCGATAGCCGGCCGGAGACTGGACCTTCCCCCGGTGGCGCACTATAACCAGCGTCCCACCACCCGATTTGGTCCGAACCATGCACGACCTTCGCGCCATCCGTGAGAATCCCGAAGCCTTCGACCGCGGCCTGGGCCGTCGGGGGCTGTCTCCGGTGTCGTCGTCCGTGCTGGATCTCGACGCCCGCCGCCGCGCCGCGCAGACCCAGCTCCAGGAGATGCAGGCCCGCCGGAACGAGGCGGCCAAGGATATCGGTGTCGCCAAGCGCGAGGGCCGCGATGCCCAGCCGATCCTCGACGAGATGGCCCGGCTCAAGGAGCGGATGCCGCAGGTCGAGGAGGAGGAGCGCGCGCTCGGCGTCGAACTCGACGCGCTGCTCGCCGGCCTGCCCAACATTCCCGGCGACGACGTGCCGGACGGCAGGGACGAGACGGAGAACAAGGAGGTCCGCCGCTGGGGCGAGCCCCGGCCGATCGCCAACCCCAAGCAGCATTTCGAGCTGGGCGAGGCGCTGGGCCTGATGGACTTCGAGGCGGCCGCCCGCATGTCGGGCGCCCGCTTCACCGTGCTGAAGGGCGGCCTCGCCCGCATGGAGCGCGCGCTGGCCGACTTCATGCTGGACATCCACACCAGCGAGCACGGCTACACCGAGGTGTCGCCGCCGCTGATGGTGCGCGACACCGCGCTGTTCGGCACCGGCCAGCTTCCGAAGTTCGAGGAGGATCTGTTCCATACCTCGCCGTCGGACCATTACCTGATCCCGACCTCCGAGGTGCCGCTGACCAACCTGGTCAACGACCAGATCGTGGCGGCGGAGGAACTGCCGCTGCGCGTCACCGCGCTGACCCCCTGCTTCCGGGCGGAGGCCGGTTCGGCCGGCCGCGACACCCGCGGCATGATCCGCCAGCACCAGTTCTGGAAGGTGGAGATGGTCAGCATCACCACCCCCGACCAGTCGGAGGCGGAGCATCAGCGGATGACCCGCTGCGCCGAGACGATCCTGGAGCGGCTGGGGCTGCCCTACCGCACGGTGGCGCTGTGCACCGGCGACATGGGTTTCTCCTCGCGCAAGACCTATGACCTGGAGGTCTGGCTGCCGGGCCAGAACACCTACCGCGAGATCTCCAGCTGCTCGAACTGCGGCGACTTCCAGGCGCGGCGGATGAAGGCGCGCTGCCGGCCGAAGGGCGAGAAGCAGACCCAGTTCGTGCACACCCTCAACGGGTCGGGCGTGGCGGTCGGCCGCTGCCTGATCGCGGTGATGGAGAACTACCAGCAGCCCGACGGCTCGATCCTGGTTCCCGAAGCGCTCCGGCCCTACATGCGCGGAGTGGAGAGGATTTCGCTTTGATGTTCGACCTTCCGGTGGACCTGTCGAAGGCCCGCATCCTCGTCACCAACGACGACGGCATCCACGCCAACGGCCTGAAGGTGCTGGAGCGGATCGCCCGCTCCCTCACCGACGACGTCTGGGTGGTCGCGCCGGAGACGGAACAGTCCGCCGCCAGCCATTCCCTGACCATCAACCGCCCGCTCCGCCTGCGCAAGCTGGAGGAGAAGCGCTTCACGGTCGACGGAACGCCGACCGACTGCGTGCTGCTGGCGGTGAACCATGTGATGAAGGACGCCCGGCCGACGCTGGTGCTGTCGGGCGTCAACCAGGGCTCCAACATCGGCGAGGACGTCACCTATTCCGGCACCATCGCCGCCGCGATGGAGGCGACGCTGCTCGGCGTTCCCGCCATCGCGATGAGCCAGCATTACGAGAACGGCAGCCCGATCGACTGGTCGGCGGCGGAGGCGCACGGCGCCGACGTCGTGCGCCGGGCGGTCACCGTCGCCTGGCCGAAGAACGTGCTGCTGAACGTCAACTTCCCCGCCCGCCCGGCGAGGGAGGTGAGCGGCATGCAGGTGGTCCGCCACGGCAAGCGCAAGATCGGCGACGAGCTGCTGGAGCGGGTGGACCCGCGCGGCAAGCCCTATATCTGGATCGGCACGCTGCGCGGCGAGGCCGACGTGGCGCCCGATACGGACATCCACGTCGTCTTCTCCGGCGGCATCTCGATCACCCCCGTCTATCTCGACCTGACCCATGTGCCGACGCTGCTGACGCTGAAACAGGCCTTCGAGTGACGACGAACGCGCGCAGGATCCGTCTTCTGATGGCGCTTCGCCGGTCCGGCGTGACCGACACGAGGGTTCTCGGCGCCATAGAGACGATCCCGCGCGACGCGTTCGTTCCCGACGCCTTCCAGGATCAGGCCTGGGAGGACACCGCCCTGCCCATCGACCTGGGCCAGACCATCAGCCAGCCGCTGGTGGTCGGGCTGATGACCCAGGCGCTGGAGCTGGGCGAGCGGCAGAAGGTGCTGGAGGTCGGCACCGGCTCCGGCTATCAGGCGGCCATTTTGTCGCGGCTGTGCCGCCGGGTCTATTCCATCGAGCGGCTGAAGCCGCTGCTGGACGAGGCGAACCGCCGTTTCCAGGCACTGCGCATCCACAACATCACCACGCGGCACGGCGACGGGACCAGGGGGTGGCCGGAGCTGGCGCCCTTCGAGCGCATACTGGTCACCGCCGCCGGTGGCCCGGAGCCGCCAAAGGACTTGACGGATCAGCTCGCGGTTGGTGGTGTCATGGTCATTCCGCTGGGTGGGGATTATCGCGAACAGCGTGTGGTCCGCATCCGCCGCACCGACACTGGCTTGACCCGGGAGGATCTGTGGCCCGTCCGTTTCGTTCCCCTGCTGTCCGATCCTCCGGCCGAGGCGTCGCCGCCCGAGCGGCCGGCGTGAGCGTCGCAGCGCGGGAGGCCGGTCGCGCGCACCGGTCCATGGTCAAGACCCTCCTGGTCTCCGCAACGCTCGCGCTGGCGCTCGCCGCCTGCGAGCGGACGGGCGGGCTTGCCCCGGTCACCAGCGTGTCCTCCCTGCCGGAGTCGGCAGGCGGCAGCGTGACGGTGCAGAAGGGCGACAGCGCCTACCTGATCGCCAAGCGCTACAACGTGCCCTTGCGCGACCTGATCGACGCGAACCGGCTGAGCCCGCCCTACAAGCTGGAGGTCGGGCAGCGCCTGACCCTGCCGACCTCGCGGCAGTATGTGGTCCAGAAGGGCGACACGCTCTACGGCATCTCGCGGATGCACAATGTCGACGTCAGCGAGCTGACCCGCATCAACAACCTGACGCCGCCCTATGCCGTGCAGGCCGGCCAGACGCTCCGCCTGCCGGGCGAGGGGCGCGGCGCCGGAACGGCTGTGGCCGAGGGCGGCGAGGGCGCGGGCGCCCCGGTGCCGCTCACCCCGCCGGCCGGCGGGACGGCCAGCCGCGGCTCCGTCCAGGCGACCGAACTGCCGCCGCCGGGCAGCAGCTCCGCCGGCGGTGCCTCCAGCGTCTCCGGCGTGACCGCCACGCCGCTGCCGCCGCCCAAGCCGGGCAGCGGCGCCCCCGCCACGGCCGACGCGCAGCAGCCGGGCGAGCCGGGGACGGCCTACCAGCCGGGGCAGGCCCCGACCTATCTGCGGCCGCCCGGCTCCAAGCCGGCGGATCAGGCGCCGCAGACCGCCCCGCCGGCCGTCGCCCAGGCCCCGGTTCCCGTCCCCTCGCCGCCGCCGGCCAACCGCAACGCCCCGTCGCAGCCGCAGCAGGACGTGGCGGCGGCCGAGCCGCCGAAGGCGGACGCCGCTCCGCCGCCGCGCGGCGGCAAGCGCTTCCTGTGGCCGGTGAAGGGCAAGCTGATCTCGGGCTACGGCCCGAAGCCGGACGGCATGCACAATGACGGGCTGAACATCGCCGCGTCCAAGGGGGCGGCGGTGGTCGCCGCCGACAACGGCGTGGTGGCCTATGCCGGCAACGAGCTGCGCGGCTTCGGCAACCTGCTGCTGATCAAGCACGCCGACGGCTGGATCACCGCCTACGCCCACCTCGACCGCATCGAGGTGGAGCGCGGGGCGAGCGTGAAGCGCGGCCAGCTCGTCGGCCGGGTCGGCCAGACCGGCTCCGTCACCAGCCCGCAGCTCCATTTCGAGCTGCGCAAGGGGAGCCAGGCCGTCGATCCCGGCGACCAGATGGAGCCGAAGCCTAGCGAAGGGGCTTCCCGAGACGACCGGCCAGGTCCTGGATGAACTGCCACGCGACGCGGCCGGACCGGCTGCCGCGCGTCACGGCCCATTCCACCGCCTCCGCCCGGAGCTGCTCGACCGGCAGGTCGAGTCCGAAGCGGCGGGCATAGCCGTCGATCATGGCGAAGTAGGTCGCCTGATCGCAGTTGTGGAAGCCGAGCCACAGGCCGAAGCGGTCGGAAAGCGAGACCTTCTCCTCCACCGCCTCGCCGGGGTTGATGGCGGTCGACCGCTCGTTCTCGATCATGTCGCGCGGCATCAGGTGCCGGCGGTTGGAGGTGGCGTAGAACACGACGTTGTCCGGCCGCCCCTCGATCCCGCCTTCCAGCACCGCCTTCAGCGACTTGTAGTGCGCGTCGTCGTGGTCGAAGGACAGGTCGTCGCAGAACAGCACGAAGCGCCGCGGTTCGCCCTTCAGGCGGCCCAGCAGGCGGGGCAGGGTGGGGATGTCCTCGCGGTGGATTTCGACCAGCGCCAGGGTGCCCGGCTTCTGCGCGCAGACGACCGCATGGACCGCCTTGACCAGGGAGCTCTTGCCGGTGCCGCGCGATCCCCAGAGCAGGGCGTTGTTGGCCGGCAGCCCGGCGGCGAAGCGGCGGGTGTTGTCGAGCAGGATGTCGCGCTGCCGCTCCACCCCCTGCAGAAGGTCGATCTCCACCCGGTTCACGGCGGCGACCGGGTCGAGGCGGTCGGGGTCGGCGTGCCACACATAGGCGTCGGCGGGAGCGAGCGCCAGAGCGTCGGCCGGCGGCGGGGCGAGCCGCTCCAGCGCCTCGGCGATGCGGGTCAGCAGCGGCAGAAGTTGCGTTTCGGTGGTCATCGAAGTCCGGATGTTGCGCAAAATTCCATGGAAACCGGCCGCGCGCGCAGCCATCTTTCCGTCGCGATCGCACGGTATCACAGCCGGACGGCCGCACAAGCCATCCGGGAGCCGCGGGACCCCTCCGGAATCGCCCGGAATCCATTGCATCGCGGATACGGGCGGCTATAGTCGCGGCGTCCCGGTCCGTGGCCCCGTTGGCGGCCAGGCCGTCCCGGGACCAACCACAAGGAGCTCCAGATGTTCGTTTCGACGGCTTATGCACAGACCGCGGCGCCCGCCGGCGGCGGCGACATGATCGTGCAGTTCCTGCCGCTGATTCTGATCTTCGTCGTCTTCTACTTCCTGCTGATCCGTCCGCAGCAGAAGAAGATGAAGGAGCACAAGGCGATGCTCGAGGCGATCCGCCGCGGCGACCGCGTGGTGACCGGCGGCGGCATCATCGGCACCGTGATCAAGGTCGGCCCCGAGGACGAGGTGACGGTGGAGATCGCGGAGAATGTGCGCGTGCGCTGCCTGCGGTCCACCATCAACCTCGTGCTCGCCAAGACCGAACCGGCGGGCAAGGGCGGCGGCGACGCCACGACGGCCGAGGCTGACAAGCCGGCCGACGCCCCGGCCGCCGGCGGCGGGATCGGCAAGCTGTTCGGCCGCAAGTAACCGGTCGTGGCGCTGTCGGCCCCCGGTGGTCCGGCCGGGCCGACGTCCTACAGGATTGATTGACGCATGCTGTATTTCGCGCGCTGGAAGATCTACGCGATCGTCCTGATCTGTGCCCTCGGCTTCGTGCTGAGCCTGCCCAATTTCCTCAGCCGCGAGACGCTGGCGAGCCTGCCCTCCTGGTACGCCAACACGCGGATCTCGCTCGGCCTCGACCTGCGCGGCGGGTCGCACCTGCTGCTGGAGGTCGACATGGCCGCGGTGATCCGCGACCGGGTCGAGGGGGTGGTCGACGGCGCGCGCCAGCAACTGCGTCAGGCCAATGTCGGCTACACCGCGATCAATGCCGGCGAACGGGCGGTCACCGTCCAGCTCCGCGACCCCGCCCAGTCGGACGACGCGGTCAAGGCGCTGCGCTCGCTGGTCAACCGCGTGGGGGGCGGGGCGCTGGGCGGCGGCGTGCCCGATCTGGAGATCGCCTCCAGCGGCAGCACCGTGACCGCGACGCTGAGCGACGTGGCGCTGCGCGACCGCGCCACCCAGGCCATCGAGCAGTCGATCGAGATC
Source organism: Azospirillum thermophilum (assembly GCF_003130795.1). Classification (NCBI taxonomy): domain Bacteria; kingdom Pseudomonadati; phylum Pseudomonadota; class Alphaproteobacteria; order Rhodospirillales; family Azospirillaceae; genus Azospirillum; species Azospirillum thermophilum. The sequence goes on from NZ_CP029352.1 coordinate 472,984, forward strand.
GTCCGCCGCCGCATCGACGAGACCGGCGTCAACGAGCCGATCATCGCCCGCCAGGGCACCGACCGCATCCTGGTCCAGTTGCCCGGCGTCGAGGATCCCGACCGGGTCAAGCGGCTGCTGGGCACCACCGCCAAGATGACCTTCCGCCTGGTCGACGTGAATGCCGACCCGACGACCGGCCGCGCGCCTCCGGGCTTCGAGATCCTGCCGTCGGCCGAAGGCGGGCGGACCCAGTCCAGCTACGTCGTGCGCAAGAAGATCGAGGTCGACGGCGCCAGCCTGAAGAACGCGCAGGCCTCCACCAACTCCCAGACCGGCGAGTGGGTGGTGAGCTTCGAGTTCGACAGCGTCGGCTCCAGCCGTTTCGCCGAGATCACCAAGGCCAATGTCGGCCGGCCCTTCGCCATCGTGCTCGACAACAAGGTCATCAGCGCCCCGGTCATCCGCGAGCCGATCACCGGTGGCCGCGGCCAGATCAGCGGCAACTTCACCGCCGCCTCGGCCAACGACCTCGCCGTGCTGCTGCGCGCCGGCGCCCTGCCCGCGCCGCTGAAGGTGATCGAGGAGCGCACGGTCGGCCCCGACCTCGGCGCCGATTCGATCCGTGCCGGCCTGATGGCGGTCGGCGTCGGCTTCGTCATGGTCTGCATCTACATGATCGCGTCCTACGGGCTGTTCGGCTCCTTCGCCTGCTTCGCCCTGCTGGTCAACATCGTGCTGACGCTGGCCGCCCTGTCGATCCTGAACGCCACGCTGACGCTGCCGGGCATCGCGGGCATCCTGCTCGGCCTCGGCCTGTCGGTGGACGCCAACATCCTGATCAACGAGCGCATCCGCGAGGAGACGAAGAAGGGCCGGGGCGTCTTCGCCTCGATGGAGGCCGGCTTCAGCCGCGCCTACAGCACCATCGTCGACTCCAACCTGACGACGGCGATCAAGATGGCGCTGCTGTTCATCTTCGGCACCGGCACCATCAAGGGATTCGCGGTCACCATCACCTTCGGAATCCTCATCTCCATGTTCACCGCGACGGTGCTGGTGCGCCTGATGATGGTGACGTGGCTCCGCCGGACGCGCCCGGCCACCCTGCCGGTCTGAGAGGTATCGCCATGTTCCGGCTTCGCCTGGTTCCCGACAACACCAAGATCCCGTTCATGAACGGCCGCATCGCCGGCCTCGTCGTGTCGGCGGTCCTGTCGATCGCTTCGGTGGTCCTGTTCTTCTATCCCGGCCTGAACTACGGCATCGACTTCCGCGGCGGCATCGTGATCGAGGCCCGCACGCCGCAGGCCGCCGATTTCCCGTCGCTGCGCCACACGCTGGGGCAGCTCGGCATGGGGCAGGTCGCGCTGCAGGAGTTCGGCTCGCCGCAGGACGTCCTGATCCGGCTGGAGCGCCAGCCGGGCGACGACGCCGCCCAGCAGGTGGCGGCGGACCGGGTGCGCAATACGCTGGCCCAGGCGGTGCCCGGCACGCAGGTGCGCCGCGTCGAGGCGGTCGGCGCCTCGGTCAGCGGCGAGCTGTTCGCCAACGGCATGCTGGCGCTCGGCCTCGCCATGCTGGCGATGCTGGTCTACATCTGGTTCCGTTTCGAATGGCAGTTCGGCTTCGGCGCCGTGGTGACCCTGCTGCTCGACATCACCAAGGTGGTCGGCTTCTACGCCGTCACCGGCATGCAGTTCAACCTGACGGCGATCGCGGCGATCCTGACCATCATGGGCTATTCGGTCAACGACAAGGTGGTCGTCTATGACCGGATGCGCGAGAACCTGCGCATTTACAAGAAGATGCCGCTGCGCGACCTGATCGACCTGTCGATCAACGAGACGCTGAACCGCACGCTCGGCACCTCCATGTGCACGCTGCTGTCGATCATCCCGCTGGCGCTGTTCGGCGGCGAGGCGTTGCAGGACTTCGGCATCGTGCTGATCTTCGGCATTTTCCTCGCCACCTCCTCGTCGATCTTCATCGCCGCCCCCATCTTGCTGTTCCTGGGCGAGAACCGGCTGCGCCGCGG